>JAFRLX010000073.1 GCA_017430965.1 Clostridia bacterium | reverse complement strand
TAAGCGACTATTTTGCTTTATTCTGACAAAAAATCTGCCGATTTTAGGGTGCATAGCAGTTTTTGCTAAGTAGTTTTATTCGAATAAGGGAGAAAATTTTTCTTGCATACTTGCCGTATTCAAGGGAAATTTTATCACTTAAGCGGATGAAAATACAACGCAAAAACCAAACTTCGTTACGGGGACTCACCTAATGCATTTCTTGCTGTGGTAATAGAATATCAGCCGACATAGGGACCCCTATGTCGGCTTTTTTCCACAAGCATGAAGTAAATGAATCGACAAATCGACAGTATTTCATGTTAGCGTGATACCGTAAATCTGTGAATGAAGTAATATGGAGAGATCAGCTATGTCAATGACGCCGTCACCATTTATATCACATACGGCATTTTCATCGCTTACTGCCTCACCCAAATACTGCAAAAGGTGAGCAACATCGCCAATACTGATTACATTATCATGATTGATATCATAACACGCACCATTGTTTTCTCCCGTGACAATCTCACCAACATACTCTCCATCGAGCGAATGCACCACGCAGTAATAATAAGCATAATCATACGCCTCAGTGTCCAGCTCTGCTGCTGTTTGCCCTTCTAACAGAACGCCGAAACGGTTATCTCGCAGATTGGTCCCGTACCACTGATAGCTGAGTTGAAAGCCGAGAACCTCCGCAGCGATAACGCCATCGGCGCCATACCCCATCTGTTCCGGCTCCGCCTTCAAATACGGTAAAGCAACAAAGTCAAAATTCTGTGCTTGCGCGTAGGTTTGCGCAAAGGTTCCCGGAGTCCCGTAAATGGTGAGATACGTGTGAAATTGAATAGATTTCACGGTTCTCTCACTCGTGACATCACAGCGCGAAAAGGCGGAAGAAACAATCACCTCTCCTCTATTCAAATACGGATACATCGTAAAATCCGGTTCTGCCGCAAACTCAATGCGTGGCAGAGACTGTGCGCTGATTAATTCAGGCGCATATAAGTAACTGAGATTGCTGCCGACAAACCAGTCGCTGCCGATATAGTGTATATGCGGCAAATACAGCTGTGTTAAATAATAGGTGTTTCCAAACAGATTTGTCGGTATATTCTCACTATCATTTGTCACCTGCGGAATATAGAGTTTACTTAACTTATAGCAATTGTTAAACGCATTTCTTTCCAAACGCGTAACATTCGGTGCATAAACCTCTTGCAGAGAAATACATTTATAAAACGTTAAGGCACTGACGGTTTCCAACATCGGCACACTGGCCTTTACCAAGTTATCACAAGCCGAACAGATAACGGTTTTTGCCATCGGCAAATCCAGTTCTTTAATATATTTACTCACTGTATAAAAAACATCCACTTGCGGCAAAGTGACACTTGCTACCGTCGTAAACGGAGCAATTTTGCCGTAAGTCATAGTGTTTAATCCGCGTGCGACAATTTCTTTAATCTGTTCGGAATACCCCACACTATCCGTATTCTCGATATGCAGGGTTTCAACAGAATCCGGCAGATTCAAGCCTGTAAGCATTGTGTTTGGCGTATTCAAACGGAACACATGCGGCGTAGAGTCGCCGATTTGTTCGGGTACAATGATATTTTTCTGCGTGCCGTCATAAGAGAGCACTTCGTTTCCATCCTCCGAAAGTGTGAAATCTTCTTGCGCGGCATGCACGGCGCGCGTATAAGAAGCCCCTATCGGCTGTGAACGGCTCTCGCCGTTCATATATGCCACGGCGCGTAAGGAGAGATAATCCTCTACCGGAATCGGTTCGGTATATAATGTTCCATCTGCAGCAGTCGGATAGGTTTCATCTAAGGTATAATAGATATCCGCTCCCTCCGGTGCGGAAAGTGAAACGGAAACATCCGTATCATAATAGGTACCGGGTGCTACTGAAGGCACCACTTCCGCAATCGGTTGCTTTTCTTCCAAAATATTGTTTATCAAAACATCAATTTGCGGCATACCGTAGCCGTAGAATTGACTGTAATCATCTGCATTGACAAGTAAACCGGAGTCGGGAATGGTGCTCAAACCATATGTTTCTTCATATTCCCTGCCTTGGTCTTGTTCGCTGAGAATCATGCCGCTTTGATAATTAAGCGATTCATAGGGCACGCATGCCTGCTGTAAACGCGCAGTAACCTGCTCTTTGGTTAAATCGGGATTTGCACTTAAAAGCAAGGCAATTTCCGAAGCGATATACGGGCTTGCAAAGGAAGTACCGCTATGGTAGCCAGTAGGCATACCGCCAACAATGCCGCCACCGCTTGTGGTCGCGTGGAAATATATGTCACTGCCCGGAGCAACAAAATCCAACTCATCTCCAAAATTGGAATATTGGGCTTTATGCCCGCTTTTATCAAGTGCACCGACAGTGATAGCTTTATCCGAACAGGCAGGTGCATACAGCGCCGTATCGGTAGCGTCGTTTCCCGCAGCACACACCACTATGCACCCCTTGTCGTATGCATAATCGATGGCTTCTAATTGCAAGTCTGTTCTCGGGCCGCCTAAGCTGAGATTGATAATATCGGCACCGTCATCCGCCGCTTTGCGAATGCATGTGGCAATATCTGCCGCTGTCCCTGCTCCTAAGGAATTTAAAGCTTTATAACCGGTAATCTTTACATTTTCCGTTGTATTTCTTAAAATGATTTCCGTGCAAAAGGTTCCGTGCCCTTGGTCGTCATTTGCGGAATCCGCACTGCCGCTGGTAGAAGTGTTAACATTGGAATTGAAACATCTGCTTGTTTTGGAATAGTTTCTATAGCTGAACGGAGAACTGAAAAGCTGAAAATTAATGCCGGTGTCCACCACTGCCAAGTTCACGTCGGCAGCATTTGGTATATCCGCCTCTATGCGCTCCATTGCCTCCGGCGTACCAAGCATGTAGTCACCATACTGATGCTCATAAACCTGTGCCGTAATCGGTTGATCGACTTCGACATACTCCACACCCTCTTCACTGCGGTAAAAATCCAAAGCCTGTGCAGCCTCCCTGGCAGTATTATATTGAAAAAAATGATAGTTTTCAAACCCCTTTACATAGGTGGCATTTCCATACACTGTCGGGGTTGTATTTGATTTAACAATAATGCGCGCATGTGCGATTTCTTCTATCTCTTTCCCCTGCTCGCTCATCGCCTGGTTAATATCGCTCAACCTCTCAATTACAGCATCAGGAGTCGCCCCGACCTTTGCAAAGGAAGTAAAGCCGACAGAAAAGATGCAAAATGTTACTGCAATCACCGTTATGATACTGAAAAACCTTTTCATCCTTATCACCATACCTTTATGATTTCAATACACCATTCATTCCATTAAATAATATAATAAATCTCATAATGATACAATAGAAATAGTGGCTAAGAAATTGGTAGGTTTTTGTATATTTTGCATACATTTTCACTGTTTTGTTGAAAAAATAGTGTCAATATTATAATCAAACCATAAAACATATCACATTAAAGCGAAAAAACAATACCACCCGCCACAGAGTGTGCAGCAAAGGGATGGTATTGTTTATTGCTATTGAGGGGATTATTTAAAGTCATAACCTGCTTTGATTGCCTTTAAGTTCACATCAATGAGGTTGGCTTTGCGGGCGGAAACGACCTTTTTCAAAGCGTCCTCCATCCCTTCATAGCTGACCACGCCGGTCTCTTTAATGACTTTACCGAGCATAATCATATTCGCCAATGTGGGAATGCCGGCATCCTGCGCCATCTTGGTGGCGGGAATATAGTAAACATCGACATCCTCCCTCTCGACCTTGCGGCTGATTAATGTGGAATCGACAAAGATTTTTGCGCCCTTTTCGGCAGCTTTTTCATACTTATCCAAAGAAGGCAGATTCATCACAATCAGCACATCGGGTGTGTCCACAATCGGAGAACCGACAGGCTCATCGCTGATAATGACATTGCAGTTTGCGGTACCGCCGCGCATTTCCGGACCATAGGAGGGCAACCAGCTCAGTTGCTTCCCTTCAACAAGCCCTTTATAAGCGAGCACTTTACCTGCAAACAAGATACCCTGTCCGCCGAAGCCGGCGATTAAAATTCTACTGGTCATTATTTCTCGCCCTCCTCGCTTGTTTTGTCTTTATACACGCCCAAGGGGTAATACGGAATCATCTTTTCTTCTACCCAATCCAAAGCCTGCTGCGGTGTCATACCCCAGTTGGTCGGGCAGGAGGAGACAACCTCAATCAGGGAAAAACCTTTCCCCTGTACCTGATTTTCAAATGCCTTTTTGATTGCTTTCTTTGCCTGCTTGACATTCTTGACATTATTGACTGCCACTCTTTGGATATAGGAAGGACCATCCAAAGCGGCGAGCAGCTCACTGACCTTAATCGGGAAGCCTGCGGTGGTGACATCTCTGCCGTAGGGAGAGGTTTGGGTTACCTGCCCCGGGAGAGAGGTCGGTGCCATTTGCCCGCCGGTCATACCGTAAATCGCATTATTGATGAAAATAATGGTGATGTTTTCATTCCTTGTCGCGGCATGCACGGTTTCCGCCATACCGATGCTGGCAAGGTCGCCGTCACCCTGATAGGTGAACACAATGTTTTCGGGCAATGCCCTCTTAATACCGGTAGCCACTGCGGGCGCTCTGCCGTGAGCAGCCTCTACCATATCGCAATTAAAATAATCGTAAGCCATAACAGCACAGCCGACCGGTGCTACACCGATAGCAGTGCCTTCAATACCAAGCTCGTCAATTGCCTCTGCAACAAGGCGGTGAACAATACCATGTGTGCAGCCGGGACAATAGTGAAGCGGCACATCACATAAGGCATGCGGTTTTTCAAATACTACCATTATGCTTTACCTCCTGCTACATTTTTGACAGATTCCAATACCTGCTCGGGTGAAGGAATCATACCGCCGGCGCGGTTGCACAGCACAACGGGGCGCTGACAATCGCTCGCGAGCTTAATATCCTCAATCATCTGACCCATGGAAAGCTCAACACTGACAAACGCTTTGCAGTGCTCAGCTGCCTTTTTGACTGCCTGCGTCGGGAACGGCCACAGGGTAATCGGTCTTAACAAACCGGCTTTAATGCCCTGCTTTCTGGCTTCCACAACTGCATTCTTGGAAACTCTTGCGGCAATACCGAAGGCAACAACGCACACCTCGGCATCGTCCATCATAAACTCTTCGTACATCACTTCGTTTTCTTCGACCTGCTTGTATCTCTCATAGCGGTCAAAGTTGGTCTTTTCAAGCTCTTCGGGCTTTAAGTACAGAGAATTGACAATGTTATGCTCTCTTTGCATCTTGGTGCCGGTCAACGCCCAGGGTTTTTCAACTGTGACATCACTTTCCTCCGGCAGCAAAACAGGCTCCATCATCTGCCCCATCGTGCCATCGGCAAGGAGCATGGAAGGCATGCGGTATTTATCGGCAAGTTCAAAGCACTTCGCGGTTAAATCCGCCATTTCCTGTACGGAAGCAGGCGCTAAAACGATTAAGTGATAATCGCCGTGACCGCCGCCCTTGGTGGCTTGGAAGTAATCGGACTGCGAGGGCTGAATACCGCCCAAACCGGGACCGCCGCGCTGCACATTGACAATCAGCGCCGGAAGGTCGGCACCTGCGATATAGGAAATACCCTCTTGCTTTAAGGATACACCGGGGCTTGAAGAGGAAGTCATCACCCTTTTACCGGTGCTGGAAACGCCGTAAACCATATTAATAGCGGCAATTTCGCTCTCCGCCTGCAGGAAGCAGCCGCCGATTTTCGGCATGCGCTTCGCCATGTAAGCGGCAAGCTCTGTTTGCGGGGTAATGGGATAACCGAAGTAGTGGCGGCAACCGGCTCTGATAGCGGCTTCCGCAATCGCTTCATTACCCTTCATTAAAACTTTTTCGCTCATTGTTGCACCTCCTTACTTCTCTACCGTGATAACGCAATCCGGGCACATTGTGGCGCAAAATGCGCAGGCGATGCACTTGGATTGGTCTGTGATTCCGGCAGGAGAATGTCCCTTCTTGTTAATCACATCTTTTTTGAGTTCGATGATTTGTTTCGGGCAAGCATTGACACAAAGCCCGCAGCCCTTGCACAAATCCTCTTTAAAGCTTACTTTTGGCATTTTTATCCCCTTTCATCAGGCAAAATCGCCTTCATCAATAATTTTCTTTTGTAGCTGCAAAGGCAAGACACTCTCCCCTGCAAACGCTTCTGCCAAGTCTGCCTTTACACTTGTAAATAGCAGCGGCAGCCCTGTCAGCTCACGCAGTTTTTGCACTTGTGCGGCTGTGGCTCTGACATCCGCAGCGGTGGTCTCCGCCCCTAAATTCGAGTTGTTGACAATCGCCGAAAACGGAATACCTCCCGCCTGCTCAATTTCGCGCATTACCTCAACCGCTTCTTCGGCAGTGCGGGTAAGCGGGCGAAAGAAATTGGCAACAAACACCATTTCATAGTTGTTTTCTTCCAAGATATACGGGCGGTACCTGCCCAGCGCCAAAGCGCCGCGCTCATCGCCGCCGATATCCATTATAGCACAAAAATCCCGATTTTGCACCAGTCCATATATTTCCTGCGGCAGCGCGGGCAAATCGACATTGGAATTGGCATAGGCAGGAGAGATTAATTCAATCCCCGCCGCCGCTAAATCCTCTGCGGAATCCTTGGTGCGGAAGTAAGGATTGACAACATCTAAATCCGCAATCTTGACCGCCTTGCCCTCTCGGTGCAGTTTGAGCGCAAAGTTGACTGCGATATTCGTTTTTCCGCTGCCGTAGTGACCGGCAAATAAATATACTCGTTTCATCATGCTGTTATTGTACTAAACTCTTGTCTAATGTCCTTGCTATTGACGCACTTTTTTAATGCGGATTTCGGAATACGAATGCGGAATTAAAGGTGGCAGTGCAAAGCGCTTCATATTTAAATGTGCGCAAAGCGCACTGCTGAAAACTGAACACTGAACGCTGAACACTTGTGAAACAAATTGTAAGCGAATCGCTTATAATTTGTTTCGCTGAATCTTTCCGCTGATGGACTTGGGCAACTCGTCTCTAAAGACCACGATGCGCGGGTATTTATAGGGCGCCGTGTTCTTCTTGACATAATTCTGGATTTCTTTTTTGAGTTCTTCCGTGCCCTCTTTGCCCTTGACAAGCACAATGCTCGCTTTGACTACCTGCCCCCTGACTTCATCGGGCTCGGCGGAAACGCCGCACTCGAGCACATAGGGAAGCTCCATGATAACGCTCTCGATTTCAAACGGGCCGATGCGGTAGCCGGAGGACTTAATGACATCGTCCGTTCTGCCGACATACCAGAAGTAGCCGTCTTCATCCTTCCAAGCGGTATCGCGGGTGTGATACATACCGTCGTGCCAAATCTTGGCGGTGTTTTCTTCATCGCGGTAATAGCCTTTAAACAGACCGCAGGGCACTTCGTCATTGACACGAATAACAATTTCACCCACTTCACCGGTCTCAACACTATTACCCTCTTCATCCACAATATCCACATCATACTGCGGGTTAGGCTTGCCCATCGAACCGACCTTGGTGCGCGAACCGATTAAGTTGCCGATGGTTAAGGTCGTTTCGGTTTGACCGAAGCCCTCCATAATCTGCAAACCGGTTGCTTTTTCAAACTGACGGAACACTTCGGGATTGAGCGCTTCGCCCGCGGTGGTCATATGGTGAATGGAACTTAAATCATACTTCGACAAATCTTCCTTGATAAACAGGCGCAACATGGTCGGCGGTGCGCAGAAGGTGGTAATGTTATACTTTTGGAACATCGGCATAATATCATCCGCATGGAAGCGGTTGAAATCATACACAAATACCGCGCCTTCGCACAGCCACTGCCCGTAGAGCTTGCCCCAGAGGGATTTACCCCAACCGGTGTCGGAAATGGTGAAGTGCAAACCGTCTCTCTCACAGCAGTGCCAATACTTGGCGGTCACAAAATGCCCGAGGGCATATTTATAGGAATGCTCTGCCATCTTCGGGTTACCGGTGGTGCCGGAGGTGAAGAGTAAGAACATGGTATCATCGCCTGCGGGTGTATCGCTCTTGCGCGGGAAATGGGTAGAGAAGAGCGCATACTCTTGATTATAGTTATTCCAGCCCTCTCTGTCTTCACCGACAATGATTTTTGTTTCCAGCGAGGGCGATTCCAGTGCTGCGGTTTCGACCGCTTCGGGAATGCCGTCATCCTGCGTGGCGATAATGGCTTTGACACTTGCCGCATTGAAGCGGTAGACCAAATCGTGCGCCTTCAACTGGTTGGTGGCGGGAATAGCCACGGCGCCGATTTTATGCAACGCTAAGAAGGTAAACCAGAATTGGTAGTGGCGCTTGAGAATGAGCATGACCTTGTCGCCTTTTTTGATGCCCAGCTGCGTTAAGTAATTGGCGCAGCGGTTGGATTCCTGCTTCATCTGCTTAAAGGTGAAGCGGCGCTCGTTTTTGTCGTTATCAACATAAATCATCGCCAGTTTATCCGGCTCTTTGTCGGCAAGAGCATCCACCAAATCATAGGCAAAATTGAAGCGATGGGTATTTTTAAAACGAATGTTAAGCAGTTTCCCTTTTTCGTTTTCTTCGGTTTCAATAAATTCTTCGCACAGCAGCTTTTCATTCGGGCGGGTAGAGACAATGCTTTCTCTGATTTTTTCTTCTTTTGTCTCCTTGCCCGGCAGAACCACTGCCAAGAAAGTGCAATCCTTGCCGTCAACGGCAATCATGCCGTGAGGTGTTGAGGAATTATAGTAGATGGAATCGCCCTCGTGCAGCACTTCGCAGTTGGAACCGACCTGCACTTTAAGCGAGCCGCTGATAATTAAGTCAAATTCCTGCCCGGAATGCTTGGTCAGGTGAATCGGTTTGCTTTGCAGTTCGGGTGAAAACTCATAGGTTACCCAATAAGGCTCTGCAATCTTGTGCTTAAACTCATGGGCTAAGTTTTTAATGGTAATGCCGTCTTCCTTCGCGGTTTCTTTTCCCGCGCCGGCTCTGGTAACCGTATAGGAAGACAAGTGCGCGCCCTGCCCCTCTAAAAGCTCGGTAATTTCAATACCGAAAGCCAATGCACACTTGTGAATAAAGGTGAATGGTAAATCTGCCACGCCGCTTTCATACGCGCGGTATTGTTCTTCGCTCACTTCGGTCTTTTTTGCCATTTTGGCAGCCGACCAACCCATAATTTCTCGCGTGCCTTTGATTCTTGCCGCGACTTCACTTAATTGGGTTAATGCTGCATTTTCGCTCATTTTCTGTTTTCTCCTTCAAATTTGATATTTGATAGATTTTGAGAAATTTTCGGGCTATTCTGCCGCAGAATGAACATGGGCTTTTCTGCGCGAAAGTTGAAGCGTTTTTGCTTCAGCTTTGAGTGCCAAAATAAAAAACCCATCTCAAAGCATTCTTTGAGACGAGTTGTGAAATCAAATTTCAGCACCCGCGGTACCACTCAAATTGCGCTCACGCGCCACTCAGGCTCTATCAAGCCGTAGACCTTAACGCAGCCGTCACGGGAAACGCCTACTGACACAAAGTGCTTTCGG
>JAFRLX010000072.1 GCA_017430965.1 Clostridia bacterium | reverse complement strand
GCTTGACCACCGGGCCGTATGGTGGCTTTAACTGGATTCGAACCAGTGACACTACGGGTATGAACCGTATGCTCTAGCCAACTGAGCTATAAAGCCATAGGTTCGCCTCACAATGAAGCGAAATTTATTTTACTATATAAATGCGCATATGTCAACCATTTTTTTCGCGAGGCACCGAGAAAGCGTCATTTGAGAATTTATTCTTCTGCTTGAGGTTGTGCGACTTCTTCATTTTCTTCTGTCGGGTTTTCCGCTTGCAAGCGCTTTTTGCGGAAGAGAATGAGTTTATTGATTAAGTAATTAAAGACCACTTCCAAACCGCCGAGGATGAGGCGGAACGCCCAGAACAGAACAACCTCATGCGCAAAGTGTTCATCCCAGCCGAAGTGCTTTTGGGCGAAGGGCACAAAGTGGAATACATCGCGGTCGACAAAGAAACCCATGCCGATAGTCAGCATCACAAAAGAGAAAGCGCGCGAGCCGAGCGTGCCGAAAAACTCTTTGATAATGACCAGCGGTTTCCAGGATTTGGATTTAAACACATAAATTTTATTGCCGAAGAAGGCGACAATCGCCGCAATCAGGCAGCCTGCCGCGGTGCTGAGCATGGCGAAATTATCGCGGAAAAAGGGGATGCTCGAAGCGGCAAAAATCTTTTTGAACACAAAGGCGCCCAGCAGGGTGCAAAAAGTGGTGCACAGCCCGATAATCAGGTAGCGCAGGGTTTCGGCGACAAAAAATTCTTTTTTTAGTTTTTCCCAGAGTTTTTTCATGCGTACCCCCAAAAAATCAGTATTCTTATTATACAATAACTCTTTGCCGATTGCAACCGTGAAAAAAACAGGGAGGAGAGCGGGTGCTTGCGAGCCGGTCGGGTTGCTTTTTTTACGGTATATTGCACAAACAAAAAGGGCTTTTTTGTGCTTAATTGTGAATTGAAAAGCAAAGGGTATAATGATAAAATAGTTTTATATTATTATTTTTAGTCGGGCAATGCCCGGCTCGCTTTAAGGAGGCGTTGTTATTGAAGTTATATAATGCTCAGGATATTCGCAATATCGCGTTGGTCGGTCACGGCTCAAGCGGTAAAACCACTCTTGCCGAGAGCATGCTGTTTATCGCAAAAGCGACTGACAGATTAGGCAAGGTGACCGATGGCAACACGGTTATGGACTGTGATGCGGAAGAAAAGAAGAGAAAGGTTTCCGTGTCCACAGCAGTGGCGCCGTTTGAGTATGAAGGCAAAAAAGTGAATTTGATTGACGCACCCGGTCTTTTCGACTTTGAGTGCGGCATGTATGAAGCCATTCGCGCTGCGAAGACTACTTTGATTGTGCTTGCGGCAAACGCCGGCGTGAGTGTCGGTGCCGAGAAGGCTTTCAAGGCGGCTACCAAGAGAGGGACCAGCCGCGCATTCGCAGTCACCCAGTGCGAGAGAGAAAACACCAACTTCTACAAAGTGCTGGATGCTTTGAAAGAAAAATACGGCACGAAGATTTGCCCCGCCGTGGTTCCGGTATACGACGGCAGCGGTAAAGTGGAGTGCTACGCCAACCTGATTACCCACAAGGCAGTCAAATACGGTGCCGACAACAAGCCCGTAGCGATTGATTTTCCTGAGTTTGAGCAATATGAGGAACTGATGGAAGTGCTCAAAGAAGCAGTCGCTTCCGCAGATGATGATTTAATGGAAAAATTCTTCGAGGGTGAAGAGTTCACCACCGAGGAAATCCGCAAAGGTTTGAAGCAGGCGATGCTTGATGATGTGGCTTACCCTGTCTACGCGTGTGACGGTTTGACCACCAGAGCAGTCGACATGCTCATGACCAGTATTGTCAACTTCTTCCCGGCAGCGAGCACCGCTGTGGAGGTTGCAACCGATAAAGACGGTAACGAAGTCGAGCTTAAGTGCGATGAAAACGGCCCGCTTGCCGCAGTTGTCTTTAAGACCATTGCCGACCCGTTTGTGGGTAAGCTTTCCTTCTTCAAGGTTGTTGCCGGCAAGATTACCCCCGAAACTCCCGCCTACAATTCCAGAACCGGCGAGAGCGAGCGCTTGGGTAAAATTGTAGTGATGAAGGGCGCCAAGCAGGAAGACAGCAAGTGCATTCCCGCCGGCGACATCGGCGCAATCACCAAGCTCGATTCCTTCGTGACAGGCGACACCCTTTCCGACCCCGCCAAGGGCTTTGTGCTCGCAGGTGTGGATGTTCCCGGTCCGCTGATTTCCAGAGCCATTAAGGTTGTCAAGAAGGGCGATGAAGCCAAGGCTTCCGGCGCAATTCAGAGAATTTGTGAAGAAGACCCCGCGCTCCACTTTGAGCAGAACCACGAGACTCACGAAATGGTTATTTCCGGTCTTGGTGAGCAGCACCTCGATGTGGCTGTTTCCAAAATGAAGTCCAAATTCGGTGTGGAAGTTACCCTTGCCATTCCGAAGGTCGCTTACAGAGAAACCATCACCAAGATGGTGCAGGTGCAAGGTAAGCACAAGAAACAATCCGGCGGTTCCGGTCAATACGGTGATGTTTGGGTAGAATTCCAGCCGTTTGACGGTGAGTTTGAATTTGATGAGAGAGTGGTCGGCGGCAGTGTGCCGAAGCAGTACTTCCCCGCAGTCGAAAAGGGCTTGGCGGAAGCGATGAAGAAGGGCGTGCTTGCCGGTTACCCGATGGTCGGTGTAAAGGCAACGCTTTATGATGGTTCTTACCACTCGGTTGACTCCAACGAAATGGCATTTAAGACCGCTGCTTCTTTGGCATACAAAAACGGTATCCCGCAGGCTGCACCGGTAATCTTAGAGCCGATTAGTGAAGTCAAAGCCTATGTCAATGATGAAGTGATGGGCGATATCATCGGTGACTTCAACAAGCGCCGCGGCAGAGTGCTCGGCATGAACCCGGTAGAGGGCATGCAGGAAATCACCGCTGAGGTGCCGACCGCAGAGATGGGCGACTTCGCCACCGTGCTGCGCCAGGTAACCCAGGGCAGAGGCTGGTACACAATGGAATTTGTGCGCTACGAAAGAGCGATTCCGGCAGTTGCCGACAAGGTCATTGAAGCCGCAAAAGCGGAAGAATAAAAAAATACCCGCCGCAGCTTGGCTGCGGCGGATTTTTTTAGTGATGTTTGCTGCGCAAATGATGCTGCTACGCAATGATGCTTGTGCTACGCACAAATGATGTTTTGGCTGCGCCAAAGTGGAGGGCGGGGCACCCGCTCGTCCAAACAAACTTCATAACAGAAAGAATTTGCAAGCAAATCCTTTAAGTGTTATTGCGTTTGTTTGTCCTCTTCCCCAAAAAGTTTTCTGCGAAATACTTTTCGGGGACCCCAATAAATTCCGCTGCGCTTTACTGTAGGGGAGGGTCTCTCTGCTCTCCCGCCGGAAGGCAACAGGTTCAGGCAACAGGCGACAGACAATAAAAAGCAAAAGAAAAAGGGATGTCTCGAGGCATCCCTTTAGTCAATTTGTATCTAAATTAATAATGATATCGGCGATTTTATCAATCGCTTCTCGCTTTTGGTCGGTGGTTTCTTGCAGTTTGTTTTGTAAAATTTGGGCATCCTTTTCGGAATAATTGCCCGAAAGAAGATAATCGGCACTTACTTCCAGCGCTTGGCTGATGCGATAGAGTTTGTCGGAACCGATCACTTGAATGCCGTTTTCGGCATTGGATAATAATTGCGGTGAAATATCTGCTAATTCGGCAACTCGTTCCTGCGTCAACCCTAATTGTTTTCTTTGCAAGTACATTCTATGCCCCATTTCTTTTAAGAAATGCTGTACATCAAACATGCGCTCACCTCCATTATATTTGATATTATATCGCGTATAACGGAAAATATTAATCGTACATAATAGAATTAATTCTATTATTCAGGAATTATCGCTATTATTCGACATATTTCTTTCTTGACTTTTGTTATAGTTTTTTGCGGAGGTGAAATGATGAATTATCAAAAAATACTTGCAATCATTGCCAAAGAAAACGGTTTAACGCCCAAAGAAGTAGAGTTTGAAATGCAACAAGCCATTATTGCAGCGGGTTATCTGATGTCACCGAGGGCACTCATCGCGATGTGTTGTGCACAAATTAACGAGAAGCAATCTGCGAAGCGGTAACGGATAGAAACGGTTCATACTTTTTTCGACTGCCGGTTGCTGAGGGAACTTGCATTGACAACGAGGAAATTTCCTTTATAATATTACTATACCATTTAGTTAGTCGACAGGAGAATTGTATGAAACGAAGCAGCGGCATTATTATGCCTATTTTTTCACTGCCTTCGCCTTACGGTATCGGTACCTTGGGCAAGGCGGCGTATGAATATATTGATTTTTTAGCAGCGGCTGAGCAGCGCTACTGGCAGATTCTGCCGGTCGGTCCGACCAGCTACGGCGACTCCCCCTACCAGAGTTTTTCCACCTTTGCGGGCAACCCCTATTTTATTGATTTGGATTTGCTCATCAAAGAGGGCTTGCTCAAAAAGAGCGAAGTGGCAACTATCGACTGGGGCGAGGACAGCGAGGCGGTAGACTATGCAAAGGTCTATGAAAACCGCTTTAAGGTGCTGCACAAAGCCTTTGAGCGCGGGTTTGAGAAAGACCGCGCGGCGTTTGCGGCGTTTGAAAAAGAAAATGCGTGGCTGGATGACTATGCGCTGTATATGGCAGTCAAAAAGCATTTCGGCATGCAGTGCTGGACCGAGTGGGAAGATGAAGGCATTCGCCTGCACAAGCCCGAAGCGGTGCAGAAGTACCGCGAGAAGCTGAGTGAAGATGTGGCGTTTTACGCTTACCTGCAGTTTCTCTTTTACAGCCAGTGGGAGGAATTGCGCGCTTATGCCAAGGAAAACGGCATCGGCATTATCGGCGATGTGCCGATTTATGTGGCGCTCGACTCTGCCGATGTATGGGCAAACCCGAAATATTTTCAGCTGGATAAAAAGAACATCCCGCTTGAGGTGGCGGGTGTGCCGCCCGATTACTTTAGTGAGGATGGGCAGCTGTGGGGCAACCCCCTCTATGATTGGGATTACATGAAGGCGGAGGGCTACGGCTGGTGGATTCGACGCATTGACGGCGCAGGCAAGCTCTACGATGTAGTGCGCATCGACCACTTCCGCGGTTTTGAAAGTTACTGGGCGGTGCCTTACGGCGAAAAAACCGCCAAAATCGGCAAGTGGGTCAAAGGCCCCGGCATAGAGCTGGTGAGCACCCTCACCAACTGGTTCCCGCAAATCTCCTTTATTGCCGAGGATTTAGGCATCTTGACCGATGAGGTGCGAGAGTTGCTCAAAGAGAGCGGGCTGCCCGGTATGAAAGTGCTCGAATTTGCCTTTGACGGCAAGCAGGCAAGCAATTACATGCCGCACCGCTTTGAAAGCAACTGTGTGTGCTATACCGGCACGCACGACAACACCACCCTTGCCGCCTGGCTCAAAGAAGCCAAGCCCAAGGAGCTGGCGCAGGCGAAGAAGTATTTCGGGCTCAATGCCGGTGAGGGTTTCCGCCAAGGGATGATTCGCGGCGGAATGAGCTCGACTGCAGCGCTGTTTATGGCGCAGATGCAGGATTACCTGGGGCTTGGGAAAGAAGCGCGCATCAACACCCCCAGCACCGACACCGGCAACTGGCGCTGGCGCATGAAAAAGGGCGCTGACACCAAGCAGCTGGCAAAGAAAATTGCACAACTGGTGCAGATGTATGAACGGTAATGAATTGCCTCGGAAGGCTACCTTCCGAGGCAATTTATTATCAAATTTTGAGAGGGAAAGAGCAGCGCAAATACTGCCGGGGCAACACTGAACACTTAAAACGGTGGCTGTTTTCAGCCACCGTTTTGTTATGCGATTCTTGCCTGCTGCATGTGCTCTAACCTCTCTTTTCCATCCTGTGCGAGGCCCGCAAAAGCATCAATCATCTGCTCCATTTGCGGCAGGGCATTTCTCTTGTAGGTTTCGCACTCATCGAACACGGCAAACACCGTTTCAAACGATTGTTTGAGCGTTTCCACCGAAATCATCGGATTGGTCGCCAGCTCCCGAATGTCGCCGCTTTGGCTTTGGAGCATGGCGGCATTGGCTTCAATCATCTGCGCCGTGCTGTCCGAAAGGGTTTTGACCGCTTTGAGCACCAGGTTTTGGTTATAGAGCGCTTGTGCACACATCACGCCCACGCGCAGTGCATTGACACTCACTTGCTTGGCGCGCTCCACCCCGCGGATGAGCTCCAAATTGTTTTTTCTGATGATTTCCACCGCGCCGATACCCTGGTAGTTGACCACGGCGAGCGTGCCCATATCCATCACCTTTTGGCGCAGGGGGAAGAGCACTTCACTTTCCAGAAAAGCAATTCTCTTTTCATCCTCGCCATCGCGCTTTGCCTGCTCAATGCGGGCGGTGAGCGCAGCATCAAACTCCTGCCCCATGGTGATGTATTCGTTGAGCTTGCAGGTCTCGTTTTCGAGCGCCTCCTGCTCCAAAAGCAGGGTTTGGTTATCATTTCTAAGCTGCTTCTCACCGGAGGTGATGACTTCCAAAATGCCATCAATCACTTTGTCCGCTTTTTCATATTTGGTAAAGTATTTCCTTGCCGGGTGAAAGAGCTTGCTGCGCACCCCATCCGAAAAGCGGATGCCGGAGGGGTCCAGGTCCTTCATGGCGACGGACAGTTGGGTCAAATTGCTCGCCACCACACCGGTTTGGTCGCTGTTGTTTTTAAAAGAGGCAATCCTTTTTGCCAAAAAGGCATTTTTGCGATTGCTGGCAACGACAGCATCTTCACCGAAATTCTCGACAACTTCCACCGCCGCCTTTCTCTGTGCCGCATCATCGGTATCGAGCTGCAGCATTGCCTGCAGCTGCTCTTGTGAAGTTTGAGAAATGGCTTGCTTGGTTTGTACATCCACAGCCGTTTTTGTTTGAATTTCTTCCTTCATTTTCTCTGTATCGGGAAGCGAAAGTGTAAATTTCTTATCCATAATAGTCTCCTTTTTTTGTGTTACGGTTGACACTCTATTTGTATTGGCTTGCGCATGCGGTCAGTTGCCGCATTTCTTCAAGTATTTGCTTTTTTTCACTTTGGCTGCGTGCCGAAGCGCTTAAATCCGAGAGCGCTAACAGCAGGTTATCCAGCGTGGTGATGATTTCTTCATTTTGAAAGAGCAGCGCGTTCATGCGGCGAAACTGTTCTTCATAATACTGCCCCTTTTGGCTGCGCTGAACAGGCGCCAGCTCCAGGCGATCCGCGCGCAGGGCGCGGTATTCCTTTTCATCAAACACTGCCACGGCATTGGCGAGGGTGTGCGTGTTTTGGTAAAAGAGCGCGCAGACTTCCTCAATGTTTTCGCGGAATTTGAGATAGGTGATTTCATTTTTATCAAAATACTGTTCGAGTATTATCAACAGCCCGTTTTCTTTTGCGCCGACACGCTCAATTTGAGAAATTGCGCTGTTCATCTGCTTGCTCAGCTCGCTCTTGTAGTAATAGCTGCGCAGGGCTTTGGCAAAGTCTTTCGGTGCCGGTTTTTCCTTTTGCAGCGGCGCTGCGTGCCCTTTTTTGCGGCGCAGCAGCAGGTAATTGCCGGTGATGGCGATAAGCGCTACGGTGCCGCAGCACAGCAAATATGCCGCAGGGTGCGCACCGACGACACTCAGCACATTCCAGGCGCCAAAGTGCGGGGAAAACAGAAAATGGCAAATCAACAATATCAGCCCGTTAAAAAGCAATACTTTCGTGATTCTTGCTTTCATTGAAATCCCTCCTTTCCGGCATGAATGGGTGACTGCATTTATGAGTTTATGTGATTGTATCACAAGTTCAACTGACTGTCAAGTGTTTTTTGATGAATTTTTCAAAAAGACTCTTTCGGGGTGCTTTCGGGCTTTTTTCGACTTATTTATTGACTATTATAGCAAAATATGCTAAACTTAACTCACATATATTAAAATATATGTATATTTTTAAGGTAATTATTTAACGGAGTTACTTATGGACGAAGTCAAAATTATTGAAATCAAACAAAGTGTGTTTGCTGCCAACGACAAGCAGGCGGAGCAGCTGCGCGCAGAGCTCAAAGAAAAGGGCATTTTTCTTCTCAACCTGATGTCCTCACCCGGTTCGGGCAAAACCACCACATTGACCCGAACGATTGAGGCGCTCAAAGGTGAATTGAAAATCGGCGTTATGGAAGCCGATATTGATTCGGATGTTGATGCCAAGCGCATTGCTGCCACCGGTGCCAAAGCGATTCAGCTGCACACGGGCGGGATGTGCCACCTTGATGCCGGCATGACCAGGCAGGGGTTGGAGGCACTCGAAACGGCGGATGTTGAGCTTGCCATTTTGGAAAATGTCGGCAATTTGGTGTGCCCGGCAGAGTTCGATACCGGCGCGAGCAGGAACGCGATGATACTCTCGGTTCCGGAAGGAGAGGACAAACCGCTCAAATACCCGCTGATGTTCTCGGTTTGTGATGTTGTGCTGATTAACAAAATTGATGTGATGCCCTACTTTGATTTTGACCTTCAAAAGTGCAAAGAGTACATTCACATGAGAAATCCCAAAGCAAAGATTATTCCCATTTGCGCCAAAACGGGCGAAGGGATTGAGCAGTGGGCGGATTGGCTCAGAGCCGAAGTAGCCGCCTGGAAAAACGAAGCATAAGCAACCTGATGTGATGAGGAGGATACACCGTGGCTGATAAAATGATGAACTATGCCCCCGATTGGACCTACAACGATGAGCCGATGCGCGAGAAAATTGTCAAGCTCGGCAGGCTGATTACCGACAGAATCCCGATTGTGCTCGGCATTCAGAAAATTACCAAGCAGGACCCCGAGTATTGGGCAGTGGCAACGATTTGCCCGACCGATGAAATGGCAGAGGTCGCTATCCGCATGAAAAAGCGCGTGCCGCGCACATGGGCGGATATGAAAAAGCTGACCCAAAACATGGGCTTTACCGATGAATACCTCGAAAACCTGCTCGCGCAAATGAGCGAAAACGGCTTAATCGAGTGGAATTATGAAAACGCGCAGCACGAAAAGCAATGGGTGCTGCCGATGTTCGTGCCGGGTTCCGGCGAGTTCTCCAATATGAATAAGGAACTGCTTGAAAAGCACCCCGAGCTGGGTCGTTTCTTTGAGAGAATGACCAGATTGCCGCTCGAAAAGGTCACGCCTATGGTGCCCCCCGGAGGCGGCGGTATCGGTATGCATGTCATCCCGGTAGAAAAAGCCATCGGCATGGAAAACGAAGCGATTGATGTTGAAAAAATTTCCTATTGGTTAGATAAATACGAAGGCAAGTATGCCGCATCACCCTGTTCCTGCCGCTATTCCCGGCAGACCTATGATGAAGGCTGTGCGGATGACCCGGAGGGTTGGTGCGTGGCAGTCGGCGACATGGCAGACTATGTTGTGGAAACCAAAAAAGGCGGTCACTATGTGACCAGGGAGCAGGCGCTTGAAATCTTCAAACAGGGTGAAGAAAACGGTTTTGTGCACCAAATTACCAATATTGACGGGCAAAACAAAATCTTTGCCATTTGCAACTGCAATGTCAATGTGTGCTATGCACTGCGCACTTCCCAGCTGTTCAACACTCCGAATATGTCCCGCTCCGCCTATGTGGCGAAGGTGAAAAAAGAAAACTGTGTCGCTTGCGGCAGGTGCGTGGAGCACTGCCCGGCAGGCGCGCTCAAACTCGGTCAAAAGCTGTGCACCAAGCAGGGTGAAATCGAATATCCCAAGCAGGTGCTGCCGGATGAAACCAAGTGGAGCCCGGCGATGTGGGAAGAAGAGTATCGCGATAAGAACCGCATCAACACTCACGAAACCGGAACGGCACCCTGTAAGACTGCCTGCCCGGCTCATATCGCAATTCAAGGCTACTTAAAGCTGGCGGCACAGGGCAGATACGAGGATGCACTTGCCTTAATCAAAAAAGAAAATCCCTTCCCCGCCGTGTGCGGCCATGTGTGCAACAAGCGCTGTGAGGAGGCTTGCACCAGAGGCGTGGTGGATGAACCGATTGCGATTGACGATGTCAAGAATTTCCTGGCGCACAGGGATATGGATAATGCGACAAGGCTCATTCCCAAAAAGGTGATTCCGAAGATTACGGTGGAAGGTGTCTTTGACCGCGAACCGGGCTTTACCGAAAAGGTTGCCATCATCGGCGCCGGTCCCGCAGGGCTCTCCTGTGCCTTCTTCCTGGCGGAAAAGGGTTACCTCAATGTCACGGTGTTTGAAAAGAACGCGGAGCCGGGCGGTATGCTGCGCTACGGTATTCCGAATTACAAGCTGGAAAAAGCGGTGATTGATGCCGAAATTGATATCATTAAGCAAATGGGCGTGGAAATCAAGTGCGGCGTAGAAGTCGGCAAGGACATCAGCTTAGATGCGCTCAGAGAGCAGGGCTACAAAGCCTTCTACATGGCAATCGGCGCGCAGGGCGGCAGAAAAGCCGGCGTGCCCGGTGAGGATGCCGCAGATGTGCTCACTGCTGTAGACTTTTTGCACGCGGCAGCCGAAAAAGAGGCATATGACATTGCCGAGAAGGTTGTTGTGGTCGGCGGCGGTAATGTGGCGATTGATGCCGCGAGAGTCTCCGTTCACTGCGGTGCCAAAGAGGTTTCCATGTTCTGCTTAGAGCAGAGGGAAGAAATGCCGGCAAGCGATGATGAAGTGGAAGAAGCTACCGAAGACGGTGTTGCCATTCACTGCGGCTGGGGTCCGAAGGAAATCGAAACGGACGAGAGCGGCAAGGTGAGTGCGATTGTCTTTAAGAAATGCACCCGTGTGTTTGATGAAGAGCACCGTTTCTCACCGCAGTATGATGAAAATGAAACCAAGCGCGTGGAGTGCGGCAATGTCATTCTCTCCATCGGTCAGGCGATTGAGTGGGGCGGGCTTTTGGAAGGCAGCGCGGTAGAGCTCAACCGCAACCAAACCGCAAAAGCCGACACCTTCACCTTCCAGACCGCGCAGCCCGATGTCTTTGTGGGCGGCGATGCCTTTACCGGCCCGCGCTTTGCGATTGATGCGATTGCCATGGGTAAAGAAGGCGCGATTTCCATCCACCGCTTTGTGCAGCCGAAATCCACCCTGACAATCGGCAGAAACCCGCGCTACTATGTGGAACTCGATAAAGAAAATATCGTGCTCGAGAGCTACGATACCGCAAAACGCCAGGTGCCTGCACCGACCAAGAAGGTTGACCCGAAGGGCTTTAAGGATGACTATAAGCTGCTCACCGAAGAGCAGGTGAAGGTGGAAACCTCTCGCTGCTTGGGCTGCGGCGCAACGATTGTGGACCAAAACCGCTGCATCGGCTGCGGCGTGTGCACCACCAAGTGCGAGTTTGATGCCATCCACCTCTATAGAGAGCGCCCCGAGTGCTCCACCATGTACAAGGCGGAAGACAAGCTCAAAGCCATCCTACCCTATATGCTCAAACGCGAGATTAAAATTAAGAAGGCTAAGAAGAATAAATAAGCAAAATCTTCCGCGGCTTT
>JAFRLX010000071.1 GCA_017430965.1 Clostridia bacterium | reverse complement strand
TTGATTAAGCAGCGCAAAGAACAGTTTCGTTTTTGTCCTTTAATTTTAGGTTGCCCGTTGTTGAGGCGGTCGAGCGCCGCCGCATGCTTATGATACTTCTTAATCCCCGTCGAAATCCTTTCATCCCCATGGTGATGATAATAAGGGATGGCCACAAATAAAAACACAATATTTATGGGGCATTTTACTCGCATTTTCTTTTGCAATACACAAAGTATTCCTGCAATCAAATGCAAGCAAACTGCCTCCATTCTATTGCATTTTTCTATTGTGCCCTTCCCTTATTCTCATCACTATTTTAAAAAATCAGAAGTGTTAAAAGTTGCTGTCTTTTGCCTTGCAATACACAAAGTATTCCTACACCAAAACACAACAAAACTACCCTAATTCTATTGTGTTTTCTTATTATTTTTTGCCCTATTTTTTATCACTATCAGTAAACAGCGCTGAAAACAAAGTATTCCTGCAATCAAATGCTGGCAAACTGCCTCCATTCTATTGCATTTTTCTATTGTGCCCTTCCCTTATTCTCATCACTATTTTAAAAAATCAGAAGTGTTAAAAGTTGCTGTCTTTGCGCTAATGAAATGAAACAAACATTTGTTTCATCTCTTTTTCCATTGTCCGCTTGGCGCTCTTTTGCGCTTCGGCGGCGCGCTTGTCATAGTTCTTTTTACCCTTGCACAGCCCGAGCTCCATTTTTGCTCTGCCGTTTTTAAAGTAAATGCTCAGCGGAATGAGCGAGAGCCCCTGCTGCTTCACCGTGCCGTAAAGGCGGCAAATTTCGCGCTTGTGCATCAGCAGCCGGCGCACACGCTTCGGGTCGGTATTAAAGCGGTTGCCGTGGTCATAGGGGCTGATGTGAATGCCGTTGGCAAACAGCTCTCCCTCGACCACACTGCACCAGGAGTCCTTCAAATTTGCTTTACCTTGGCGCAAGGATTTGACCTCTGTGCCCTTCAATTCAATCCCCGCTTCGTAGGTTTCGAGCACAAAGTAATCGTGATACGCTTTTTTATTGGTCGCAACTTTGTTGAGTTCTTCTTTCATGATACCGATTGTTTGCTTTTACTGAACACTGAAAACTGAACACGAAATGAATTGTAACGCGTTACAATTCATTTCTGCCTTCGAGCGCTCTGGAAACGGTCACTTCGTCCGCATACTCCAAATCCGCGCCCACGGGAATGCCGTAAGCGAGTCTGGTGACTTTGAAACCCAAGGGCTTGAGCAGCTTGGAAATATACATCGCCGTGGCTTCTCCCTCCACAGTGGGGTTGGTCGCCATGATGATTTCTTTGACCTCTTTGTCCTGCCCGTTGAGCCTTGCGAGCAACTCTTTAATGCGAATGGCATCGGGTCCCACATCGTTCATCGGGCTGATAGCGCCGTGAAGCACATGGTAGAGCCCGTCATAATCCCCTGTCTTTTCAAACACGCTCACATCGCGCGGGTCCTCCACCACGCAAATGGTGCTCCTGTCGCGCGCATCGCTCTTGCAAATCGGGCAGACCTCCTCCTCGGTCAGGTTACAGCACACCGCGCATTGGTGAATGTTCTCATGCGCTGCGCGAATCGTGTCCGTAAACTCCCTGACCTGCGCATCATTCATGCTCAGCACGTGGAAAGCCAGGCGCTGCGCGGTTTTGTGCCCGATAGAGGGTAAGCGCTCGAACTGGTTAATTAATTTTTCAAGTGCCGCTACAGAATACCGCATTACATCATACCCATACCGGGGATATTGAGCCCCGCAATCGGGTTTTGCACCGCTGCCATCTTGGCATCCATATCCTCATCCGCCTTGCGCAGCGCTTCATTGACAGCGCCGATAATCAGGTCGCCGAGCATTTCCACATCCTCGGGGTCGACCACTTCGGGCTTAATATTGAGCGAAAGGATTTGGTGCTTGCCGCTGACAGTCGCTTCCACCATACCGCCGCCGACACTGGCGCCATATTCGCTGTTCTCGCACTCTTCCTGCACTTTGGCAAGGTCCTCTTGCATCTTTTGTGCCTTGGCGAGCATATCATTCATATTGGATTTTCCTTGGTTGGGAAGTCTTACTTTCATTATTCTACCTCTCAAATATTATTTATAGTCTATTGTAATGCCGCCTTGCTGCGCTTTGTCAATAAACGCCTGCAGCGGGTCCTCTACTGCTTCACTCCGGCTTTCGCCGAGAAGTTCCTCGGCATCCCTTTGGCTGATGACTTTTGTGAACTCCAGGAGTGTGACGGCATTTGCCGCCTCCAAAACATCATCGGCATTGACTTTGACCGCCAACACATCGGGAATTGAAGGATGCGTGCCGTAAACGACAATGGTGTTGCCGACCTGTTTGGCGTTTGTGCCGTTGAGGATGGTCCACACCAGCCTGTTTTTGGGGAACAGCTCCTGCAAAATCTCCGGCCATTGGCGAATCGGCACGGCGGCATTTTGTGCCGGTGCAGAAGCCTGCGGGGCTTCTTTCTCTGCCGGCGCCGCTTCCTCTGCCGCTTGCTCCGGGGCAGCTGCCTGCTCTGCCGGCGGCGGGGTTTCCTCCGGCTGCTGCGGTGCTTCCGGCTCTGCACTTGCGGTCGGCGCCGCAAGTTCCTCATTGATGCCGGGGGCTGCCGGTGTTGCCGGCTCTTCTGTCGCCTGCACCTTCACTCCGGTTTTGAGCTCTTTTTCCACCTGTGCCAAGCGCTTGAGGACGCTCTCATCGCGCGCATCCAGCTCCGGGCTTGCCAGGCGAATGAGCGCCATTTCCATTGCGGTCCTGCCCTGCACGCCCGCCTTAATTTCGGCATAGGTTTTTTGCAGGGTGTCAATCACTGCTATTGCAGCAGGCAGTGTAAAGGATTCGGAGAAGCGGCAAATGGACTGCAGCTCCTCATCCGAGCATATCATCAGCTTTTCCGGCTGCTTGACTGTCCTTGCCACCATGATATTGCGGAAGAAATTGATTAATTCCGAGCAGTAGCGCTCCATATCACAGGCATTTTCATGCAGGTTAGAAACAATCTGCAGCAACTTTGCGGTATCGCGCTTTAAGAGCGCTCCTGCCGTTTCGGCAAGGTATTCCCTGCCGGCAATGCCGCACACCTCGCTGACAAGCTTTGTGGTGATATCTTTGCCTGCGGCAATGCACTGGTCCATAATGGAGAGCGCATCTCTCATCGCGCCATCGGCAAGGCGGGAAATCAGGTTTGCGGCTTCCACGGTCATGGAGATGTTTTCCTGCTCGGCAATGTAGAGCAGGCGTTCCGACATATCCTCGGCGCCGATGCGCTTGAAATCAAAGCGCTGGCAGCGCGAGAGAATGGTTGCCGGCATCTTGTGTGCCTCGGTGGTCGCCAAAATAAACTTCACATGCTCGGGCGGTTCCTCCAAGGTTTTGAGCAGCGCATTGAAAGCACCCTGCGAAAGCATGTGGACTTCGTCAATAATATAAACCCTGTACTTGGTTTGGGCAGGGTTGAAGTTGGCTTCTTCGCGCAAATCGCGGATATTATCCACGCCGTTGTTGGAGGCAGCATCAATCTCGGTGATGTCCAAAATCGTGCCGCTGTCTATCCCCTTGCAAATCTCACATTCATTGCAGGGTTCCCCTTCATGCACATGGGGGCAGTTGACCGCTTTTGCCAAAATGCGCGCACAGGTGGTTTTACCCGTTCCCCGCGAACCGATAAATAGGTACGCATGAGAGAGCCTCCCTGTGATGATTTCGTTTTTTAGAGTTTCGGTGATGTGGCTTTGCCCAATCACATCCGAGAAGGACTGCGGCCGCCACTTGCGGTATAAAGCGGTATACATAAAAAAATCTCCGTTTTTTCATTCGGAATGCGGCAAGCAGCATCCGGAATGAAAGGTGGCGAAGCAACGCTTCGCGAAATTTAAGCAAAAAAGCTTTCTATGCTTTAATCTTTAAAAATCTACCCCTTGTTGCGCAAATCGCGCAACATCTCCCCTCATCGAGGGGCGACAAAAAGCGGTCAAACTGAACAGTGAACCGGCTGCGACAGTTTTGTTTGCTTCGCAAACCCGACAAAATATGAAGCGCAGGGTTCGCTACTCTTTCATCTGCCCGCGGCAGCAGGGCTACCTAACCCTTTTTGCCTGATTGTGTTCAATCATCTGCCCGCATAGCGGGTTTGTTTAGCACTTATCAGTATTTTTTGAGCACAATAGTTTTTGTTAATCATCTGCCCGCATTAGCGGGGCTATCTAACCCTTTTTGCCTGATATAGACCGAGATAGTTTGTGCTTAGGCTGTGGCAAAGCAGTTGCAGGCGTACTTTGTTTACTATCTCACATCTGCCCGCATAGCGGGTTTGTTCAGCACTTATCAGTTTTTTTGAGCACAATAGTTTTTGTTAATCATCTGCCCGCATTAGCGGGGCTATCTAACCCTTTTTGCCTGATATAGACCGAGATAGTTTGTGCTTAGGCTGTGGCAAAGCAGTTGCAGG
>JAFRLX010000070.1 GCA_017430965.1 Clostridia bacterium | reverse complement strand
CCTTGGGGCACCCTCAATAAAGAGGGTGTAACCCAAGGCGCGCCTCAAGTTTAAGCAGTATAGTCTTTGACTATGCTGTTTTTTCTTTTATTTCTTTTTCTTCTTGCCACATTTCCGGCTTCTTGATTTTTCCTTGAATGAATTTTTCTGCAAATTCATCCGGCGTCAATTCTTCAATCATGCCGACCCCATTGTAGTAAATATCAATGGTTTGGTGGCGTTTGCCGTCAATGTAAACAGGCTTTGAAACAACAATTTTTTCAATGAAGTCATTGACTAATTCAGCAGTCAACGCGGTGGGCTTGCTCATTGCTTTTACTTTTTTGATAAAAAGCTCAATGCCTTCTTTTTGATCAACTTGTGTCTGCAATTCATCTTCCATTTGCGGAAGTACTTCTTTCAAGCCCTTTTGTTCTGTTTCAAGTGCCACCAACATTGTGGCAAATCGTTCATCTGTTAATTTGCCTTTTGCATTATCTTCATACAATTTTAGAATCAGGTTGTCAATTTCGGCAATGCGCTTTTTGCTTTTTTCAACTTCGCGCTTTTTTGCCGCTAATTCTCTACGCCTATCTTGTGCAAGACCTTCTTCTCTAACCTTCACAAATTTGGCTTCATATGAAGTGACATACGCACATACTCGTTGCAAGTCTGCCAACACTAAATCATAAATAACTTTTTCCCGAACATAGTGCATCGAGCATGTATTGGGGTCTTTACGAAAGTTGGAGCAAAAGAAATTGGCATGTTCTTTTTTGTAATTATTTGTGGAACTATAATAGAGTTTAGCACCGCAATCGGCACAAAACATAAGTCCCGAAAACATACTGACAATTCCCGTGCGGTTTGGTCTGCGCTTGTTCTTGCGCAACTGCTGCACCAAATCAAAATCTTCCTGACAAATGATAGCAGGGTGAGTATTCTTAAACACCTTCCATTCACTCTGCGGTCTGTGAATTGTCTTTTTGTTTTTGAAAGATTTTTTTGTCGTTTTAAAATTGACTGTATGCCCGGCATATTCCGGTTTGCCCAAAATCTCCGCAACGGTAGCGGAAACCCACTGATGTTCTTTCGCCGGTGGCTTCGCACACTTTCTGCCAATGCTGCACCAATATTCCGTCGGTGTCATAATTTGCTTTGCACTTAATTGCTTTGCAATTTGTGAAGGACCATAACCTTGAATACACAGTGCAAAGATTTCACGCACAACTTCTGCTGCCGGTTCATCAATAATCCACTTGTCCGGTTCGTCGGGATTTTTCATATATCCAAACGGAGGATTGGTCGTTAAGTGTTTACCGGAATTGCCTTTGCTTTTGAAAACATTGCGCACTTTTTGGCTTGTGTTTTTTGCGTGCCATTCGTTAAACAAATCTTGCATCGGCACCAAGTCGCTGATGCCTTTTGCCGTGTCGATGTTATCCATAATGGCAATGTATCTGACACCGAGTCTGTCAAAATCTTCTTCCAATAGTTGACCGACAACGAGCCGGTTTCTTCCGAGACGGGAATGGTCTTTGACAATCAATGTGCGAATCATTCCTTGCTCGGCAAGCTCCATGATTTCCATAAACGCTGGGCGAGCAAAGTTTGTTCCCGACCAACCGTCGTCAATAAACACGCGGTAATTATCAAAGCCGTTTTCTTTTGCATACTTTTCGAGTATTGCTTGTTGGTTTTTAATTGAGCCTGACATGCCGTCTTGTTCATCATCTCGTGACAAGCGACAGTACAGAGCATCTATTCGGTCTGTTTGTTTTTTCATCTGTCTCCTTTCTACAGCCGAATATGTTTGTTTGTAGGTGTGATCATCATAACATATTCAGCGTGAGGATTCAATGTATTTGTTATCAAGAAAGATTTTAAGTCCTAATAAGCGTACCGACTTTTGTAAAAGCGCTTCTTTTTTTGTCACAGAGTAATGACTATTGACGGTATAAACTGTTCCATCAATTTCTTTTTCAAACGGTGGAAGCGCTGCGTTATCGATATACCATTGCTTTAATTCTTCCTCGCTCATTCGATGTAGTTGCTCATACAATTCGTCAATAAACTTCTCCAGCATTTCAAATTCTTTTTTAGATAAAGACACTTCATATTTCATTTTTTTATACTCATTCCTCCTTCATTTTTTGATGAGATTTTTATTAAAACTTTGAAATAATTATTTAAAAAATTTTTTCAAAACAAAAAATTTTTTGATAAAAACCAACCGAAAAACAAAAACGCAAATTTGCGTTGCGTCAGTGTAGCGAGCAGACCGTTTATGTCCACAAATTGACAAAAAACGGTAATTCGTTAGGGAGAGACTCCCTAAAACCTACTGCTAAAAAAATGAAAACTAAACTTCTCTTTGAACGGGTTTAAGGGTGCCCCTTCGTAGCGGCATTTACTGTTTGTGGCACAAACAGTCTGCTCGCTACGGCAACGCAATCAATTTTGAATTGTTGCGTTCAAGCTACCGTTTGTGGCACAAAGGGTCTGCTTGCTACGATAACGCAGACACTTTTTAACGGTAACTTAAACGCATAGGTTATCTTACCCATTATCTCGATAGGTAGTTCCATTTTTGTCCGCTTATTTTACTGCTATCTTATGAAATTAATAGGGGGATGTATCTTGCAATCAGCAGTAAAAAATACTTTCTAAATTGATAATTAATAGGGGGACTTATCTCGCAATCTCTAAGTAAAAATGACCGCCGTTTGAAAGATAGGTGCCATCATAATATACAATAACAAGATTGTTATTTATTCGGGAACCTTGTCGAAACCTATAGTGGTTTTAGCAAATAAAAAGGAAAAGAGTCGGCACATAAAACAGGCGGGTGTCCCTTGACCGAGGGACGGTTTACCCTGCTGTTTTGATGTAAGACTCTCACGCAAAAAAGAATTATATCGAACAAATGTTCGATATAATTCTACCACATATATTTTGAATGTCAAGAACTTTTTTATCGGGAACTAAAAGCAAACGAGCTGCCCTGCAATTGCAAGACAGCCCGCCTTTTCATTAATTATAAAGCGAAGCCTTGGTCGTTGCCGGAAGAGTTAGGTCCGACAACCCAGCCGCCGCCTTCGATTGCTTCGGGATTGTAACCCGGTGTAACGCCGGAGGTTGCCAAGACATCACTAACACCAAACTTAACCATTTCCATTTCCGGTTGTGTATAGTTCAATTTTTTCATGGTTTGTCTCCCTCCTTTAGTTACCAAAGAATGCAAGTGCATTGGTGTTGTAAACAACCAAAGTCTTTGCAAAGTGTTGCAATGCTGCGGAAGCACCGCTGCCGTCTCTCAAAACAATACCTGCAAAATCAAGCACGCTGAAGTTGATGGTTGAGCCGCCGTAGTTCACTGTGATTTGCTCGTTAAAATCGGCTGCGTTAATACCGTTGACTTCCACAAAGTATTGCTTCTCTGCACCATTCAAGGTGTACTTGAGTGCCGCATTGCCTGTGCTTGCCGTGGGTGCTGCCGGTGTAGAGGTCGCTTCGCTTGTGTTCAGGTAGAACCTGAGTCTTGCATCCTTGGTGCAGACGAAGGAAACACCGCTAAACTTGATTTGACCGGCATTATTCACCGTGTGGTTTGCTGTTGCGGTTGCCGCTTCAATCTGTGCATTGACTGCTTCATTCTCGCAAGTGACTGCAACCGTTTCATAGTTATCAAACACGCCCTGTGCCGCCTGACCGTAAGCAATCATGGTGTGGCAAAGGGTTCTAAGTTCGGCACCCTTATCGGTATATGCCGCAATTTCTTCTTCACTCATGGCAATAACATTATCGCAATAGGTCTTGGCACTGTAGTGCAGGGTATCTATTACATCACCGTTAGCGTTTAAAATCTCAATTTTTGTTGTCTCCGCCATTTGTGCCGGTGCTTGAGAAACGGTCAGCATCAGTCTTTTTTCGGCGCCGGCAGTAGCGGTCATTTCCGCTGGGATATTCTCTAAATCCACCGTTTTGGTTACAGGCACATTTTGTTCGAGCTCATTCACTGCGTTATAGGTGTAGCGAACGGTTGCCGCACCGTCATAAAACAGATAATCCACATAGTAGTTGGAAGTAATATCTCTGCCTACGGTGAGGCTGACACCGTTAGTTGCTTTCTGCACGGCAGTATAAACTGCGGTATAAGTAACATCTTTTGTAACAGCGGGCAGGGTCTCGCCGGTATACACATTTTGACCATCGCTCCAACCGCTGAAAGAATAGCGTGTGTGGTCTTTTATATATGTGGCGGGAAGTGTGCCGTTAAATTTCGGCGTTTCGCCGTAAGGCGCATTTTCATCCGTTTCAACGGTTTCGCCGCCGACAATCCAGCGCACCGTGTGTGTTGTTATTTTAAAACTTCCCGTTACGCTTACATCGCTTGCGGGCATCTTGAATGTGTTGTCTTCTGCTTCAATTGGCGTTCCTTCGCTGTCGCTCACCTGCAGGGTATCGAGCGCATAGCCCGCATCGGGTGTGACGGTGAGTTCAACGAATTCACCTGCTTTTGCGTGCGCTTTATCGGCGCTGATTGTGCCGTGCGCGGTTTCCGCCACGGTGATATTCCACAGGATGTTAACGGTGCATGTGTCGGTGTAAGTTTCACCGTTAAAGTTGCAAACCGCGTGAGAAGTGCGGCTGTTGCCTTCATCTTCCCAAGTCACCTTGGCATTGACCGTCTGCTCCAGTGTGCAGTCTTTGCAGCGGAAGATTGCCTCGGCATTGGTGTATTCATCCGACCAAACCCATTCCGGCTGCGCATAATCATGTTCCAAATACGGCATCAGCGTTTTGCCTGCCATCGCATTTACCTGCGCGGCACTCAAAGAACCTTTATATACATTGCCGTTTTCATCGCAAAATGCCTGATTTGCAACCACGCTCGTGTTTTCGCTCTCTAAAGCATCAAAATGAATGCGGTCACTCTTTTGTTGCCAGCCGAGCTGCAAACTCTTATTAAGCGGCAGGTTGCCGATTGTGGCGTTGCCGCCGAGCACCGCCGCCCTGTCGCACGCCAAAACCATCGCTTTAAAAGTGCCGCCGGCAATGGTGCAGTTTTTTGCCGCCTCAAAGAAACCGCGGCTGCTGTCAACCACACCGCCGTACTGCACAAAGTCATCAAACAGGGAATGGCGGTTGCCTATCATCAATGTGCCGCTTTGCTCTGCCTGCCCGTATACGCGCAGGGAAGATGTGCAGTTTTGGAATGTGGCGAAACAGTCAATATGCTCTAAATCGTAATAATCAAAGCCCTGGTAAAAAGAGAATGTTGCACCGTCGGCAAGAATCAGGTGAATATCACCATCTATTTTTAATGTGTTAATGGCTTGCAAGTTGTTCTCCACAACATACCAACCGCCGGTTAAAATTAAATCGGTTGAGGTTAATTGCCTTGCCGTGACAGTATCCGCTTCACCGTTTTGGTTGATGTAAGAAACTTCTTTGAGCGGTAAATACACGGCATGTAATGTTGTGCTGCCGGAGGAGGGGACACCGATATCATAATTCGCGCCGTAATAATTATATCCATCGCTCCAACAAACAAACTCGGTACCGTTTGGCGCATGGGTACACGCAGGCGTTTTTATCTTTGCACGCTTCGGTCCTTCCACTGTGGTTTGCACCGTGGCGCCGCTACTGTCTGTTTGCGTGAATGTAATGGAGCCTGTTTCGGCTGAAGCACCGCAGACAGTGCAGATATTCTCACTGTTCCACTCGTGAGAGATAGCGGTTGAGCCGAAACGCATGCCGCATGTTAAACAATACTGCACATGCATTTCCACACCGTCACTGCGCCACTCGGTATTCTCATGCCGGCAAACGTATATTTTTGCATACTTTGCACTGAATAACGGTTGATAGCGGCTATCGCCGTAGTAAACGGTGGTGTGGTCTTTATCCGAGCCGACTTCGGCTTTCAATTCCGGCGCCAAATACAATTTGATGTGGTCTTCATAAAAAATGCCGTTGCCGCCATGCCCGATTGCCGCCGATTTGCCGTCGCCACCTGCAACGGCTTCAATATTGCTGTTGTTTCCGTAAATCTCAATAGCGGCGTTGTCACCGTCCTCACCGTTGCCGATGCCGGCACCGTAACTTTTGCCTTCGGCATATACATTGGCATTAATCATCTTAATGGTGCCGCCGTCACCGCCTTCACCGCCGCCGATGCCTGCTGCATCGGTACCGGCATAGGCTTTTACGGTAGAGTCCGTAATGGTGATATTGCCACCGTCGGACGCATCACCGCCGCCGATACCGGCGCCGTAAGCGCCGCCGTTCGCCGTGACGGTTGCATCGGCAATGTTGATGTTACAGGTGCCGTCAATCTCGTTGCCGCTGCCAATCGCTGCCGCATCCGTTCCCGCGGTTGCGGTAACATTGGCATTGTTGGTGATGTTGATGGTGCAGCCGCTTATGGCTTCATCTCCCGTGCCAATCGCTGCCGCATAGGCACCGCTTGCGGCAGTGACCTTGCTGTCGGAAATGCTGATGGTACCGGCACTGCCATTATACCCGCCACCGATGCCGGTGCCGGAAAGGTCATCTTGAAACCACTCTATCAAAAAAGAAATAACCGATGCTATGCCGCCGCCATAGGCGGTGTCATCAAGCTTCATTTTACTGTTTGCAATGCACTCATTGAGGCGGTTAACATAATCCTGTGCCGTGCCATAGCTTAAAGAGGTTGCAACGACATTTGCCTGCGAGCGAATCGTAATATTACCGCCATAGCCGCCACGGTCTTTATATCGCTTGCCGCCGCCGATACCGGCGCCGCCTGCGCTGACAGTGGCAATGACATTGGCATTGTCGATTTCAATTTCTGTTGCATCACCGCCGCAACCGGCACCGATGCCTGCGCCGCTATGCGAGGATGTTACCACCGTGCCGCCGTGAATGCGAATGGGTTCCGTTTGGTTTGCTTTGCACCCGGAGCCGATGCCGGCGCCGGTTACTTTAGAATCAATACCGCTTGTCGTTACCGTGCCGCCGTAGATATCCACTTGCCCGTTGGTGCTGCCTTCACCGCCGCCGATACCTGCCGCACCGTTCTTGCCCGTTGCGGTAACAGTGCCGCCGTAAATCGCAATCGAGCCGATGGAACTTTTTACGTTTCTACCGCTGCCAATCCCTGCGGCACAGCCGCCCTGTAGCCCTACGGCATTGAGAGTGCCGCCGAAGATGCGAATACCCTCGCCCTCGTGCCGGCTTACACATGCGCCGCTGCCACCCCCGAGCAGGGCAGCTTCACCGCTTTGGCACAGGTCAATGGTACCGCCGTAAATCGTAATTACATTTGGCGAGCCGCCTTTTGCGCCGCCAATCACGCTGCCATAAGTCCAACCGGTGGTTTTTAAATCTAAAATACCGCCGTGAATGGTGATATCACCGCAATCGGCACTGTCGGCTCCGCCGCCGATGATTGCCGCATCTTTATAGGCAGCGGGTAGGTTGTTGCGGTTGATATCCGCACAGATTTTTCCGCTGTTGTTAACTTGCGTGTAAATAGAAAGCGAAGCATTCTTTCCCACTTCAATACCCTCGCCGAGGGTTAATGTGGTGTCATCGCACACAATGAGGTGGACTGCACCCATGTCAACTATCAAACGCGAGGGCATAGTGGTGTTTTCCGATACGGTATACCATCCCGCGCCCAGGCGGTTGCCCTGCACCTCGCTCAACTCGGTATATTCACTGCATATGTGGTTCACATCCACCACCACATGCCTTTTTTCATCCCAATAGCGCTCAATATACTCCGGCGCATCTTGTGCGAAAGAAGTTACGGGGAATCCGGCAACCATGCCGAATACCATTGTGAACACCAGAAATATGCTAATGAGTTTGTGCCGCTTTTTCATAAATTCCTCCTGTGGTAAACTGTATGTATAGTAAAACATAATAAAAACCATATATTTTATTATATCATAAATTTTAGAAAAATCATACGCATTAATATAAATAATTAATGAAGTATTGCTACGCAATATGAAGTAATTCACTTCGTTCATTATGAAGTGTTGCAGTTATCACTGCAACATGAAGTAAGAACCCGACCAACTTACCAAATCAAAGATTTGGAGTTGGTGCCCGGAACCTTGGCGTTCGCTTCGCTCGGCTAAAAATAAATCCCTTACCAATATGCGAAGCATACTTCATAGCGACAGCTACTTCATATTCCTTAGGAATACTTCACAAATCCCGCAAGGGATTTATTTCATTGAAAGAACGACACATTTGAATGGTATCAAATGTGTCGTTCTTTCTTGTCTGCTCACTACATAAATGATACAAACAGAAAAATGTGCTATTAGAAAAAGAGAATGTGCTATCAAAAATCGCAAATGTGCTATTGCGTAGGTAAATGTGCGATTTTGATTTTTTGAAAAAAAGCACCGGGCAGCGTGCAGCCACCCGATGATGAATTTATACTATTTCAGCTGATGATTTACCATAATTGTCGACACATAGAATCACGGATAAATCTGCAATATCAATAATGCCGTCACCGTTTAAATCGTATTCGGCGTTTGTTGTACCAAAAACATCGGATTGCAAGAGCAAAGAAATATCTGCAATATCGATATTACTATCACCGTTCACATCTCCTCTTGGCAATACTATTTCATTGTCAACAAAATGAGGGATGGCATTTGTGTGATATTCTTCAATTAATACAGTCAAGCAATTCTTCTCTTTTACATAGACTCTATAATTACCTTCATCAAGGTCATTGATTACAAAATGACCATTATTAGAAGAGATTATATATTGATTTGTCTCATTCTTAAAAACTAAAGTGCTTTCTTTTTTTGCAAGGCATGAAACTATGTAATATAAAGATATCCTGTCCGTAAACGAATCTTTATAATTATTTCCACAACGCGTACAGGTATGAAGCGTATAACCACCGGCTTTATATGTTGGTGCTACCACTTCTTCCTTATAATTATGCCCGAGGGCGGATACCGGTTCTGTGTAGGTGCCCTTGCCGCAGGAGCAGGTGAAAGTTTTCACCCCCGCCGCTGTGCATGACGGTTCGGTTGTTACCCTGCCGACAAAGGAATGCTTGTGACCGGGATTAATCGGGATAATCGGCGTGTCATAATCGCCGGCAGCGGCAGAAAATGCCAACCCGCTCAAGCACAGCGACAGTGCCAAGGTGATACAAATAATGTTTTTAATCATATGTTTCATTTTATTGTTCCTTTTGAATCTCCACCCACATAGTCGGGCAGAAAGAAGCACCTCTGGTATTTACGCTGGCACCTGAATAGCGGAGAGTGCCGTCATAATACACATAAGCCACTTGCGTGCCTTCACTGCCGGGAGTGCGCAACAACCAACAGCAAGTATTGATGCCGGAGTACATTTTCTTGCTTTTGTAAACGCTTTGTTCCACTGCGTAATCGGTCGGAGCAATTAGTCGCTCCTCCGGTGTCGGAAAATACTGTTCCACCTGCGCTGTGCTTAACAAAAAGACTTTATCTTTGGTCGCATCGCCATAAGGAGTATCATAGTCGGGATTTTTATTGGCAGAAACATCCGTGAGAATGATATGCGTCGCTTCCTCTTCACTGAAAGATTCCTCCAAAAAAGTGTTGTTTAGCCACTGCCGCATATGGGAGGATTCCCATGTGGTATATTCTTTTTCTTTACTATATTTTTGATAATCCAATCCGTACCGAGAGCATAACAAAAGCCTGTCACCCGCTCTCTCAAGCACCACCCAAGCAATATCTTCTTTACCGTTTTCGGCATCGCCATCCTGCTCATAGGTACCGTAGTACACGATATCACCCACTGCGGCAGAAGTCAATTTTTCAGTTTTGTAAGTCTCATAAAGTGCCTTCGCTTTTTCGCGGCTGTCCTTGTAGCCGTTCAAGTCGGTAAAGAGTTCATACGCTTTCACCGTATCGCCGCTTTCGGCAAAGGCTATTGCTTTACGATATCGCATATCCGGGTATATTTTTATGCCGAACACCACAGCAAATATTGCCAGAAAAACGAGTAAAGGAGCCCCTATGATAACGGCAAGTTTTCGCTGTTTTTGTTTCTTTTGTTTTGCGGCAGCGGCATGTTGCTCTTCTTCAAGCAATCGCTCGATTTTTTCCTCGCACTGTACAATTAAATCATCCGCATCTTTCCAACCGCGAACAGTCCTTAATAATTCCAGCGCTTCTTTGTAAAGTGCAATATCTTCGCCGCCCATTTTTGAAAGTGCTTTGAAATAGGTGTTGTTTTTGCGAGTTGTTTCATCCGTTTCCACCTGCACAATCATCGGTTCTTCCGGCTTATCGGGAGAGGTGAATTTGGTCGAAATAAAAGGCTTCTCCTTCTCTTCACCTTCCGGTTCGATTAACATCACTTTATCCAGTGTATCATTATTTTCCACACGCTCTAAAAAAGAGGGTGTTTCCTGTTTTACACCGCAGTTTTTGCAAGTGAAATGCGTGGCTTCCGGTGCCACTTGATTGATACAATTACACTGTTTACATAAAAAGTTCGGCATAGTCTTTCCTTTAATAATATGTGCTTTTGAATAACCAATAAAAGAAATGTGTCATCATTTCCTTTATTCGGTATTCAAAGATTATTCGCTTAGCGTTACCGCCTGCAAGCAAGTTCTGCTCACAGGCGGTATGTTTTTAAGCTTTAGTTGTTGAATCAATCAAGCGGAATCTCTTCTGACTCGTAAGCACCGGTTTCGCGGCTGGGAGCAATTTCACTTGATGCCATGAGAATATCCTCCGGAGAAAATTTCACAACTTCAACAATCGGCTCTAAGTAATTATTTTTCATTGTCATTCCCTCCTTATGCACCAAAGTAGCTGCTTGCAGATGCACCGTAAAGGTACATTGCCTTTGCCATATTAGCAAGATTTGTATTGCTGCTCTTTGCCATCGCCTTCATAATGGAGTTGGCAGTGAACACAATTTCGCCTTCACTGGTGTAAATGGTGATGGTCTTGTTCATGTTTGCAGCGATAATACCTTTGACATTGATTTCATAATAATCGCCATTCACTTTGTCGCTCACGGTAAATCTTGCTTTACCGCTTGTCGCATCCATCGAATAATCATTTACATAAATCGGTGTGCGAGAAAGCAGGTTGATTTCAAGGTCGGACTTTGCAGTCATCGTTGCCGATTTAATGCAAGCAGGTTTTGTCTCAATACCTGCCACACCGCTCAAATCAGTGTTTGCTACTTCGTTGTAGTAAGCATTGCCTGCGTTATCCTTGGTTGCCATATCGTCGGTGTTGTAACCGAAATAGGTCTGTGCTGCCGCGCAGTAGTCAAGGGTAGACTCTGCAAGTTCCCACATATCGGAATATGTGTCATTTTCGAGAATTGCACGGCAGTAGCTGTAGGTGTTGTACTCGATTTCTCTAACAACATTTTTGCCCGCTGCAGCGTCCTCGGCGTTGGCATATACCTTAATGCTGATAGACTCGGTAGCCTGTGCTGGTGCCTGGGTGATAGCGAACATCGGGTCTCCATCATGTGCATCACCGGGCTTATCGAGTGTTTCCATCTCGCCGATAGCCTTCGTTTCGGAAGAAAATGCAGCTGTTTCGCTTGCATTGGAATTGTGGTTGTAGTTCAAAACGACCACAGCATTTTCACCATAGAACTCTTTATCTAAATAGAAGTTGTCGCTGATGGTGTCTGCAACAGTGATGTTCACGCCATCGTTCGGTTGACCGACTTCGTATTTGCCCTGAGCGTTCGGAGTCGTTACGGGTGCAAAGCCCTCTGCACAATATTCAGCAGGAACCAATGTAGAGAAGCTGCCGCCGCTGATAGCAGGATAGCTGTCATTATCTCCACGGGTAACTGCCGCAATGCCGGAAGGTGCAGTGAAGGTACCGCCGGTAATCGTTAGCGCCGTGTTTTCGGTAAGACCAATATCATCGTCATCAATCATAACAGCCGTTCTCGGACCGGAGAAGGTACCGCCGTTGACTGTCATGCTGGTGCCGTTACCCGAGATGTAAAGCGGATAGAAAGCATCCGCACCCGCTTCGGAATTATGGGTAGTGATTGTAGCGTTATTGACGACAACAGTCGTAGCATGTACGCCGTCACCGAAGGCAGCAACACCGCCGTGAACAGCAGTAATGGTACCGTCGTTGATCGTACAAGTGCTTCCGGGAAGGTTGCGAATTGCATAACTGTAATACGAGGAGCTGACTTTAGACGAGGATGCACTGTTGAGAGTGCCGCCGTTAATTGTAAGGGTAGCGCCTTCGTTATACACAATCGCGTTGTTGGAATCCATGGTGCCGCCGTTAATGATGATGACGCTGCCGGCATTGTTCCAGAATGCAGGGTTCGGAATCGCAGTGTTGTTGTAAACGCCGCTATCAATGGTAAGTGTACCGTAGTTATCCACAAGACCTCTTGCACTGACAAGACCGCCCGTTGTGCCCTTCAATGTAAGATTGGCATTGTTAATCAGCGGCCATCTGGCAGCAGTTAATGTGTTGCTGCCGAAATCAATGATAAGATTTTTGTTAATTTCGATATCCGTAGTTGACAATGTTGCATCACTGAGAACCGTGATAGTGTCGCCTGCAGATGCAGCCGCTACTGCCTCAGGAAGAGTTTCGTACCAATCGGAACCTACCATAAAGCCGGTGGTCGGTTCAGCCTCAACCGTATATTTGCCCTGTTCATTCGGCTCGGTAACAGGTGCGAAACCGTCTGCACAGTTTTCTGCGGGAATAACCACATTAACTGTGCCGCCGGAAAACTTAACATTTCCGGGAATGCTCTGACTGCCTGACTGAGCAAGCTTTTTGCCTGCGGGAACGACGATATCGCCGCCTTCAATATTAATATGTCCCTGACCGTCAGAGGAAGTTGCACAACCGAAAACCGCTGCGCCGCTGGTGGTGTAGTTACCGCTTTCAACAGTGATATAGCTTTCTTCATCCGCCCACACAGCATAGTAGCTGGCGCTGCCGGTTACATCGCAATTGGTGATGGTAACATCTGCATTCCAGGTGTGAATACCATAGTTGCAGGTGAGGTTTTCCAAAGTGATGCTCGCATGACCGCCGCCGCTGTTAGCAAGGTTGCCGCTACCGGGACCCCAGATATAAATACCGTATGCATAATTCTCATAAGCCTGTGAATCGTGACCTACGCAGGTACCGTTCATAATCTTACCGTTTGTACCTGTAAAGCAAACACTCCAATGTGTTCCGACATCCATCTGGTGGTCGTTAAGGTCAATCGTTACGCCGGTAATATCAATATAATGTCTTGCGCTTGCTGCATAAGAAGTAAGGTCAATATCGGAAAGGCAGGTGACTGTCTTTGTGCTGCCTGTTCTTGCCGCTGCAACAGCTTCTTCAAAATCAGCATAGTTCGTTTCGCCTACCATAAAGCCGGTGGCGGGAGTGGGAGTGATGGTGATACCGCCGATGCCGGTGCCGATGTCGCTGTCGCCGGGAGCTACGGCAAATGCCGAAACCGGAATCACGGACAGTAACATCACTGCTACCAACAAAATTGATAAAACTTTTTTTATTTGCATGTTTATCAAATCCTTTCATTTTTTAATTTTGAATTTTTAATTTGATTTATGACTTTCGCCGCCTGACCTCAATATTGCTACCGGAAATCTCTAAAACTTCCTTTGCCGGAAATCTTAGAGACTTCCAAAACAATATACGGCTATAATCAACTGTCTGTATTTTTCCTTTCATTTCACCGACATCCTGCCCGCCGCAGCGAACAGCGGGCAAGGTAAGTCAAGTGACAGAAAGGAATTGATAAACCGGTGCATCGCACCGAAGAAGCAATCATATATCAGGTGAATAAAACATACCAATTTCAATTATATATATATATATATGAATGTCAATAGTTTTGTGAGAAAAAAATTACATTTCGCAGTTAAACAATCCGTGGCAATAGCGGTAAAAACGGCTGGAAAAAGTGGAAAAATAGAGGCTCTGAAACCCCATCAAATCAAGAAGTTTTCGTGGCAAAATCGAGGGGTTAATATACTATCATTAATACCCTCAAAAACGGCTTGTATTTTTCCACTCACACTGACAAAAATAATGAGCATTTTTAGCTTCTGTAACCCGCAGTGAATTAGGGGATTTGAGCACCGGTTTTTGAAGGGTAAGGTAGAATCATTAAGACCCTCAAAAATCGGCTTGAAAATGCTCATTTTTTTATGACGCTTTTGGGCTTCCGAACCCGCACTACATCAAGGGATTTTTATGGCAGTTATTATTGGTTAAGGTAAAATCATTAAGACCCCAAAAAACGGCTTTAAAACCGTCATAATTCTGTAAGCATTTAGGGCTTCCGCAACCCGCAATACACCAAGGGATTTTGATACCGGTTTTGAAGGGTTAATATACTATCATTAATTACCTAAAAAACCGGCTTCTAAATGCTTACATAAAATTGCCCTGCTCGGCAATTCGAGCAGGGCGGTTTAAAATATTTCTTTTATTACATTAATACGCTTGAATTATTCGACAAATTCTGATATGATAAGCACAGAGCTTTTGCTCTCTCGGAGTTATCCAGTAACACGGTAGGCGGTTAAATCTCGCCCCTGAAAGGGGGCGCATTTATGGAACAGTACACAATCATTTTTTTAATTTTAATCTTTGCGACTGCTTACATAGTCATAATAAAGAAATAACCGCCCAATTGCTCCAGCGGGCGGTTAAATCTTTTTAACTCGTTTTATTGGGGCTAACCGTCTATCGGATAACTCCCTGTACTTTTATTATACCCATTTTCAGCGAAATGTCAACTACTCGGCATTTTACTTTTGTTATTTTGGGGTGCAGTGAAAACCACTGCACCCCTTTTTCATTGCTGTTTAGTGATGAACTTCAATCACCAAGCCGGCACCGAGTTTAAACCCTGTTTTGAATGAATCCAACTCGGTGATGTTGGAAAACTCGTTGCGACTTTCTGCATACCGCATCAGCAACTCCTTCTGCTTTTCGGTCAACCCTTCTTGTAAACGGTCATAATTTCTGTTGACTAATTGTAACGCTTCTTTGTATTGAGCATTGTTTTCAATGTGACTGAGCTCCATGGGTTGAATGTTGCCATACCATAATTCTTCAAGAATATTCATTTCACACACCCCCCGCCGATGATTTCATCCCAAACGATTTCACGAGCACGATTTGCAATGTTATTCATTGCAGCAACCCACGCCATCATATCTTCGGCTTTGAGTGCTTCGGTGATACCTTTTTTCTTCGCAAAAGAAGCAACAAGACTTTCATACATTTCATAAGCTCGGGTGTCCACTTCCTGCAAATGCTTGTCTAACTTGCATTGCATTTTCAGTGCGGTGTAAAATCCTTTTCGGTGGGCTTTGATGTGTTCAAGGTAACGCTGCCCCCATAAGCCAATCGAATAATCGCAATGGGGCAAAACGAGATTCGGCAGATAGATATTGCCAACAAGAGTGTAACTAATGCCTGTGTTTTTGTCTGTGTAGGTCGGTTTCATAGTAATACCTCCAAGTTTTAAAAAATGGTAAGTTTCAATTTTTCCTTTACCTACAACACAAACACTGGCTGATTAAAAAGCACGAGACACCCTCTTTATTGAGGGTGTCCCTTTGGGGCGTAGCTTTTTTCAGTGTTCAGTGTTCAGTGTCCGGTTCTCTTTATTTGTCTGTTGGGTTGCGATAGCAAACAAAACAATCTTAGTCGGTTCGATGTTCAATTTGCGCCCCGGGCAAGGCTGTGCCTTGCAATGAAATCTGCCTGCCGGCAGATGAAATCGCTTCGCGATGAAATATCCTTTGGATATGAAATATCGGCTTTGCCAATATGAAGGAAGGGCTCCGCCCTTACCCGATTTAGAATGCGTTGCTTTGCAACGCCACCACCATATTTGCAAAGGCAAATATATCATACTCGCAGAGTATATCATAGCAAATGCGTTTGCTATATCATACGCGCTTGTCGCGTATATCATTGTGCGCGCAGCGAACCCGGGGAGATGTCGGCAGAGCCGACAGAGGGGTAAACAATTATTGCGAAGCTTCGCACTTTATTTGCAGCGCAAAGCCCTGCCGCCGACCGCTCATAATTATATTGCATTTTTTTCATAGATATTGTATAATGAAATGGATAATAATCAATATATAGTGAGAATGCGATGAAAACTTTTGATATTAAAACCAAAATCAATTTCGGCGAAAGTGCCCTTGACCGGCTCGAGGAACTCCAAAGCGAAAAAATCCTGGTTGTGGCAGACCCCTTTGTTATCAAAAGCGGGTTAATTGACCACGTTACCTCGCGCTTGAAGCGGGCGCAAAAAGCCTACACCATTTTCAGCGATGTGGTGCCCGACCCGCCGATTAGCAAAATCACTGTCGGCGTGAGCGCCCTGCTCGAAAGCGGCGCAGATACCATGGTCGCTATCGGCGGCGGTTCGGCGATTGATTCTGCCAAAGCAATGCGCGAGGTGGTTTCCAAAATGCCGGAGCATACCGACCATATCCGCTTAATCGCCATCCCCACCACCAGCGGCACCGGCAGCGAGGTGACTGCCTTCTCCGTTGTCTCCGACCCGGAGCACGGCACCAAAATCCCGCTGGTTGATGATTCCATTCTGCCCGATGAAGCGATTTTGGATGTGGAGCTGGTCAAGACCGTTCCGCCCGGCATCACTGCCGATACGGGTATGGATGTGCTCACCCACGCAATTGAAGCGTATGTCAGCACGGAAAACGATGAATTTTCCGCGGCGCTGGCGGAAAAGGCGGTTGAAATCGTCGGTTCCTTCCTGCTGCGCTCCTATTTAGACAACAACGATACCCACGCCAGGCGCAAAATGATGAACGCCTCCTGCCTTGCCGGCATCGCCTTCAACCACGCTTCGCTCGGCTTGAACCACGGCATGGCTCACCAGTTGGGCGCAAAATTTCACATTCCCCACGGCAGGGCAAATGCCATGCTTCTGCCCCTGGTCATTCAGTACAACAGCGATATCAATAAGCACTCCAAATCCAAAGCGGAGTACCCGAACCAGGTGCGCAAATACGCGACCTTGGCAAGGCTCTTAGGGCTGCAAAACTTCAACACCATTACCACGGTCAGAGCCTTGGTCAACTGGGTGGAGTTTATGATGAAGGAAATGGATATGCCCCTGTGTGTTTCAACCATGAATGTCTGCTCGCGCGAAGAATACTTCGCCGCCATCCCCGAAATGGCGGAAGCGGCAATCCTCGACTCCTGCACCGCCACCAACCCGCGCACCCCGACCAAAGAGGACATTATGAAAATCTACATTGATTTGTGGTAAAAGAAAACTCAAAATCGATAAAAAATCACCGCCCCTTGAACAAGGGCGGTGATTTTTTTAAAATAATGAAGCGATAGTGTTCAATCAAGGAACCGTCCCCTGATTGATTCTAACCATCCCTCGTGTTTCTAACTGTATTATTAGATGTACTGACTAATTATTAAATATTATATCAGCAACCTTTTCTGAAACCGGCATATTCGCACTCTCGCCTGCACTGTTTTGGCAATAAACCGAATACCCGTTTTTTGTTTGAAGTAAATCGCCGAAATAATAATAGGCGTTCACACCGTTGAACTTAAAGTGAATATTATACGCCTTTCCGTCAGGTACAAGTTCACTATCATTTTCGGCACCTTTAACATCGTATTTTGATGTTTGTCGTAATTCGTTAATCACACTGATTATTTTTTCGGAATCGATTATCACAATATTCTTATCATTACTTTCTTCATTTGCCAGTTCATCCATTGAAACACAGATTTCCACAGGATACTCCTTTAAATAATCCGGCAGGTTATAATCCTGAACGCAATAGAGCCATTTTCCGTTAAAGTCTTCATACACAATAAACATTGATAAGTCTTTATCATCAAACACATTTATCGTTACCTCGCTTTCACCCAATGTGCTTTTATACTGAGCATTTGCTTTGTGCGTGACATTGGAAAGCGGCGTCCAAATATCCTTATAAGTAACAAAATCGGCATCAATGTCTTTGTCAGATGGAATATCATAAAATGTCTTATTATTATAAATTATATATCCTCGCTCTTCTCCCGTAATAATGGGCTCTGTTTTCACATTTGGGTCGGTTACATAATCTACAACTTTTTTTGTTAAAGAACACGAACACATTAAAACAGCCATAAGCGTTATGAATAAAAAAGTGAATAGTTTTTTCATAAAACAATCATTGCTCCTATTTTTGTAAAAATACCACCGTAGCATATAAGATAATTTTTTCACAAATGAGGCATTATACCATATTTTGTCAACTTTATCTATTTCTCACCTGTGCCAACAGTTCAAAAGAAGCAAGCAAAACTTCATCTACTGATGGTCTGTCTGTTTTTAATGTTTCAACCGAATAATCTATTGCACAAATCATATTATCTTTTAAAAACAAACAACGCACCCAACTCGATTTTGAATTGCCGAAAGTTATATTATTTTCCACATAATAAGCTAAGCAATCATCTTTATACTGTATTTTTTTAAAGGTTTTAAGATTTTCTAAACGCTTGTAGTGAGAAAAATATTGCTGTATAACTGCTCTACTATCGCTTTCAATATAATCCATAATATATGCTGATTCATTGTTGCTCTGTTGCAACCTGACAGATTTTGTTTTAAACAGTTCACTTACTTCACAGTACCTGTCATCATATGTATCATAAGAGATTAAATTGAATATTTTTTCTTTTTTACCAAGTGTTGAAAAAGCACTGTCACATTCATAACAAGTGTAATTCTTATTCACTATTGCAACTGTAATGAATGAACCTGTCACTAATATTAACAACGCAATAATAATGAGTTTTTTTGAAGGAGTCTTTTGTTTTCTTTTGAAAATAAAGCAAACCAGATTGAATAATAACAGGACAGTGATACAAACATATAAAATTATTCGTAATATCATAAATCCTTTGAGATTATTTGAATCTAAATCAAATAAATTAGCATAAGTAGAGACATTACAAATCATAGAGCTGCCATACAGTATTAAACAAATTAGAACGCCGATGCTATCTGTTATTATTATCCCCTTTTTGTCATATCCACAAATTCGTCCATCCTCAGCAATGTCATATTTGCTGTTTCTATTATCACTCATAAATATCTCCCTTCATTAAATGTAGTAGTAACAAAAATTGTTCTCTATGTTTGTTATTTTTTTTTTTCAATACAAGGACCATCCTTTAAGTTCACTCTTTATTAATGATTTTTGAGCATTTCGTGCTTAATATCCAATTTAAATAATTATCCTCTTGTGAAACCATTTCTTGGTATAAATACAGTATATCATTATCGCCATTATTCTTAATATATCCAAATAAATATAGAGCATTGATTTGCCGATATTTAATATAAACACAGCGTTCGGTGTCATCCTCGGGGATGCCTTTGAAGCTGTTGGAATCATCGTAATGCTTGTATCCTTCACTATTCTTATTGATGTTTTGATTTGCCGTGGTTAGTTCTTTGTAAACAACTGCGATTTCTTCTTTGTTATCTATTACAGTATTCTTTTTTGAATCATACCCGGTTTCACTATTTGGAGTAATAATAATATATTTGGGTTCATTATTCTCTATTTGAGGCAAAGCATTTTCATCTTTACAAAACAATGTATCGCCAAAAACACTCTTTTCAACCACGAACATTTGAAGCGAGATATCATCAAATAAATAACAATTACCCGAATAGTTTTCATTTACTCTATTTGATTCGCCAAATGTAGCTTTATTCTTCCTTGTTGCTTTGCACAGTGGATACCATATGTCTTTAAAACTATACCCTGATGAAGATTGCTCTTTATATATTTGCTTATTATAAATACATATAAAATTGCCATCCGTGTCTTCAGTCGTTTTAGAAAGTGCGCAAGAAATAAGGAAATTCTGTATTCCAAATATCAGAATAATAATTACTGTAGATTTTAATACTTTTTTCATTATTTTGCCTTCTTTGCTAGTTTTTTAATAGAAGAAGTCGCTTTGGGATTTGTTACAATCTCCTTTACATGCATATCAACACACAACCAAACTGAATAATATAAAGGAAATAAATAATCTCCTTTATTTACATCAATTTTCTTTGTTCGTTGTTTCAATTTATTTTTTAATTTGCTATCTTTAAAATAATCTAAAAAATAATACACAAATGTGTGTGCCCATATCTCAATTGCTATTCGGTCTCTTGTCATTCCTTTAAATTTTTTTCCATTTCCATATTTACCTATAATACCTAATGCAAAATTTTTACAATAATATTTTTCAATAAAATCTGGATGGACCATTACAGAAAATCCATTTGAAAATTGAGTAATAGAATGTCCTGAGCCAAACCAATAGCCACTCTTATCAATTTTATTCACTGGATCATTATTACAATAAACAAACAATACTACACTTGCGGTTTCATTTTTAGATAATTGTATCATTTCCACATCATCTGCATTAATAAACCTGCAAATTTCCGGGTCGTAGTATCTTGATTGCAGGTAGTAGTATCCGGTTTCCGCGTCGTAATAATACCCTTTGTAGCGGAAGGGATTGAGGTTTGCCAGAGCACGCATCGCATTGGTCGCCGCATCGATTTCAATGTAGGAGCCCCAAGCAGCGTCAATATAGTAATACATTGCGCCAAAGTTGTTTTGGGAGTCGACAAAGCCGATAACATCACCCGTCGTGTTGGTGATGTAGAAATACTGCGTGCCGTTGTAAATAAAGCCGGCAAGATTGCCCGAAGCGTCATATTGGAAAATGAAGGTGTTCGTGCCGTCACTTTGGCTGAGCAGCTGCCCGTTATCGTAATTGAAATACGTGGTGGTACCGCCCACGGTCTTCGAAGTTCTAACACCCTCTTCATCATAGGTATAGGAATATGTATTGTTTCCTTCGGTAATGGCAGTCAGATTTCTGCCGTTTTCCCAAGTATAGCTTTTGTTGCCGTAAGTCAACACATTCCCAACTCCGTCATAGGTTACCGCTTCTATTGCATCATAAGGCACACCACCGAGCAGGAATGTTTTTGTCACTTGGGTTAGCTTGTCTGTCCAGCCGCTTGCCGCAGGAGCACAAGGAACCGTCCCCTTATTGCCTGCAGGCACAATTGCCTTGATTTAATATTGCAATGAAATGTTTAATATAATATTTGCATTTTCCTCAAGAAGAGTATACGTAATTCCATATGTACTGGAACTTTTGGAAGCTTCAAACATCCAATCGTTATCGTTGTCGGTTTCTATCGTTATATTATTCTTTATACATTCATTTTTCAGCTCAGCTTTGAGTTTATTGTAAGCTTCACGACGCGTATCATCGTTAACATAAAAAACATAGGTAACATCCGAAATATATTTGGAAAGGCTGCTCGGTGTCGCAAGCAGTATCTCAATCTTATAAGAATCATAACTGCTTTTAAAATGATATGTTTTTTCGTTATTAAAAGAATTACTTGTGACAGAGTATTCACCCAAACGACTTTTGATTTTATTGATGTTTTCCGACCAATTAATATCTTTATTAATAAATGAAATGCTTTGATTGCGATACTCTTTCGGTATTCTGCTAAACTCAAAGATTTCAAACCCGACAATTGAAAAAGAAATAGCCAAAATAATTATAACAGTGACAATAATAGCTTTTTTCATCAGCTGCCTCCTAATACAACAAGATACAGTTTTTGCTTTTTGTTTTTGAAGTATTTTGAAATGATTTTATCGTATACGGGGTTTGTATGAGCGGTGTAATAAATACTGTTTTTGTCTACCTTTGTGATAAGTGCAGCATGATGAATTCCCTTATTATCTCCTTCATTAAAATATAACAAATCACCAATCCTAACCATAGTTTTTTTGTAATTATTAATAGTGAGAATCATTATCTTTTTTGCAATATATGATTGTGAAAAATACTTATAACACCGCGATGTGCCATCATCATTAATTTCCCACTCCCAATAATATCCATCCATTTCACCGCTGTCACTGATGGTCAGCAAACCGGTGGAAGCATCAAATGTATAAGTGATATTCTCTCCGCATTTTCCACTACTGGGCAATTCAGCTGCATGCGAAGTAATCTGTAGCCCTGCAAAGCTGCTGCAGAGCATTACGATGACTAAAATCAGACTTAAAACTTTTTCATTATTCCGGTCTCCTTGCGTTGTTTCATTTGAAAGCAGCAGCCGTAACGAAAGCTTTTCGCTTTCGTTACGGCTTTTTTGTGCGATTCTTCTCTTTATCTCACTTTGTAAATATTGACTTCGTAAGGTCTCAGGTAGTCAACCGGGCCCGCGTAGTTGGAGAGCACTATATCGCCCTCTGCCGGTCTCGGTCTGGCAATTCTGTTTTCGGTCAGATTCATTTCAATATAGAACTTGGCAAACTCGCTCTCGCGGAACAGGCAGAAGGTTTGGTCGTTGGTCTTGAGCGGAATAAACTCGCCGTAAACCAAAGTCGGCTTATTCTCCTTGCGCAGTGCCATTAAGTTCTTGTAGTAATTGTAGGGGCTGTCGGCTTCTTCAATTTCCTTGGCGGCGTTACACTCTTCATAATCGCCGTTGACGCGAATCCAAGGCGTGCCGGTGGTGAAGCCTGCCTGCTCGCTGCTATCCCAGCACATCGGGGTTCTGGAATGGTCGCGGCTGCCTGCCATAATGGTCGCCCAGGCTTCGTCCTGTGTCTTGCCCTTTTTGAGAAGCTCGCCGAATTTATTGATGCTTTCGACATCGCGAATTTCGCTCATATCCTTGAAATCGCAATTCATCATGCCCAGCTCTTCGCCCTGGAAGATGTAGGGCGTGCCTCTGCCGGTAAGCAACATGGCGCCGATAAGCTTGGAAAGCGGCTTGCGGAATTTCTTGTTGGGGTTGACCTTGGAAACCATTCTTGGATTGTCGTGATTCTCAATAACCAAGGTCGGCCAGGAAGAACCGTAGAGCTCTAACTGATATTTGGTAAAGAGCTGTTTGAGGTATTTCAAGTCATACTGATAGTCGCTCCAGCGCTCCTTGCCCGGTGTTTCCAACTGGTCGAACAAGAAGGTTTCGCGGATTTCCTCGCGGGAGTCATCAATCAGATACTTTGCCATTTCCACGCCGATACCGCCGGTTTCGCCCACGCAGAAGGCATTCGGGAACTTCTTGAAGGAGTTTTCATTGAGCTCGCGCAGGTATTCCTGAAGGTGCGGACCCCAGAAATAGTGCTCGCCGCCGTAGCCGATAACCTCGCCCACAAGGGGGTTACCATCCGGCAAGCCTTCGGTCTTGGAGATGAGGTTGATAACATCCATTCTGAAACCATCCACCCCTTTGGCAAGCCACCAGCTGACCATTTCGGAGACCTCGGCGCGCACTTCGGGATTGTCCCAATTCAAATCCATTTGCTTTTTGGAGAAAAGGTGCAGTGCCCATTCATCTAACTCGGGGTAGTAATTCCAAGCGGAGCCGGAGAACAAGGAAGTCCAGTTGTTCGGCGGAACGCCTTCACCCTTACCCTTGCGGAAAATGTAATAGTTCTTATATTTTTCATCGCCCGCCAGCGCCTTTTGGAACCACTCGTGTTCATCGGAGGTGTGGTTGACCACCAAGTCCATGACCAGCTTCATGCCTCTGGCGTGGATGCCCTCGAGCATTTCATCAAAGTCCTCCATCGTGCCGAACTCGGTCATGATTTTCTTATAGTCGCGAATATCATAGCCCATGTCATCATTCGGCGAGTCATAAATCGGGCTGAGCCACAGCACATCCACACCCAACTCTTTTAAGTAGTCGAGCTTGGAGATAATGCCCTGCAAATCGCCGATACCGTCGCCATTCGAATCCTTAAAGGAGCGCGGGTAGATTTGGTAAATGACAGACTCTTTCCACCACTTGGGGTCCACCTCATCGGAGGTAATGACCTTTTCGGGAGTATAGCCCAACAGCTTGCACAGGTGCTCGACTGTCTCCATCGGCAGTTTGTCACCCAAAAGCTTTTGGATAGAGGTTAAGCGCATATTGCCCACCAGCGGGTTGTGAATCACTTTGTCGGGAATGCCCGCGTGGTAAGCCACCATAGCAACCAGGTCGTTGCCGACGGGGGTTGCCATCACTTCTTTGAGAGTGCTTTGAGGAGTAATAATCATAACAGAATACATCCTTTCACGATTTTATAATAATACACATTAATTCTACCACAAATGCGCTTTTCATTTCAATGTTATTATGAACAATTATTTTTCTTCTTATTTGATATATTGCCTAAAAGGGCAGAACGCTTAAACCATTTGCCCCGGGCAGTACAGGCATAAAAAAAGCTGATTAAAAAATTTTCGCGCTTCCATAATCCGATAAAATTTTTCATTTTGATGCTTTACCATTGACTTCACCCTCTTAAAAAGTGAAAAAAGGAAGTGTTCAAAATGAAGTCAACTGTCCTCCCCCTGGCTGCCGAAGTTCCGGAAAAAAGCACTGTGCCCGCATTCAAGCTTTTCCTTGCCAAGAAAGGCGTGTTCATCGTTTGCAGCTGTTTGCTGGCTGCCATCTCGTTTTTCAGCGCGCGGTGTACCATTCTCACCTACTGTTCTCCTTTTGCGGCAGCGCTGGTCTGCGCAATGCCCGGCACCTGGATGCCCGCTGCCGTCATTGGTGCCGCCGCGGGGTATTTGAGCGCCGGTTATGAAATTGTGCCTGCCCGCTACCTCGGGGCGCTGATTCTTGCCATCCTGCTCAAACGCCTTGCGCCTGCAAAAATCGGCAAAAACCCTCTGTTTGCGGGGATTGCCGCGCTGCTCAGCTTAGCTGTGACCGGCATCATCACCTCTTTGCTGCTTGATGAAGTCACCGTTACCCTCATCCCCTACACGGCAGAGAGCTTTATCGCCGGTGCTGCGGCGGTGTTTTGGGCGGCAGCCGTGCAGCAATTAGGGCGCACCAAAAGTTTAAGTGCACTCAAAGAAACCGAAATTGCCTGTTTACTGATAGGGGTTTTCTTACTGATTCTAAGCATCAGCTATATTCACATCTACAGCCTTTCGCTCGCCTCTGTATTGGCGTGCTTTACCATCCTTTTGAGCGCCTATTACGGCAAAATCGGCGCCGGTGCGCTCGCCGGTATCGGCAGCGGAATTGCCTTGGGGCTCGGCAGTGCCGATGCCGCGGCTTTTGCCGGCATGAGTGTGGGCGGTTTGTTTGCAGGCTTAGGCGCTTCCCACTCCCGGCTTTTGAGTGCGGTAGCGCTCGAAGCGGGCTTTGCCGTGCCTCTGCTGTTCGGAATGGATGAAGCGGTGGAATACACCCCCTTTATTGAGGCGGGCATTGCCGCGCTTGCTTTTCTGCTCATTCCCAAAAAAGTGCTCAACAAATATCTCTTTTTCCATGCCGGGACCTATTCTCTCAACGCCGCTTCCATCAAAAACCACGCGGTTTCCCGCCTGCGCTTTGCTGCGGATGCTCTGAGTGATGTGTGCACACAGGTTGATGAAATCAAAGAAAAAAGCGACACGGCGTTCCCTGCCAAGAAAACAGCAATTTATATCAACACCATGCACAAAACCTGCGAAAAATGCGGTTTGAAATATTACTGCTGGGAGAAAGAAAAAGCCTACACCGTTGCCGTGTTTAAAAAAATTGAATCCGCTCTTGAAGCGGGAGAAGAGCTGAGCGTGGAAACACTGCCGAACCAATTCGGCGAAGTGTGCATTCGCAACAAGGTGCTGCTCAAAAACTTCACCCTCGAGCACACCGCCTACATGGCAAACCGCCTTGCCGCGCAAAAGGCAGACAGCATGCGCGAGGTGATGAGCGTGCAGTTTGATGCCCTTTCGCAGCTGCTCTTTGACCTCTCCGAGGATATCGAGCAAAAAGAGATGATGGATGCCGAGAAAACGGATGCGCTCATTGATTTGTTAGAGTACTGCGGTGCCGATTACCTGAGCGCCGGCGTGTATATTGATAAAGACTTTCACACGCGCGTGCACTTGCGGCTCCCGCACCGGCAGGAGGTGTTTGAAAAGCCTGCATTTCTTGAGGATTTGCAAACCGTTTGCGCGCGCAGCTTTGAACCGCCGCAAAGCGTGAAATACGAAAACTCCGTGGCGCTTTCTTTCTATGAACAGCCTCTCTATACCTGCGCTTGCGGTGCATTCCAAATCAGCGCGCAGAATAACCGCTACTGCGGCGATGCTTACGAAATTCTCAAAGATTACGGCGGTAAGTGTGCCGCCGTTTTGGCGGACGGCATGGGTAGCGGCTTTGCGGCAAATGTCAATGCCACTTTGAGCGCGCGCATGATTGCCAAGCTGCTCTCCTCCGGCTTTTCGGTCGGTTCCGCTATCAAGATTGTCAACGCTGCGCTGATGGTGAAGGACAGCGATGAAAGCTTTTCGTGCTTAGACCTGCTATCGGTAGACTTGTTCTGCGGAAAAGTGGATTTTTACAAAGCCGGCGCCACCTATTCGCTGGTCTGTAAAAACAACAAAATCACGAAAGTTTCCCTTTCCGGCATGCCGGTCGGCATTTTGGAAACTGCCGATTTTTCCCACACAAGCGCCACTATCGGCGCCGGTGATATTTTGCTGCTGGTTTCCGATGGGGTCACCCAGGGAAACAGCGAATGGATAGGCGAAATGCTCTTGGCACACAGGCAGGAAGGTCCGCGCGCCCTCGCCAAAGCCATTGCGCAGACAGCCGCAAAGCGGTTCCACGGCGCGCATGAGGATGATATCAGCGTGATAGCCCTATACCTCGAGCAAAAAAGCGAGAAAATCGATTGAAAACCGAAAAATAGTATGGTAAAATAAAGAAAAAACCAAAGGAGAGTATAGTATGCAATACGAAATTAAAGGTTCCCCGATGCCTGCTGTCATTTGCAGACTCGACCAAGGCGAACAAATGATTACCGAAGGCGGCGGCATGAGCTGGATGAGCGCCGGTATGACCATGCAAACCACCACCAACGGCGGTATCGGCAAAGCCCTCGGCAGAATGCTGACCAAGGAAAAAATGTTCCAAAACATTTACACCTCTACCGGCAACGGCAATTACATCGCCTTCGCATCTTCCTTTATGGGCGACATTATTGCGCTCAATGTGCAGCCGGGCATAGAGTACATTTGCCAGAAGAGCGCTTTTTTGGCTTCTACTCCCGGTGTAAAAATGGAAACCTTCTTTAAAAAGAGCCTGAAAACCGGCATCTTCGGCGGCGAAGGCTTTATTATGCAGAAATTCTCCGGTCAAGGTACCCTCTTCATTGAAATTGACGGTTCTGCCGTAAAATACAACCTTGCCCCCGGCGAACAAATCATTTTGGACACCGGCCACTTAGTTATGATGAGCGCCACCTGCAAGCTTGACACCCAAACCGTTAAGGGTGCCAAGAATGTCCTGTTCGGCGGTGAAGGCTTGTTCAATACCGTTGTTACCGGCCCCGGCGAGGTCGTGGTACAAACCATGCCGATTCCGAAGCTGGCAAGCACCTTGATTCCCTATTTGCCTACCGGCAGCAGCAATTAACTCTTTGCAAAATGAAAACCTTTCGGCTCACTGCCGAAAGGTTTTTTTGCTGTCTTTAACGGTTCCTCTTGCAAACAATCACCAACCCGAGTGGCGATTGGTATGGATTAATACAAGAGCGACTCTTCAGACCAATCTGTTTCATTGGGCACCAGCCAGCCGCTGCCATCATCGGTTTGCACATAATACCGCGTTTCATATCCGCTGTATCGGCTATTATTTGCCAAATACAAATGGGTTACCTCAACCCTGCTGCCGTAAGACACCCACGGGTTATCATCACTGCCGATGATTTGAAACTCTCGGTTCGCATAGTAGATGTTCTGTCCATAAGCCGGAGCTAAGCGCGATTTGAGAACCAGGGTGCCGCCGCTGACGGCATAGCGCAGATAGAACTGTGCACGATCTTCATAACCGAAAATGTCTCTCTGGTACTTTCCGGAGCTGATTACCACATTCACCGCGGTGGGACTGACCACATACTTATCCACATAGCACAGCGCATATTCTCCTACAAAGTCTTTGACTTTTTGGAACTTGCCGCCCTTGTAGCGGTACAGTTCATCATAGCAACCGCCGGAATAGGCGATGCGATGGACCAAAAAGCACAATTTCGGTGTCGGCGCAATTACATAGTACAAGTGCGCTTTCCCGTAAAACTCAATCACCTGAATTTTCTTGCCGTTCATGTAAATGGTTGAATCTCCCGTAGCAGCATACTGCGCAATTTTGAAAGCATCGGCTTGCCCGTTACCGGTAAAATCAAATTGTGTATAGACTCTGCCTCTTACCAGTTCCACATTGGTCTTGGTGGCAATCCCGGCTTTTGCTTTTTTAGTGGTTGCCGCAGTAATGGAAAACTTGCCTGCGGTGCTGCCTTTGAAGGCGCGCACTGCCAAATAGTAACGGGTGGAAGGCTTGAGGTTTTTGACCACCGCTGCCGTGGTGCCGGCACCGCTGAGGGTGAGCACCTTTTTGTAGCCCGATGTTTTGGAAAGGCTCAGGCACACCTGGTAACCGGAGGCGCCTTTGACCGAATTCCACACAATTTTTACTGCCGTGGCAGTGGTTGCAGTGGCTTTTAAGCCGCTGACTTTGCCGATGCTCTGCGGCGCTACACGCGCGCCGGCACCGAGCGGGAGTGCAAAGCCCGCCAACAAAATGATACACAACAAAGCTGCCGCAATTCGTTTCATTTTATTTTTCCCCTTCCGCCTTTTCAGCTGAGGCTTCGGCTTTAACCAAACCGACCTCTTCGGGGGTGTTCCACAAATGAATCTTCCCCGTATCCTGTAAGGCTTTTAAAATAATGATGGTAATCGGCAATCCGAACATACCGATAGCGCCGAACACCTTTAAACCGACATACATGCCTAACAAAGTCAATACCGGGTTTAAGCCGATTTGCTTGCCGACCAGCTTCGGTTCAATGTACTGCCGAATCACACTGATGGCAGCCCACATCACCAAAAGCGCAATACCCATCGCGATATCGCCTTGAACGAAGCAGATAACTGCCCAAGGCGCCACAATAGAGCCGGTGCCGAGAACCGGTAAAATATCCACAATCGCAATGCCTGCCGCAATCAGCGGAATGTAGCTGCCTTTGTAGATTTTGAAGAGCTTCATAATCAGCAGGGATACCAAGATTTCGCCAAAGGTAATCAGGATGATTTTGCCGTAAGCAAGTGCATAGTTGCCGATGGTATCTTTAAATGCCGCTTTGACATCACTGAGCATGGTTCTGCCTCGTTCCGGCAGCTGCGCTTTGATGAACAGCACCGCATCATCATAGGCACCAAACATAAAGAATGTGGCGATAACGGCAATCAGGGAAGACACCAGCACACTGGGAACCCCTTTGGCAAACGACCAGACACCGCCGGCAGCACCGGTTAAGATTTTACTGACATCAATAGATTTAATCGCATCTGTCGAGGCATATTTGTTGAGCGCGTTTTCCACTGCGGTGCGAATGCCTTCCGGCATATTCGCTGTCCCCGCCAACACCTTGTCTTTGAGCCCCAACAAATAGCTGGGGATATGCTTAAAGTTTGCCGCCAGCCACTTAACGAAGCTCTTGATGTAGGAAGCGATGCTCACACCTGCAAAAGCAATGATGACCAAAACAATAATCAGAATCAGCAAAAACAGAATTCTGCCCGCCGTACTCTTTTTGATTTTCGGGAATTTTTTGTGAATCCGAAAGGCAGGCTTGTTGAGGATGAGCGCAAACAGAAATGCAAACACAAAGGGCATCACAACCGGCAGCGCTTTGACCAAAAGCACATATAAAATCGCACCTACCGCAAAAAAGAAGAGCAAATTAATCAAAAAGCTTTTTCTTTTTTCCGTTTTTTGAATATCCATATACTTTCCTTTCCGTTTGGCACAAAAAACCGTTTGCGCCAAAATGTTCTGTTTTTATTATACACGATTTAGGTAGGAATTCAACAACGCAAATGTAAAGATTTTATAAAAATGAAAAAAACTTTCCCTGAAAACTTGCATATAAATGCCGATAATGCTATTATTAGTATAATTCAAAAAAAGGGGTTATGCTAAAATGAAAGCAGCAATTTTGGGTTACGGCGTGGTCGGTTCCGGTGTCGGAAACATTCTGTACAAAAACGCCGATATCATAGAAGCCAAATTAGGAGAAAAAATTGAGCTCAAATATGTGCTTGATTTGAGAGATTTTCCGGGCGATATTTTTGAAGACAAGCTCACCAGGAATTTTGAAGACATTCTCAACGATTCCGAGGTGCAGTTGGTCTGTGAAGCTATGGGCGGCACCAATCCCGCCTATGATTTTACCAAGCGCCTTTTGGAAGCCGGCAAGCATGTGGTTTCTTCAAATAAAGAATTGGTTGCCACCTACGGCTATGAACTGCTCACCACGGCAAAAGAGCACAATGTCAATTACCTCTTTGAAGCCAGTGTCGGCGGCGGTGTGCCGATTTTAAGACCCTTATGGCAATGCCTTGCCGCAAACCGCATGGAGCAGTTCTACGGCATCCTTAACGGCACCACCAATTTCATTCTCACAAAAATGTACAATGAGGATATGCCGTTTGAAGAGGCGCTTTCCCTGGCACAGCAATTGGGCTATGCCGAAAAAGACCCGACAGCCGATATTGCCGGTGCCGATGTTTGCAGAAAAACCTGCATTTTGGCTTCTATCTGTTTCGGCAAGCATATTGACCCCGAACAGGTTGCCACGCAGGGAATACAGGACATTCAAATCCGCGATGTTTCCTATGCCAAGGCAAACGGCTACGAAATCAAGCTTTTAGGCTATTGCCGCAAGCTGGACAGTGGTAAAATTGATGCCATTGTTTCTCCGTTCTTTGTGCCGAAATCCAACCAAATTGCCACGGTAAGCGATGTTTTCAACGGCATTGTGGTTGTCGGCGATATGGTGGATGAAGTGTTCTTCTACGGCAAAGGCGCCGGCTCCCTGCCGACTGCCAGTGCTTGTGTGGGCGATATGATTGATTGCGCCATGCACGCTCAAAAGCGCAAGAACTTCGGCTGGGGCGAAAGAGATGCCGCCTTTGTGGAAGACCACAAAAACTGCCAAAGCGCTTACTATGTCAGAGGTACGGGCGACATCAACGCAGTCAAAGAAGCCTTGGGTGAAGTCAGTTTCTTAAGCCTGCAAGGCGCTCCGCTGGATGAAGTTGCTTTTATCACCCCCTGTCAAACGGAAAGTGAACTGGATGCCAAACTTGCCTCTATTGCCGATTTTACCATTGCCGCTAAAATCAGAGTCCTGACAGATAACTGACAAAAAGATATAAAACCGGGCTGTCTCCATTGAGACAGCCCGGTTCTTTTTATGTTCGGTATTTCTTGCCTTACGGCTGTGCCTGTGCCCTTGAGGGCGCTTGGGTGGGCGCCTGTGTGGTGGCGCGCGTGTTCGGCGCTTGGGTAGTTGCCCGCGTGGTCGGCGCCTGCGTTTGCTTCGTGGTTTCTTCCTCGGTGGTTTCTTCCTCCTTGGTGGTCGTTTCTTTCTTGGTGGTTGTGGTTGTCGGCGCCGTTGTCGGAATATCTACCAACTCCACTTCTGTTGTCTCATCCTCCTCTTCCCGCATCGGGTCTCCACCCTCCAGGAAGGCATCCAAAGCGGAAAAATCAACCAATTTTACCACCGTTCGCTTAGAGAGCATATCGCCCTGCTCTTCTAAGCTGCGCAGGTAGCAGATATAATCCTTTTTATCCTCGGTATCCGCGCTGAAATTCCAGGATTCCAGTTTGTACCCGAGGCGCTTAAACGCTTCGTTATACATCTTGGCAAACGCCTTGCCGCTGGCACACTTTACATGCGCATTGCCCAGCCGGAAGCCGTATTCACCCATCTGCTCTTTAAAGTCTTGCGAAATCTTGTCGGCATTTTCTTCATACATCCCTCTGAGCATCAAATACAGCGGCTCATAGGTGCCGTCAAGCCGGCGCTGCATGAAAATCATATTCTGCTTATCCCAACGGAAGAAGGCAAACCTCTCCGCCTCAAACAGTTTATCGCTTTCATAATAATGGTAAGAACTGACCATCATATCTTTGCCGGCAGCCTCCGCATAAAGGTAGTACTCTCCTTTTTCGGTTTTCACCTGCTTGATAAACATATTGAAACTGCCGAAATGGTAATCTTCACCGCGGTTATAGGTGCTGTATTCTATCAGGGGATAGTCTTCCTTAATTGCTTTGACTTTTTTGTCGGCAAAGCGGTATAAAAAGAGTTTAAACTGATATGTATAGAAATTTTTATTATCGTAATTGACTTGACAAATCACGGCTGCCAGTTCCATTTTTTTATCGCCGTCAATATCCAAAACTTTATATGAAATCAACCCGTTGAGGCGGCTTGAACCGACATCCCCCGTTTCGTTATAAGAAACAACGCGTTCGGTTGTGGCTTTGCCGAACTTTTTGATGAGCACTTTATTGAGATAATCCCGATATGCCTCAATCGCCTGCTTTTCATTGTAGGTTTTATCGAGGTGAGGTTCCGTGTTTACGGCTACCGCCGAAATGTCGGACTGTGCCTTGTGCTCCAGCACATGCTTGGTGATAAAATAGGTGCTGACAGCGCCTGCCAAAATCACCGCTGCCAAAACAAAAGCGATAATAGCTGTCCGCTTGTTTTTTAACAGCTCCTTTTGCTCCAGCAAAGCTTGTTCGCTGCTGATTTCAATTTCTTCCCTTTGCAGCTTTTCAGCCAGGCTTTTCGGCTTTTGCTCCTCTTCTTCCTTTTCGGGCTCATAATCATCAAAATCTGCAAATTCCTGCTTTTGCAGGTATTCATTAAAACTCTTCAGTTCACCGGCTTGCGTAGCAGGCTCGCGTTTTTTGGATTTTGAAAACGCTTTTTTCTTCTTTTTCTGTTCGGTGTCGGTAACAACGATGTTTGCCAGCGATGCATCAAAGTGTTTGAGTTCCTCCGGCAGCGCCATTTCCGCAAGGTCGGCAAACGCCCCTTGTGTCGGCGCAATCGTGTTTATTTTGACACTTTTGGAGAGCGCGAGGGAACAGGCGGTGGTTGCCCTTTTGTTGAGCAGCTGGAAGAATTCATCATAAGTCGCAGCTTGAGAAAAAGCGGAAATGTAAATCTCTTTTACAATCTCCGCTGCTGCTTGCTCATCCTCCACCACAGCACTCACCGCTCCGTAAGCGCTGCTTACAGAGCTGTTGTAGAGTCCCTTGATTGAGGCTTTATTGCCTTGTTTTGCCGCCGCAAAAATATCGTCCATTTCATTTCCCTTCACGATAACAGTTATTTTTATTATAACAGAAAAAACAAATTAGTAAATAGCTATATAAGAAAAAATCAGCGAGAACACCCTCGCTGATTTTCAATTATTTCTTTTTCTTTGGCGGATTTTCCTGTTTATACTTTTGGTACTCTTTTTTGTCCCAGGGCAAAAGCTTAGGCACCATAAAGCCGACCACCTTGCCGTTTTTAATCAAATACAGCAGGCTGAACAGCCCTGCGCCGATAACTGCCACGAGCAAATCAAGCATGGAATCGTAAAGCCCGATATCCAAATAGCCGCCGTTGAACTCGACACTGTTTCCATCCGCCGTGTAAATAATGGTTTTGACAATGTCTTCTAAGTAATGCATTTTACCGGTGCTTTCACCAAAGAGGTCATAGGAGGTCATGCGGTTGACAACATAGTCCCTTTGCAAGTCCATATGGAAAATGGTGTCCACACCAAATTCAATCAATTCCCAAATTACCGAAACGGTAACCACCGAAGTGAACGCCATCAGCACGCACAATGCGGTGTGCGATTTCTTGTCGCTGTTGCGGTCGGCAATCATGGGAATCATAAAGCCGAACGGCGCAAAGAGAAAACCGAAATAGCAATGCAGAATTTTGTCATACATCGGTACATAGTGGTAGAACTTATACACGTGCCCTGCCATGGCGGCAGTGACCGCCATAATAAAGATTAACACTTTCATCCCCGGAGTGAATTCTATATGCAGCCAACGCTGCACGCACCAGGGGAAAAACACAAAGAAAGCGCTTGTCAAACTTAAGCACACAAACTCGAAGTTTTTTAAGTAAAAGGCAGAGTAACACAGCGTAAATAAGCAAAACGCTTCAAACGCAAAAAAGGTAATCACCAGCCACAGAGGCTCATCCTTTATTCTAAAATATCTTCCGAATACTTTTTTCACTTTTCTTCTCCATAAATTTTATTAAGCTTTTCTATTTAAACATTTTTTGTGACAGTTGTCAACAACAAATAAGGATTTGCGGAGCCCCTTGCGGACTCCCAAATCCTTATTTGTAATGAATGATGAATAATGAATAGTGAAAAAATGAGGGCGGGACACCCGCACTCGTTCCGCTTCGCTCTATTTGATAGATTTTGTCCTTACACACAAGTAAAATTCCTTGTAAACATTAAGAATTCAGTCATTTCGAGCTTGTTGAGAAATCTTTAAATTGCAAGGCGTAGCCTTGCCACCACAATTATTCATTATTCATCATTCACTATTCATTAATAAGGCTTTGCGAGGTCGGAGACCTCGACAAAGCCTTATTTGTCAAGTTCATAAAACACATTTGCGCTGGCGGCGACCGGTGCCGTTTCGGTGCGCAAAATGCGCTTGCCGAGGGTGCTGACCTGTGCACCCTGCGCCCGGGCAAACTCGACCTCTGCGGGGTCAAAACCGCCTTCCGGCCCGATAATCAGGGCGATGCTTTTGACAGATTCCTCTTTGTATTCACTTAAAATCTCTTTGAGCGCACGCCCGCCGTTTTCATAAAAAAGAATGGTTTTTTCGCAGCTGTTTTGTGCCAACGCCTTCTCGTAGGGTTCTACCGCAAAAACAGTCGGCACAATGCCGCGGCGCGCCTGTCCCGCCGCTTCGGCGGCAATTTTTTTGAGCCTTACCAGTTTCTTTTCGGCAGCCTTTGCATCCAATTTCAGCACACTGCGCTGCATCTCAACCGGATGAAAGGCGCTCACACCAAGTTCGGTGCACTTGCGCACTACTTCGGCAAGTTTATCTCCCTTTGGCAATCCTTGGTAAATCTCTACGTGCACCTGCGGTTCGCTCTCGCTCGCTGTTTTAAATGCAAGCGTCAGCTCCACCTGCGTTTTGGAGATGCTCTCAATTATGCAGGCATAGTCATAACCCTTACCGTCACACAACACGACCTCTTCGCCCGGCTTCATGCGCAGGCTTTTGGCAATGTGCGCGGCAGTTTCGCCGCCGAGTGTAATGTGCTCTCCTATCGGTGCATCAATAAAAAACTTAGGCATTTGTTTGCTCCTTGTGTTCGTTCATAATCGCGAGGGCGTGCATCACCACATCGGTGAGCTTGTCTCCCTTTATCAATTTAATGCTTAAATACGGCTTTTGGTGATTGGCATGGAGTTGAATCACTCTTTTGAGCCCCTTTTGCAGCTGCGGCAAGACTGTAAAGTCAAAATCCTTTACCTTCAAAATTGCCTGCATACCGTTTTGCGTAATCTCATAAATATCCGCTTTGGCAGCCTCGGCGCGCATCAAACTAATCTCAATCAAGCCTTGCACGGTAGCGGGCGGTGTGCCGAACCTGTCTTGCAACTCCTCAAGCACATCCTGTGCATCTGCGCTGCTGCGAATATCCGAAATGCGCCGATACATCGCAATGCGCTGCGAAACCGCCGGAATATAGCTTTCACTGATGTGCGCCGTAATCGGCAAGTCCACCAAACATTCCTCGGTGGAAGCCGGCAGTTCCTCCCCTTTTTGCTCGGCAATGGCTTCCGCAAGCAGTTTGACATAGGTGTCATAGCCCACAGCTTCCATTTGCCCATGCTGCCGTGAGCCCAAAATGTTGCCGGCACCGCGAATTTCCAAATCGCGCATGGCAATGCGAAAGCCTGCGCCGAACTCCGTAAACTCGCGCACCGCTTCCAGGCGCCTGGTCGCTACTTCGCTGAGCGCCCCTTCTGCGCGGTAGGTCAAATAGGCATTGGCGCGGCGGTTCGAGCGCCCTACTCTGCCGCGGATTTGGTGCAACTGTGCCAAGCCCATGCGGTCGGCATTTTCAATAATCAGGGTGTTGACATTGGGTACATCAATCCCCGTTTCAATAATGGTGGTGCAAACCAGAATATCGATAGCACCTTCCAGCAGCTTTTGCCAGATGTCCGAAAGCTGGCGCTCACTCATCGCTCCGTGAGCAATCCCGATTTTAGCAGAGGGAATCTCTTGATGAATGCGCCCTGCCACACTTTCAATATCTTCAATCTTATTATGCAAATAGTAAACCTGCCCGCCGCGGCGCAGTTCCTTGCGTATGGCTTCACACACCACACCCTGGTCATATTCCATCACAAAGGTTTGAATGGGGTGCCTGTCCTGCGGCGCTTCTTCAATCAGCGACATGTCGCGAATGCCGGAGAGCGACATGCTCAGCGTGCGCGGTATCGGCGTTGCAGATAAAGTGAGCACATCCACTGCGGGAAAGCGCTCTTTTATTTTTTCTTTTTGCGCCACGCCGAAGCGCTGCTCCTCATCAATAATGAGCAGCCCCAAATCGCGAAAGCTGATATCTTTAGCAATGAGCCCGTGGGTTCCCACCACCATGTCAATTTGACCTTTGGCAAGCTGTGCTTTAATCCGCTTTTGCTCGGCAGGTGTTTTGAAGCGCGAAAGCATTTCAATATTGAGCGCAAAGTTTTCCATTCTTGCGCTGATGGTTTGGAAATGCTGCATGGCAAGAATCGTGGTCGGCACCAGCAAGGCTACCTGCTTGCCGTGTTCCATCGCTTTGAATGCCGCGCGCAGAGCCACCTCGGTCTTACCGAAGCCCACATCGCCGCACAGCAGTCGGTCCATCGGGTGCGGGGAAAGCATGTCTTTTTTGATTTCCTCCACACAGCGCTTTTGGTCCGGTGTTTCTTCATAAGGAAAGCGCAGTTCAAAGTCGCGCTGCAAATCATCATCGGGTGGAAAGGCAAAACCCTTTACAGTCTGCCGCTTGGCATATAACTCGATGAGTTCCTGTGCGGTCTTGACAATCCCCGCCTTTGCCTTGGCTTTGGTCTTGGTCCAATCGGATGAACCGAGTGTGTTGATTTTAACGCGCGCGTTTTCTCCGCCGCCGATATACTTGGAAACCAGGTCAAGCTGGGTCACCGGCACATACAGCACATCACCCTTAGCATAGGTGATTTTAATATAATCCTTAGTAACCCCTTGGCTGGTGACGGGCATCACACCCGCATAAATGCCGATGCCGTGGATGTTGTGCACAATGTAATCGCCGGGATAAATTTCCTCAAGCGAATGGATGGCACCGGCGCGGTGGTGGCGATTTTTAGTGCGCTTGCTCTTTATCGCCGCGCTGCCTTGTGCATAGAGATACAGCTTTGCCTGCGGGAAATAAAAGCCGGAGGAAAGGCTGCCGGGCAGCACACAGACTGTCCCTGCCGGGAAGGCAGTGGGAAACTGTTCAAAATAAACGGCACTGATGCCATCGGAAATCAAATCGTTGTACACCGCTTTTGCGTTTTTCGCCGTGCCTGCCAAAAGCACGCAGCGCCCCTTTGCCGGCGCAATACCGGCAATGTCATCTTCAAGCTGCGCCATTTTCCCTTTCCACAGCGGCAACGAGTAGGCGGCAAGCGCATAGAGTGATTTGAGCGGCAGCGGGTAAGAGCCGCGCGGCAGTGTTTCCAAATAAACCGGGTGCATTTGTTCCACCCGCTGTTCAAAGGCGGCAGTGCTCAGGTGGAAGGTATCCAAACCCTTGGCAAGCACGCCGCTTTCAATTAAGCTTTTGAGCTCTTCCCGCAGCAGTTTTTGCACATCCTTCAAGCGGCGCTCCGCCTTAGCGCTTTCGGACAGAATGAGCAAGTCAGCTGCACAGTAGTCAAAAATGCTCTCGCTTTTTTCATAAGCCAGCGGGAAATAACGGTCGGTATCGCTCGGCATTGCACCGCCCTCCGCACGCTCCAAATCGGCGCGAATGGAGCGCTTTGCCGCTTCATTTTTGCTTCTGGAAAGGCGCTTTAAAAAGGCGCCGACTTTGTCGCAGAAATCGGCATTGCCGTCAAACAGTGTTTGCAGCACGGGTACAATCTTTACGGTTCTGACCATTTCAATGCGGCGCTGGTCAAGCGAAGAAAAGCTGTAAATCGCCTCAATGGTATCGCCCCAAAAATCCACACGCACCGGATTTTCCAACTGCGGGGAATAAAAATCAATAATTTCACCGCGGTGGGAGAATTGCCCCACTCCATCCACCATATCGCTGCGCACATAGCCTGCCTGCAGCAGCTGTTCCATCAGCTGTTCCTGCGGGATTTCCATGCCCTTGCGAATGGTAAAGGAGTGCTGTTTTAACTGCTTTTGCGGAATGGTCAGCTGCATCGCGCTCTCCACGGAAAGCACAATGAAGCGGTAATCCTTTTCGGTGATTCTTGCCAAAGCGCCTAAGCGCCTGTGCTCAAAATCGCGGCTTCGCGCCTCTGTTCCGGCAGGCGAAAAATCTTTGTAAGGAATAAAATGCGCGCCGCCGAAAAGGGCATTTAAATCTTCGCACAATTTCAGCGCACTGCTCTCCTCCTCGGTAATCACAAGCGCGCGCCTGCCTGCCTGCTCACACATAGCGCCAATCAGTACCGCTTTATTAACCGCCGAAAGCCCTGTTACGGCGAGGGGGAGGGTGCATTCCTCCACATCGCGCATAACAGAGCTGATTTCTTCAGAACTTTGTAATGCTTTTAAAAATGCAGACATGAGTTCACTTCATTCTTGGTTTATATTTTCATCTTTTGGTATTTCCTTTTATCTCGCACTGCGCATTTAATTAAACTTGTTCATCGCTTCATCAATGTTTCCGCGCACAATGATTTTTATCGCTTCGCAGGCGTTGTCAATCGCAGGTTCGAGAGCTTTTATCTCACTTTCACTAAAGCGCGAAAGCACCCAATCCGCCAAATCGTAATCCGGGTGCGGCTTGCTTCCGATGCCCATGCGAATGCGCGGGAACGCATTGCTGTTTAAGTGATAGATAATGCTTTTCATCCCATTGTGGCCGCCATCGGAGCCCTGCTTTCGAATGCGCATTTCACCCGGTTGGAAGTTGATGTCATCATAAATGACGATGATGTTTTGCGGCGCTATTTTGTAGAAGCCGGCACACTCTCCAACCGCCTCACCGGAGTTGTTCATAAAAGTAGACGGCTTCATGATAATACACCGTTTGCCGGCAATCATTGTGTCGGAAATGAGAGATTTGAACTTGATTTTTTTGATGCTGAACTGTTCTTGTTGCGCAAAGCGATCAAGCGTAATAAAGCCCACATTGTGGCGGGTCGCTTCATACTCCCTCCCGGGATTGCCCAAGCCCACAATGAGCCACTCTACCGCACCGGTCGGCTGCGGTTTGCTCTGTAGTTTTAGCTTTGCAAAAATGTCTTCTAAACTCATATTTCAACACTTAGCGGTTAACACATCAGCCGTTAGCGATAGGCGGTGCCGCCTGCGGCACAATTTTAATGTGAAGCACAGCTTCGCCACCACTAATTCCGCAGTCCGCATTGTTTCAGCTAACAGCTGAAATATGGAATAAGCCGGCGGCTTATTCCATATTTCTGATTTTTTTCTTATCTTTGACCCAATTTACTTTGTTTTCCTGGCGGTTTCTGGCAATCGCCAAAGTGTAATCGGGCACATCTTCATAAATGGTGGAGCCGGCTGCCGTGTAGGCATATTTGCCGAGTTTTACCGGAGAAATCAGGTTGGTGTTGCAGCCGATAAAGGTGCCGTCACCAATCACGGTGCGGTGCTTCTTTTGCCCGTCAAAATTCACGGTCACACAGCCGCAGCCCATGTTGATATTTTTACCGAGGTCGCTATCGCCCACATAAGTTAAGTGGCTGACCTTCGTGCCGTTATCAATCGTGGAATTTTTAATTTCCACAAAGTTGCCGATGTGCACTTCCTTGCCGATTTTGGAACCCGGGCGCACATGCACAAAGGGACCGAGGTCGCAGCCGGAGCCGATTTTGCTCTCTTCCGCCACTACATTGTCGAGCAGCACATCGTTGCCGACCACCGTATCGGTGATGTAAGAGTTCGGGCCGATAATGCAGTTCTTGCCAATTCTGGTGTCGCCGAGCAGCACGGTACCGGGCAAAATTCTGGTATCGGTGCCAATCTCCACATCGGGGCCGATGATAATGCCTTCCGAGCAGGGAATATCCACGCCCGCTAACATCTGCTCCTGCAGGAATTTGTAGCGCAGTTTATCGTTTAAATCAAGCAGTTGAATTCTGTCGTTGGCGCCGAGCACCACATCGGGATTTTGCGCGGTAAATGCAGAGGTCTTTAAGCCTTCGCGAATCGCGATTTCAATACAGTCGGTCAGGTAATACTCATGCTGCTTATTCTTATTGGTAATCTTATTAAGGGAGTCAAGCAGCACATCGGTTTTGAACCAGTACGCACCGGAATTGACTTCGTTGACTGCGCGCTGTGCGGGTGTGGCGTCTTTCTCTTCAACAATGGCTTTCAGGAAGCCGCCGGCATCTCTGATAATCCTGCCGTAGCCGAAGGGGTTTGCCACATTGGCGGAAATGACAGTCACATCATTTTTGTGCCTCCCGTGGTAGGAGAGCGCAGAGCGGATGGTTTCGCCATCCATCAGCGGGCAGTCGCCGTTTAAAATCAGGGTGTTGCCGCCCTTAAATTCCTTGATAAAATCAACTGCCTGCATCACCGCGTGACCGGTGCCGAGGCGCTCGGACTGAAAGGCGGTTTTGGTCTCGCCCTCCAAGTGCGCTTCGAGCATTTCGTGCAAATGCCCGGTCACCACGCAAATGTCTTTAATCTTCGCAGCGCGCGAAGCGTCAATCGTCCAATCAATCATGGGCTTAAAAAGCACTTCACACAACGCCTTGGGTTTGTTGGATTTCATTCGTTTGCCCTGCCCGCCGGCAAGGATAACTGCACAGTTACTCATAGTGATTGCCTCTTTTCATAAGGGAAAATGTTTCTCTGTTATTTTTTTGCGTTTTTGCCACCAAAAACGCACCTGAAGTATTTATTATTTGAGTGCATTAATAAGTCAAAAACACCTGAATTGATTGCTTTTGAGGACTTTTTGCGGGAGAGTGCCGTGAATTTGCGCCGATTGCCTGCTCCAAAAAGGTGAAGGAATCCTCTGTGTATTGCAAGGCTTTTTGAGCGGGCAAACGGTGTAAAGGCACCGTGCTATACCGTAAAAAGCATCTCAAAAGCAATCAATTTGTATATTATGAATATATTATTACCTATTTTTTGGTAATTTGCAAGTAAAATTTGTGAATATTCTACATTGCTTAATTCCGTTAATTAATATAAAATATATGAGTGCCACAATATGTGGCTATTAAGATGTATAAAAATTACAGATAAAGTATATGGAGGAAATGCAAATGGCAAAAAAGTATTGCTACCTTTTCTCGGAAGGTAATGCCAACATGAGAGAGCTTCTCGGCGGTAAAGGCGCTAACCTCGCGGAAATGACCAATATCGGTCTTCCCGTTCCGCAGGGCTTCACAATCACCACAGAGGCTTGCACACAGTATTATGAAGACGGCAGACAAATCAACCCTGAAATCATGGCTGAGATTGAAGAGTACATCGTGAAGATGGAAGAAATCAACGGCAAAAAGTTCGGCGACAAAGAGAACCCGTTGCTCGTTTCCGTTCGTTCCGGTGCAAGAGCTTCCATGCCCGGCATGATGGATACCATCCTCAACCTCGGCTTAAATGAAGAAGTGGTTGAAGTTATGGCAGAGAAATCCAACAACCCGCGTTGGGCTTGGGACTGCTACAGAAGATTTATCCAAATGTATTCCGACGTTGTTATGGAAGTCGGTAAGAAATATTTTGAAGAGCTTATTGACGAAATGAAAGCCAAGAAAGGTGTCACGCAGGATGTTGACTTAACTGCAGAGGACCTGAAAGAGCTTGCTTCTCAATTCAAGGCTGAATACAAAGACAAAATCGGTGAAGACTTCCCGACTGACCCGAAAGAGCAGTTAATGGGTGCTGTTAAGGCAGTGTTCCGCTCTTGGGATAACCCGCGCGCCAATGTGTACCGCCGCGATAACGACATTCCCTATTCTTGGGGTACGGCTGTCAATGTACAGGCGATGGCATTCGGCAACATGGGCGATGACTGCGGCACAGGCGTTGCTTTCACGCGTGACCCGGCTACCGGCGCAAAGGGCTTATTCGGTGAATTCCTTACCAACGCTCAGGGTGAGGACGTTGTGGCAGGTGTGCGTACACCTATGCACATCAGCGAAATGGAACAGAAGTTCCCCGAAGCATTTGCAGATTTCACCAAGGTTTGTGCCCTTCTTGAAAAGCACTACAGAGATATGCAGGATATGGAATTTACCGTGGAACACGGCAAGCTCTATATGCTCCAGACCCGTAACGGTAAGAGAACTGCACAGGCTGCTCTGCAGATTGCCTGTGACCTCGTTGACGAAGGCATGAGAACCGAGGAAGAAGCGGTTGCCATGATTGACCCGCGTAACCTCGATACCCTCCTCCACCCGCAGTTTGATGCTACTGCTTTAAAGGCTGCTACACCGCTCGGTAAAGGCTTGGGTGCTTCCCCCGGCGCTGCTTGCGGTAAGGTTGTCTTTACGGCTGATGATGCTGTTGAGTGGAATGCCCGCGGCGAAAAGGTTGTGCTTGTCAGACTTGAAACTTCTCCGGAAGATATCACCGGCATGAAGGCTTCTCAGGGTATTCTCACCGTGCGCGGCGGTATGACCTCTCACGCAGCGGTTGTTGCCCGCGGCATGGGTACCTGCTGTGTTTCCGGCTGCTCCGATATTATCATGGACGAAGCCAACAAGCAGTTCACCCTTGCAGAGAAAGTATTTAAAGAAGGCGACTTCATTTCTATCGACGGTTCTACCGGTAACATCTATGATGGCATTATCGCCACCAAGGATGCCGAGATTGCCGGCACCTTCGGCAGAATCATGGGTTGGGCAGACAAATACAGAACTCTGAAAGTGCGCACCAATGCCGACACACCGGCAGATGCCAAGAAAGCAAGAGAGCTTGGCGCTGAAGGTATCGGTTTGTGCCGTACCGAGCACATGTTCTTCGAGGAAGATAGAATCGCTGCTTTCCGCGAGATGATTTGCTCCACGAAGGTAGAAGATAGAGAAGCTGCTCTTGAGAAGATTCTCCCCTACCAGCAGAGCGACTTTGAAAAGCTTTACGAAGCGCTTGAAGGTTATCCGGTAACCATCCGTTTCCTTGACCCGCCGCTTCATGAATTCGTTCCGACCGAAGAAGCCGATATCGAAAAACTCGCTGCCGCTAAGAAAAAGAGCGTGGCAGACATCAAAGCGATTATCGATGCTCTTCACGAGTTTAACCCGATGATGGGTCACAGAGGTTTGAGACTTGCCGTTACCTATCCGGAAATTGCCAAGATGCAGACCAAAGCAGTCATCCGCGCGGCTATCAATGTCAAGAAAGCCCATCCGGATTGGGATATGGACCCCGAAATCATGATTCCGTTGTCCTGCGACAGCAAGGAATTGAAATATGTTAAGGACCTCGTTGTTGCCACTGCCGATGAAGAAATCGCTAAGGCAGGCATCGATATGAAGTATGAAGTCGGCACCATGATTGAAATCCCGCGTGCTGCGCTGACAGCCGATAAAATCGCTGAGCAGGCAGACTTCTTCTGCTTCGGTACCAACGATTTGACACAGATGACCTACGGTTTCAGCCGTGACGATGCCGGCAAGTTCCTCGATGCATACTATGATGCAAAGATTTTTGAAAACGACCCGTTTGCAAAACTTGACCAAACCGGTGTTGGCAAGCTGATGGAAATGGCAGTTGACATGGGTAAGAAAGTGCGCCCCGACCTTCACTGCGGTATTTGCGGTGAACACGGCGGCGACCCGAGCTCGGTAGAGTTCTGCCACAAGATTGGTCTTGACTACGTTTCCTGCTCCCCGTTCCGCGTTCCGATTGCAAGGCTCGCAGCGGCGCAGGCAGCGATTGCCAATCAACACTAATCACGCACATTTGCACCCATTTTTAAAACCAAATAGAACATAGGCACATCTTCACGGATGTGCCTATTCTTTTTCATTTGCCCCTTTGTCTTCGGACAAAGGGGCTTTTTTTGTTGTAAAAACACCTTAATGAAGATGAGCCGAATTGTTCGAAATTAACAAAAATAAAAAAGTTTTGAATTTTGTTTGTAAAACGGGCTTTCTCGTTGCCTACCCTATGAGGACATTATTTCTCACTACAACTAAATACACATTCATCAGATACGTTCCTGAACGGAGGGAAACCTCAGCCGAATGAAAGTGCGCCAAGACATACCTGCCGAAAGGTAATTACGGAAAACAAGGTATCGAGCGATTCCAAACTATTTTGAAATATCCGATTGCTACGGATAAGGCAATGAAACGTTCAGGTATAATGATACATCTCTACGGAGCTGGCGGAGTACCCGGCGGTGGTGAAATTCCAATGGAATCGGCTCGCAACCGATCGTCTGATGATTTCCCGTTGCGTGTGGGGTGCCGAGGACAAGTAACACGCAAAACCAAAATACAAAAGCCCACCTGTTTTTGTATTTTGGTTTAACAAATAAAAATGGAGGAAAAAATAATGAAAAAAAACAATTCATCAGAAGTAAAAGAAATTGATATTTCTCTCATCGATGCCTATCCCGAACATCCTTTTAAAGTCGTTGACGATGCGAAGATGATTGAACTCACAGAAAGCATTACCAACAATGGTTTATTGGTACCTATCATCGTAAGACCAAAAGAAGGCGGGAGATATGAAATGATATCAGGGCATAGAAGATTACGAGCGACCGAACTTGCCAAACAAGATAAAATTAAATCTGTAGTCTGTGACTTTGATGATGACACAGCAGCTATCGTTATGGTGGAAAGCAACATTCATCAAAGAGAAAATATGTTACCAAGCGAAAAAGCGTTTGCATATAAAATTCTTTATGATGCTATGAAGAAATCTCCCGGCAGACCAAGAAAAGAAAATCTGACACCACTGGTGTCAGATTTTCCGCTTTCGTCAGATTTGCGCTCTAATGAAGAACTGGCATATCAAGTCGGTGTTAGTAGAGAACAAATCAGAAGATATATCCGCCTTACGGAACTTGTTCCTGAGTTGCTCGAATATATTGATGCAGGCAAAATAGGTCTCAGACCGGCAGTTGAAATGTCTTACCTTGATGAAGATAGCCAACGAGATATTGTCGAATACATTGATGAAAATGAGTGCTTTCCCTCACATGCGCAAACCATCAGAATGCGGAGACTTTTTGAAAATGGCAAACTTGACACGGAAAAAATCGTGGAAATAATGTCGGAAATCAAGCCTAATCAAAAAGAAAAACTCGTTTTTCATGCAGAAAGAGTCAGAAAGTATATTCCCAAAACGATTCCTATTGAAAAAACCGAGGAATATGTGTGTAAAGCACTTGAACATTACAGCAAATATTTACAAAGACAGCGAGGCAGAGATGCAAGGTAGTGTGGATACAATGCCACACCCATGTATATAGATAGTAATTAATGAAAGGAAGTGGTACCGATGTTTTAATTCGCACCTTTGTCTAAATGCGTTTTTGGTAGTACGATTAAGACAAAGGAGATGATAAGTATGAAGAAATATGCATTAGCGATTTTGGTATTGATTGTAGCAACACTCACCGCCTGTGCGGTAAAAGCAAGTCAGAATGTGCCGAGTGCAGTGGCACAAAGCAGCACCATCATCAGTGAAGAAAAAAGTGAGAAGGATACTTCGACCGATAACACAGTCGTTGAAACGGCCTTTCAAAACACTTCAAAGAAACAATCTACAACGACTGCAAAACCTGCCGAAACAAGCAAGCAATCAACCACAAAATCACAAGCAACTACCAAACCTGCCGCAACCACAAAACAGCAACCAACAACTCAAAAGCCAACCGAAAAGCAAACCACAACGAAAAAACAGACTACAACGAAAAAGCAGCCAACGACAAAAGCCCCGACCACTAAACCGCAAACCACCAAACCAAAGTCGTGTACCAATAACTACAACCACTATGTTTCCTACGGCAATATGGGAAGATGGTTTGGTTCAAAAAGTGATGTCAGAGCATTTGTAAATTCTGAAATGAGTAAATGGAATAACCTGTTTGAAAGCGGCGCAATCGGAGAAGATGAATACTTCCGAAACTGCCCTTCGGGTTATGAGTGCTGGAGTTGCTCAAACTGTGGTAAATGGACAGGAAACTTCACATATTAAAAACAAAACTGCAAAGACAAGAGGCGAGAAAAAATCTTGCCTCTTTTTTGTTTGCAGAGAAAGGATGATTATGAAATCAAAAAACGGTTTAAGTAAAAAGACTTTCTCGCTTATATTAGCTGTGCTGATGCTCTTGTCGGCATTTCCTTTCGCCGCTTCTGCTGAAACCGCAAATCTTGGCAAAGTGAATG
>JAFRLX010000069.1 GCA_017430965.1 Clostridia bacterium | reverse complement strand
CACCCTAAAATCGGCAGATTTTTTGTCAGAATAAAGCAAAATAGTCGCTTAAGGCTGACGCCTAAGCGACTATTTTAATGCAATTATGGCGAAAAAGATGCGATTTGAGGGCTAACCTTCGTTACGGGGACTCACCTTTATTTCCCCCAGGGTAAAGTTGTGTCCATCACCTTTTGCCCGAGGTTGTCTGCCGCTTCAAAGCGCACACCCTGTTCGGTCAAGGTCAACTTAGAAACCGTCACGACATTCTTTTTGACACCGCCGTCAATATAGGTGGCAATGTCGGGATAAGCGGTAAGATACGGCGCTGCCGTTTCATTGGTTTTTTCCAAAAACTCACACACATGGTAATGCCCGCTGACCATAAAGCGTGCACCGAGTGACTGCAGTTTGTCCCAAGCTGCGCGCGAAACCTCCGGTTCCGGCTCACTGACTTTCCAATCGTGGGAAAACACGATAAACTTCTCCCCTTGCTTGGTCTGCTGCTCGTTTAACCAGTCCAGCATCTGTGAGCGCTGGTGGGCGTACTCATCCATCCCGCCATATTCGATATGCGCATCCTCTTTGTCCTCGCCGCTGTCGAGTATCAGGAAAGAATATTCCCCTCGCTGTGCTCTGTAATAGCAACTGTCGTAACCGAGATATTCCGGCATATGCGCAGCAAAAGCGCCCCTGGTCTCGTGGTTGCCCCGCACATAGTAAACCGGCATGGCACCATGGGTAATGTCGCCGCCAAACTGCACAATGTAGCGCACTGCCTGCTCTTCAAAGTCCATGGAGCCGGCAGAGTCGCCGAGCATGACAACCGCATCATAATCCTCCAGATATGTGATGGCTTGCTTTGCTTGTTTGACACGCGTGTGCCAGTCGGAAACCACCAAGAGCTTTTGTGTTTTGTCTTCCTTCACGCGCAAGGTGTAGGTTTCGGACTGAATGTCCTTGCCGAGGCGGCTGCCGTAGCCGAATTGTTCTATCACGCGCGTGCTGCCGATTTGGTACTCATTGTTTTTCAAGTGCGCATGCGGCACGCGCACGCTGTGAATCATCCTGTCGCCTATGCGCCTGCCGTGTTCTTGGGCATATACCGTGTATTCTTTCCCCTCAAAGGTATAGTGAATATACCCGGTACCTTGTTGCGAGGTGGCAAACACCACGGCATATTCCTCTCCGGTATCCATCACCACCGGGGCGGAAACAAAGCGATACGGTTGTAAGGGAAAAACGGTTTGCACACAAGAGAACACGATGCACAAAACCATCACGCCGGCAAAAACGGCTTTTTTCTTACCGGAAAGCAGCGGCATGAGTAAAAACAGCGCTGCCGCCCCCGTAAAAATCAAAACCGGCGGTAAATCTTTTTTTAAATATAACGAAAAAACGGAAAACGCTTCTTCGCCGCTGAAACAAAGAATCACCACGACGGCAACCAGTATCAGTGCCGCGAGCACAAAGCCGACTACCGCACACACGCGCATGGCTTTCGGCAGCTGTGCCTCTTTCCCCTTCCAACGCGGCACATACACGCGCAGTGCCAACAGGGTAATCAACAGTGCGATTGCGGCAAGAGAGAGCACAAAAATGCCTATGCTGCCGCCTAAAAAAAACGTGTTCGGGTCATAGAACACCCAAAAGCTTCTGAGCGCATGAAACAGGCTTGCACCGAGAATGGCGCCCACTACCGCGGCACAAAGCACCGGAATGCGTAAAAACCAACTTTGCTTTTGCTTCATTTCCCTTTCCCCTACAAGAAAGCTCTTTCTCATTTCAGCTTTTCCTCTATTTCCTTTTCGAGCGAACCGACCAGCTCATTATGTTCCTCAGCCGTATCCGGCAACTGTAAGTAAGCCGCTGTCGGAAAAGTCGCTTTTAAATCTTCATCATAATACGCTCCGTCACGCGGCTGCCAGAACTCTTCCACATCCCATGTACTGCCGTTTTGGCACAGTACCATTGCGGCGGGAATCGCACAGCCGCTGCGGTTTTCACCGTCCGGCGCATAATAGCCGCACACATAATAGAAATACACGGTAATGCACGCATCTTTGCGCTTTCCTTTTAAATCGCCCTCACAGCATGCCAAAATGCGGTGGGCTTCGGCAAATCGGTCGCCTGCTTCGCGATGATAACCGTCTTTTTCTTTATTTTCAATTTCGGCAGAAATCAGTTGCTCCTGTTCTGAATTAATATGTGTAGGCCGTGTGCCGCAGGCACTCATGCTCAAGAGCCCTAACACAACAAGAAAAAGTGTGCACTTTTTGAGCACCGTTCTCACCTCTGTTTTGTTCCTTATTTCACTTTGGCAGCTTTGAGCGCGCTCCAACCGGAGAAAACATACACTGTTTTCCCGCAAAAGCTTGTTGCTTTGTAGCTGCGCATTCTCACATAATATGTTTTTGCGCTGTTTAAATTCTTCAACGTTTTACTTAAAGTGGTTGCGCCTTTTACATTCATGGTTTTTGCCCCGCGCATTGACGCATTCGCGGCATATTGGATTTGATAGCCGGAAACGCCGCCAACTTTTTTCCACCGAAGACCCAGCGCCTTTTTCGCCGCACTCAGCTGTATGATGGCTGTTTTGCCCGGGTTGATGGTGTAATACAGCACTTTTTTGCCGCTGTAGTTACCTTTGAAAGTGACCACAACCGCATATTTCCCCACATTTTTCCTGCCCTTTGAGAGCGCAAGTGTGTAGTCAATCTTGTATTTTAATACTTTGCCGTTGCTGTCTTTAACCGTCACCTTGGGCGTTTGCACCTTTCCGTTATAGTAAAAGGCGGTTTGGCTCAACTGAATGCTGCCGATTTTTGCAATTGCCTTGGTTCCTTGTTTATAGAGCCCGCAATACCGGCAAATTCTGCTGTTGGTAAAGCCGTTTGCCGCAAGCGTGGCAGGGTCTTTATAAGAACCCATCGAATGGTGACAAAACATACAAAAGCCGAAGCTTGTCAACCCGACTGGCGATAAATCATTGTCATAAATGGTTTCGTTAAGGTATTCCAGCATATTCTCCAAAAGATAATTACAATTTTCATTTAGAGATGCATAGTCGGCACTGTCAAAGTCCCCATCAAAGCTGAATTTTGCGTTGGTGCCATCATAATTCGGGAGGTTGATAGAGGCAGTCGCCTCCATCTCAACAGCACCCTCAAAACAGAGATACACAGTTGCTTTGCTGTTATATGTATAAGGAATCGACAGCATCATTGTGGTCTCTATCTGCGGGTCATCACTGTCGACAATACAGCTTAAAACAACTTCCTCTTGGTAGGCATAGAGGTAGATATTGGAAACCTCGATGTCCTCTGCGCTATCGTAATAGGAGTCTTCAAAATAAACATAGGAGCCAAGGTACGAGCGGTAGGTACCATGGGACTTGACAAAGTCGGCAAAGCTTCTTACATTTTTTTGCACATAGTCTTTGACAACAACATTGCCGGCGGCAGCAGCGGAGGTTCCCGCCACACAAAGACTGCATAACAATAGGCAAAGACATAATGCGATACTAATAAGCTTTTTCATGTGTTTGTCTCCTTATTCATAAAAAACCTTGCTGCGATGCAGCCGTCATTTTTCGCGGAATGACCGCACTTGCTGTATCAGTTAAAGATTTTAACGGCATACTCCGCTTCTTCCTCGGTAAAGAGGTCGTTATTAATCAGGATGTTTTCAATAGCATCTCTGTCGTTGCCCTCTGCTGCATATTCATTTGCTTTAATGCGGGCATTTCCCTTATAATCCGAGCCGATATTATCAAGCGCATACTCGATTGCATCCTGCTTGGTGCCGCCGCTTTCCAGGCGGTTATAAATCATCTGCCTGGAGCAATGCTCTTCGTTTTTGAGCTCTTTGGCCTCTACAAGTGCGTGAGAATAGCGTGCCTGCTTGTCGTCCTCATCTTCGCCGGTAGTTGTCTGCTTTTGGCTGGTCGTTTGTTTTGTGCTCTGCTGCGTACTGCTGCTCGATTGTGTGCTCTGCTGCGTGCTGCTCTTTTTTGTACTGCTCTGCGCGGTAGTGGAGGCACTTGTGCTCACGGAAGTGGAAGCCTTGGAGCTTGTTTTGTCCTTCCCTTTTGAGCTGACACCAATGACAATCGCCACAATAATCGCTACAACAACAACGCCGATAATGAGCCAAAACCACCATTTTTTGTACAGTGGTTCTTCCGATTGCGGCGGCTGCGGATTACCGGGTGTGTGCGGCGGTTGTGCAGCCGCATTTTGCCTGTTCTGCGCCTGCTGCATCTGTGCCGGACCCATAATCACCTGCGGGTTGCTCCCGCTGCGCGGGGCTGCCTGCCTTTGCGCCGGCTGCTGTGCCGGTGCCTGCCGCTGCTGCTGCGGCTGTTGCTGCGATTGCGCAGGACCCATGATGATTTGCGGCTGAGCGGCAGCTTTTTTCTTTTCTGCCAACTGTGCCTCATACGCTTCTAAAAGCTCATTATCCGCCTGATCCTCTGTAATGGGAACATAGGGTTCTTTGTTATTGTTTTTCATAGTCATTCTCCCAAAATGTTCTTTTTTATAGTGCTATAAATCTTTATTATATAATGCCACAATTCGCCGCAATAGTCAACGAGATTTTGCAGATAGCGGCATAGAAAACCAAAAAACAAAGGCTGCCCGAAGGCAACCTTTATTTCGAGAAAAAATTAAATTATTTGAGTTCAATCTTAGCGCCGACTTCTTCAAGTTTTGCTTTGTCTTATATTTTATGGGAAGCTGTTGCCTTTGCAAAAGGTGCTTGCAGTTGATTTTGTTTGATTTTGCTCAGATTGGCAATTTTAAAATATAGGAATACTTTGTGTATTGGTATATTTTTAAATTGTCAAGATGGGTGAAAGCAGGCAAAATAAACCAATAGCTTCTCGTAAAATATAAGACTTTCCTCAGCCTCAGCAGTGGGAACAGCTTCTTTAATCGGAGCGGGAGCGCTGTCAACAAGTGCTTTTGCTTCAGCAAGACCGAGACCGGCATAGAAAACCAAAAAACAAAGGCTGCCCGAAGGCAACCTTTATTTCGAGAAAAAATTAAATTATTTGAGTTCAATCTTAGCGCCGACTTCTTCAAGTTTTGCTTTCATTTCCTCAGCCTCAGCAGTGGGAACAGCTTCTTTAATCGGAGCGGGAGCGCTGTCAACAAGTGCTTTTGCTTCAGCAAGGCCGAGACCGGTAATCTCGCGCACTACCTTAATAACCTTAATCTTGGTTGCGCCAACATCAGCAAGAACAACATCAAAGTTGCTCTTTTCTTCTGCTGCTTCGCCGCCTGCTGCGGGGCCTGCTACTGCAACTGCTGCTGCAGCTGTAACGCCGAATTCTTCTTCGATAGCGCTGACAAGGTCAGATAATTCAATCACTGTAAGAGTTTTGATTTCTTCAATCATAGCTGTAATCTTTTCAGATGCCATTTTACATTACCTCCAAAATAAAGTCGTAAATTTTCAAAATTTCGTTTTCCTGCATTTTATTCTGCAGGGGTTTCCTCAGCAGGAGCTTCCTCGGCGGGAGCTTCTTCTGCTGCGGGAGCTTCTTCTGCTGCGGGAGCTTCTTCGGCTGCAGCTTCCTCAGCGGGAGCCTCTTCAGCCTTAGCTTCTTCAGCCGGAGCGGCTTCGCCGCCCTTGTCTGCAACTGCCTGAATTGCTCTTGCCAGTTTCGCAATCGGTGCATTAAGCACATTGCAAAGCATGGAAAGCAGTACTTCTCTGGTGGGAAGTGTAGCGAGCTTTTCAACGGTTGCAAGGTCCACAACGGAACCATCCATAAATCCGCCCTTGATGGAGAAGGAATCTACGGATTTTGCATACTTGCCGAGAATTCTTGCAGCGGCAGTGTAGTCATCTTCACTGAAAGCGATAGCGGTTGTGCCCTTGAAAATGTCGTTGAGCTCACTCAACTCGGCATTCTCTGCTGCTCTGCGAAGAACGGTGTTCTTGATAACAACATAGCGCACATTTGCTTCGCGCAGTTCTTTACGCAGCTTTGTGTCGTCTTCAACACTGATGCCTTTGTAATCCACTACAACGCCTGCAATAGAACCCTTGAACCACTCGGTCACTTCGGCAACTTGTTGCTTTTTGAGTTCAAGTATTTTTTCGCTTGCCAATCTAATTTCTCCTCTCTTGTTTTCTTGATCTACAAAAGAAATGCTTTCCTCAAAGAGCGAGGAAAGCAGACATACTCATAATAATTATTAAGTGTATGCTCATCCTCGGTAGGCAACCCGAAGGTTTTACGATTGCTCACCTACTGTCTTTGGTAGAACAGATGTATTGTATCACACGGCAAAAGCCGTGTCAACACCAAAATGTGATTATTCCGCTGCAGCAGCCTTAGTGCCGAGCTTGTTCGGGTTACAACGAACGCCGGGGCCCATAGTGGAAGCCACTGCACAGGATTTGATATACTGGCCTTTGAGCACTGCCGGGCGCGCTGCAATTACAGCGTCCAACAAAGTGTTCAGGTTCACCAAAAGCTTTTCGGTACCGAAAGAAACCTTGCCGATGGGGCAGTGAATAATGTTGGTTTTGTCCAATCTGTATTCAATCTTACCGGCTCTTGCTTCTTCAACAGCCTTACCGACATCGGGAGATACGGTGCCTGCCTTGGGGTTGGGCATTAAACCGCGGGGACCGAGGATTTTACCCAAGCGACCGACAAGACCCATCATATCCGGTGAAGCAACGGCAACATCGAAATCGGTCCAACCGCTTTGGATTTTGGCAACGAGGTCATCTGCACCTGCTTCGATAGCACCGGCAGCCTTAGCAGCCTCTACCTGATCATCACGGCGGCAGAATACCACAACTCTGACATCCTTACCGGTACCGTGAGGAAGCACAACCGCGCCTCTAACCTGTTGGTCTGCGTGACGAGAGTCAACACCCAATCTGATATGCGCTTCCACCGTTTCATCAAACTTTGCGGTAGCTGCCTTAATCACAGTGTCCAGAGCTTCGTCACAATCATATAATTTTGTTCTGTCGACCAGCTTTGCGCTTTCGACATATTTCTTACCATGTTTCATTTGTTTTCCTCCATAAAGTGGTTAATCGGATTTATCCTCCCACTATCAGTCACCTGATGTGACCTGAGAGTATATTATTAAAAACTTAATTACCGTTAGTAGAATACCGTTACTCGGCAACGGTAATGCCCATGCTGCGCGCCGTGCCTTCAATCATCGACATAGCGGATTCCAAATTAGCAGCATTTAAGTCAGGCATTTTGGTTTCAGCGATTTTTTGAATCTGCTCTTTGGTGATAGAAGCGACCTTGGTCTTGTTCGGTTCGCCGGAAGCAGTTTCAATGCCGCACGCCTTTTTAATCAACACCGCTGCGGGCGGAGTCTTGGTAATAAAGGTGAAAGAGCGGTCTTCATAGACTGTGATTACCACAGGAATGAGCAAACCGATATCATTCTTTGTGCGTTCGTTGAAATCCTTTGTGAAAGCTACGATGTTCACACCGTGCTGGCCAAGAGCAGGACCTACCGGGGGAGCCGGGGTTGCCTTGCCTGCCGGAATCTGAAGCTTAATTAAGCCTACAACTTTTTGAGCCATTTTATAGCACCTCCATAATTCGTGGTAGTGGCGGGAGTACCGATTGCGATAAACCCTCCCACAAGGAACTTGCGTTCCGTCAGCGTGTTTACGCTATTGTTTGAACTGTTTGCCTGATTAGTCATCACTCTTGGCTAATTCAAGCTGATTGAGTTGAAACTCCACCGGAGTTTCTCTGCCGAACATGGAAATGATAACTTTTACAAAGTTATTTTCCACATCAATTTCGACAACCTTACCGCTGAAGCCGACCATTGTACCGTCAATCACATTCACGGTATCGCCAACGGCGAAGTTGACTTCAACAACTTTGCTCTCAACGCCCATGCGCGCCACTTCTTCTTCGGTAAGCGGAACGGGCTTGCTTCCGGGGCCTACAAAACCTGTACAACCTCTGATGTTGCGCACGATGTACCAGGTGTCATCGTTCATGACCATTTTGACCATAACGTAACCGGGGAACAGCTTGCGCTCCACCTCTTTGACCTGGTCGTCCTTAATCTCGGTAACGGTTTCGGTAGGAACCTTCACCTCCGGGATTAAGTCGCGCAGACCGCGGTTGTCTACCACCTTTTCGATGTTGGTGGCAACCTTGTTTTCATAACCCGAGTAGGTATGCACAACATACCACTTTGCTTGCTCTGCCATAAATACCTCCTTGTAGAGAATTATTCGGCAGTTTCTGCCTTCGTTTCCGGCTGAGCCTCAGTAGCAACCTCTGAGAGAGCTTCTTCGGATGTTTGGGCATCGGAGCTGTCCTCAGCAGCGGTAGTGGTGGTTTCACCGGCAAGAGATTTTACACCTTTGAGACCTAAGGACATACCCTGGTCGAACAGGTAAATCACTGCTGCTGCAATCGCCACAACCACGATAACGATAATCGTGTTTCTGAACACGGTTTTGCCATCGGGCCAAACAATCCTTTTGATTTCACTCCAAAAGCCTTTGAACCAGGTAGCAATTTTGTTGGGCTTTTTGGTTTTCTTAGAAGATTTCTTTTCGGTTACCTTCTTTTCTGTTTCCTTAGCCATTGCTAATCCTCCTTCAATTACTTAGTTTCGCGGTGGAGAGTGTGTTTCTTGCAAAATCTGCAATACTTTTTCATCTCCAAGCGATCCGGAGTGTTTTTCTTGTTTTTGTACTTGTCGTAGTTTCTTTGCTTACATTCTGTGCAAGCCAAAACAATTTTTGTTTGCATTTCGCGGCACCTCCCGTTTTACGGAATAAATTTTTGATGATACAGTTGCCTGTATCGCGTTTGCCTACCTCAAAAAACAGGCTACAAGAAAAAAGCCCCTTCTTCGAGGTACGCATAGTTTACCACAATGAAGGTCGCTTGTCAACAAAAATTTTGATTATTTTTCTTTTTTTTATATTAAAGTGTTTTAATAAGCGAAAATAGCGCCTGCAGCGGTTGCCTCCCGGCTGCGCCGCTGCAGGCTTCCCGACTTTTAAAAAAAGAGGGCGTTTGGGGCACCCTCAATACGGAGAGTGGCGAAAAGAAGGTTTTGCCTCACAATTCTACCTTTTCGCACAACAAGTGCGTTAAAAGCACCCCATAGGCGTCAGCCTTATGGGCTGCTTTTGCCTTCTTCTTGCACAAAAATATAGGTTGTGAGGTGCT
>JAFRLX010000068.1 GCA_017430965.1 Clostridia bacterium | reverse complement strand
CGCAGTTTTTGCTAAGTTATTTTATTCGGATAAGTGAGAAAAAATTCTTTGCATACTTGCCGTATTCAAGGGATTTTTTATCGCTTAGGCGGATGAAAGAACAACGCAAAAACCTATCCCTCTTTATTTAGGGTGCCCCAAAGGATAGCCCTTTTTTTATGGTTTTAATATGATTACTTACCTAATGCTTCTTCAACTGCCACTGCGCAAGCAACGGTCGCGCCGACCATGGGGTTATTACCCATGCCGATAAGGCCCATCATTTCCACGTGAGCGGGAACGGAGGAGGAGCCTGCAAACTGTGCATCGCTGTGCATTCTGCCCATGGTGTCGGTCATGCCGTAGGAAGCGGGGCCTGCTGCCATGTTATCCGGGTGCAGGGTTCTGCCGGTGCCGCCGCCGGAAGCGACAGAGAAGTACTTCTTGCCCTTTTCAACACATTCCTTCTTGTATGTACCTGCAACGGGGTGCTGGAAGCGGGTCGGGTTGGTGGAGTTACCTGTGATGGAAACGTCAACGCCTTCCTTCCACATAATGGCAACACCCTCTGTTACATCGTTAGCGCCATAGCAGTTAACCTTGGCGCGCAAGCCGTTGGAATAAGCCTTGCGGAAGACTTCCTCCACCTCGCCGGTGTAGTAATTCATTTTGGTTTCGACATAAGTAAAACCGTTGATTCTGGCAATAATCTGCGCTGCATCTTTACCAAGACCGTTGAGGATAACTCTCAAGGGCTTTTGGCGCACTTTGTTTGCCTTCTCGGCAATGCCGATAGCGCCTTCGGCAGCTGCGAAAGATTCGTGACCTGCTAAGAATGCAAAGCATTCGGTGTCATCTTCCAAGAGCATTTTGCCGAGGTTGCCGTGACCGAGGCCGACCTTTCTCTGGTCAGCGACGGAGCCGGGAATGCAGAATGCCTGCAAGCCTTCGCCAATTGCCGCAGCAGCATCTGCCGCTCTGGCAGCGCCTTTCTTAACAGCGATAGCGCAGCCGACGGTGTATGCCCACTTGGCGTTTTCAAAACAGATTGGCTGAATACCCTCTGTGATTTTGTATGGGTCAAAGCCCTTAGCCTCGCAGATTTCTCTGCACTCTTCGATTGATTTAATATCGTACTTTTCGAGAACAGCAAGGATTTGCTTTTCTCTTCTTTCATATGATTCAAATAAAGCCATTGTCAAATCCTCCTATCTCTTACTCTTTTCTCGGGTCGATAAGTCTTGCAGCATCGTCAACTCTGCCGTACTGACCCGAAGCCTTTTCCATAGCAACATTCGCATCGTCACCTGCTTTGATGAAGTCCATCATTTTTCCGAAATTGATGTACTTGTAACCGATGATTTCATTTTCTTCATTGAGCGCAATGTTGGTGATGTAGCCTTCTGCCATTTCCAGATAGCGCGGACCCTTTTCGAGGGTGCCGTAGAGGGTGCCGACCTGGCTTCTCAAGCCCTTGCCGAGGTCTTCAAGACCGGCGCCGATTGCCAAACCATCCTCGGAAAAAGCGGATTGTGTTCTGCCGTAAACAATCTGTAAAAACAGCTCTCTCATCGCCGTGTTGATAGCATCACAAACAAGGTCTGTGTTGAGCGCTTCCAAAATGGTTCTTCCGGGAAGGATTTCCGAAGCCATTGCTGCGGAGTGAGTCATACCGGAGCAGCCGAGGGTTTCCACCAATGCTTCTTGAATCACGCCTTCTTTAACATTTAAGGTTAACTTGCACGCGCCCTGCTGCGGAGCACACCAGCCCACACCATGGGTAAAGCCGGAAATGTCACTAATCTGCTTAGCCTGCACCCAATTTGCTTCCTCCGGAATCGGAGCAGCACCGTGAGCCACGCCTTGCGCTACGGGGCACATATTTTGTACTTCTTGTGAAATGGTCATTGTAGTACTCCTTTCAATAGTAACTTCAATATATTCTCTTATATTATATAGATAAACCGCGCATTTTTCAATAGCAAATCTGCGAAGAAGGCGGCAAGGCGGTAAAAAAAGCATTTTTTTACATTGATGAAAAGCTTTTTTCGGTAAAAAATAAAGCTATGATACTCTCTTTTTCTTTCTCAAAGCAAACCGTGCCGGCGGCGCGCCAAGCCTTACTGCTGCTGAAAATATTGGCGGCAGTGCTGTTTTTTTGCTTTGCGCTGTTATTCGGGCGCACGAAAGACAGCGCAATGCTGTTGAAGGCGGTGCAGTGCGCCGCCGTGTTTGCGCTTTGCTTTTTGCCGCGCGCGCTGCACCTGGGGCAGAGCGCTTCCGCGCTGCTATTTGCGATTTTTCTTTTTATTGCCGCCATTTTAGGCTCGGTGTTTGCCTTTTTCGAGCGCTTTCTCTATTATGATGTAGCGGTACACCTGCTCAGCGGTGTGCTTTGTGTGTGTGCGCTGCGGGATTTTGCGGCAGTAAAAAACACAGCCCTTTCCGGGCGCGGCTTTGTGCTTGCGGCACTGCTGGTGACCGCTGCGCTGGCGGGGCTGTGGGAAATGTATGAATTTGTTGCCTTCCATATGCTCAGAAATACCGCTTTCTCTCTGCGCGCCATGCTGGGGGAGTTGGGATTTTTCTCTGCAAAGCAGGCGGCAACCGGCGCGATTAAAGAAAACTTGGCGCTCAGCTTCGGCACGGTGGAAGGCTTGCTCCAAAACGCCTACGACACCTTTTGCGATATGCTGTGTGCGCTGGTGGCGGGAGGCAGCTGTGCTGTATTGTTATGCACGCGCAAAAGCAGGAATACCGCTGCCGGCAGGCAATGACCGCTTACTGCGCCTGCCTTCCCTTCAATTCCCGCTCTGCCTGCCGATAATCGGGCATCACGGAAGCCACCAAAGCATAAAACGCCTTAGAGTGGTTTTTGTGCACAATGTGGCAGAGCTCGTGCACCACCACATAATCGATTGCCTTCTCGGAATAGAGCATTAAAAAACAGGAAAAATTGAGTGCATCTTTGCCCGAACAGGAGCCGAAACGCTTTTTGGCGCTTGTGATTGAAACCTTGGTCGGTGTGACACCGAGCAGCGCTGCATACTGCTCCACCTTGGGCGCAATCACAGCGGCTGCCCGCTGCTTAAGCGCGGCAATTTCCTCTGCGCTCTCGGGGTACTGCGGCAAGCGGCTTTGGCGCTCGGCAACGCGCTGCGTTGCCTTTTCTATCCAAGCACTGTGCGCCAGCACAAAGGCTTGGATTTCTTTTTTGCCGGCGCGCTTGGGAGCGCGCACAATCACACCCTTTTGCGGGTCAACTTCCAAGCAAAGCGTTTTTCGGTTGGAATAAATAATCGTAATCTCATCCATGCTAAGCATTGTAGCACACGCCGGCGCACAAAGTCAAACCGCGAAACGAGCGAGTTTTGTAAAACTTCAAGCATTTTTCAGATTGTTTTCACATTGTTTCTGTATTATAATAGTAGTAAATCATTAAAGGAAGGAACCTTATGAAACTTTTGATTGTAGATGATGAGCCGGCGATTCGCCTGCTGGTCAAGAAATATGCGGATTTTGAAGGTTATGAGAGCGATGAAGCGGCTGACGGTATGGAAGCGGTGATTCGCTGCCGCCAAACACCTTACGATATAGTTATCATGGACATTATGATGCCGGAGCTGGACGGCTTTTCGGCAGTCAAAGAAATCCGCAAAAACTCGGATGTGCCGGTCATTATGCTCTCGGCACGGGGTGAGGAATATGACAAAATTCACGGCTTCGAGCTTGGGATTGATGACTATGTTACCAAGCCCTTTTCCGGCAAGGAACTGATGATGCGCATTGCCGCCGTGCTTGCCCGCAGCAACCGCGCGGTTGCCGTACAGCAGGAGCGCAATGTGTATGAAAACGGTGACTTAAAAGTGGATTTTACCGCGCACAGCGTGAGCATCGGCGGCAAGCCCGTGGACCTGACTCCCAAGGAATTTGAACTGCTCTCCTACTTTATTTCCAACAAAGGGATTGCGCTGACAAGAGAAAGCATTCTCTCCGCCGTATGGGGCTATGATTTTTACGGAGATGACAGAACACTCGACACCCACATTAAACTGCTGCGAAAAAGCCTGGGCGACTTTCGCGACTGCATTGTGACACTAAGAGGGGTAGGGTATCGCTTTGAAGACTAAGAAAAGAAAGCTTTCACTCAAATGGCGCTTTTTTGCGGCATTTTGTGCGGTTTCGGCAGTGATTTTGCTGCTGCTGTGGCTGTGCCAAACGGTTTTTCTCAACAGCTTTTACCGCACAGTCAAGGTCTATGAAACCAAAAAAGCGGCACAGAGCGTTGCCGACCGGCTTTACGATGAAGATATTGAATACACCATTGCCTCTCTGAGCACCCGCTACGATATCAACATCCGCGTTGTGGACGCCGATTTCCAAACCGTTTACAACGGCGCCGACAAACAAACGCGCTCTCTTTTTAACAATATTCCCGAGAGTGAGCTGACTTACTTCTATGAAAAGGCCAGCCAAAACGGCGGGAGCTATACCGAGTATTTTGACGGCTTTCGCTTAGAGGGCTCAAACGATACAGCTTCAAAAGCCGACAAAAAAACGCGCCCGGAAATGACTTCCTTCCTCGCCGTGCACCTTGTCTCGGATAATGCCGGCGGATACTACACCGTGCTCGTTAACACGACCATTACACCGGTGGACAGTGTCATTACCACGCTGCGCGTGATTTTAATCGTTGTCACCGCCGTGACAGTTCTCGGTTCCCTGCTTGCTGCCTTCCTGCTCTCGGCGCGCCTGAGCAAACCGATAAAGCGGATTGGCGAAAAGGCAAAAGTTTTGGCGACCGGTGATTACTCGGTGGAATTTGAGCCGACCGGCGTTACGGAGCTGGACGAACTCTCCGACAGCCTCAACTATGCCAAAACCGAGCTTGGCAAAATGGACAACCTGCAAAAGGAATTGGTCGCAAACATTTCTCACGATTTAAGAACGCCGCTCACTCTCATTTCCGGCTATGCTGAGGTCATGCGCGACCTCCCGGGCGAAGTGACCGATGAAAACCTGCAGGTGATTATTGATGAATCCACCCGCATGAGCGACCTGGTCAACGATGTGCTGGACATTTCAAAGCTGTCGGCAGGCGTGCAGCAGGTCAATAAAGAATCGGTGGATTTGGTACAGTGCATACAAAGCATTATTCCGCGCTATAATAAACTTATCGAGCAAAAGAACTACAAACTCTTATTTGAAAGCGCCGCTGCCGCCGCGCCGGTTTTGGCAGACCGCAATATGCTCTCGCGCGTGATTTATAACTTGATTAATAACGCTGTCACTTACACCGGAGAGGATAAAACCGTGCGCATCACCCTCACCGAGCAGGGGGGAGACTATACGGTGCATATTATCGATTCCGGTGAAGGCATTCCGGAGGATAAGCTTCCCTATATTTGGGACAGATACTATAAAGTAGATAAAAACCACCGCCGCGCACAAGCAGGCAGCGGGCTCGGGCTTTCCATTGTCAAGCAAATTCTTGATGCGCATGATGCCGCCTACGGCGTTACCTCCACACCGGGAAAGGGCTCCGATTTTTGGTTCAGCCTGAAAAAAGACAATACATAAAAATAAGGGCTGTCGAGACAGCCCTTATTTTTTATCGTTATTCCAATGCTGCGGCGGCGTTTGCCAAGCACTCCGTGATAGCGATGTGCTGCGGACAAATATTCTTACAGCGGCGACACCGCACGCAATCCGAAGCCCGGTGCCCCGGCTGCACCGCAGCACCATAAGCTTGCTTCGCGCTCTCCAGCTGCCCGTTGCCAAGCTGCAAATTGAGCGCCGCAAAAACATCGGGAATCGGAATCTGCGCCGGGCACCCTTCCACACAATAGCGGCATGCCGTGCAGGGGATGGTTGCCGACTTGCCGAGGATGCGCTGTGCCTGCCGAATGATTTCCTGCTCTTGCGAATTGAGCGGTTCAAACGCTTTCATGTAGGAAAGGTTATCCTTCATCTGCGCCAAATTGGACATGCCGGAAAGCACGGTCACAACCCCATCCAGCGAAGCGGCAAAGCGTATCGCCCACGAAGCCGGGGACATCTCCGGCGCATATGCCTTAAACAGTTGTTCAATTTCTTTGCCGGGCTTTGCAAGAGAGCCGCCTTTTACCGGCTCCATAATCACAATGGATTTCCCGTGCTTGCGCGCAACCTCGTAGTTCTCCCTGGCAGTAACTTTTTTATTCTCCCAGTCCGCATAATTGAGCTGCAACTGCACAAACTCAACCTCCGGATGCTTGGTAAGCAGCCGGTCGAGCAGCTGCGGTCCTGCGTGGAAAGAAAAGCCGTAATGCTTAATGAGCCCTTTTTGCTTTTGCTCTTTGACAAAATCCCAAAGGTGAAATTTCTCATATTTGGCGTAATTGTTTTCCATGATGGCATGCAGCAGGTAATAGTCAAAATACCCCGCACCTGTGCGCTCAAGACTGGTAAAAAACTCTTTTTTTGCAAATTTTTCCGTTGGCGCAACACTTGCATTGATTTTGCTCGCCAGTGTAAACGCTTCGCGCTCGTAGCGCTCAACGAGCGCTTTTTTTGTCGCTGCCTCGCTGCCGAGGTACAAATACGCCGTGTCAAAATAGGTAAATCCCGCAGCGATAAACAGGTCCACCATTTCCTTGACCTGCTCAATATCAATGCCGATACCTCTCTTGGGTAAGCGCATCAATCCGAAGCCCAGCTTCGGTGTATTTTTTCCGAAATACTCTGCCATTGTATCACCTCTTTACTTTTCACAATCCCCCTGTTTCTCCAGCGCCTTGCGCGCTTCAAAAACGGAGAGGTCTCTTTCCAGCGCCAGTTTTTTTATGTCCTCAAATTCAATCTTTTGCTTTGCACTGCCATAGCCCTCCGAGCGCTTGATATGCACACCGCTTTCTTCGCAAAGAACCCTGTCAAGCGTATAGCGGGAGGGGGTGTATTTTCGAATTCCGATTGTGGTCGTGTGCTTAAAAATCAGCCTTGCAAACCGCTCGGCTTCCTCTGCCTTGCAAATCACGCAAAACAGGTAAGCCGGCCGCCCTTTTTTCATCAGCGCCGGGGTGATAAAGCAATCCAGCGCACCCTGCGCGAGCATTTGTTCGGCGGCGAAACCCGCCTCCTCACCGGTCATGTCATCAATATTGCAGGAAAGCTCTGCAATCCCGCTGTCCTCAAAGGCAAACACCCGCAGCAAATTCGCTTGCTCCAGCACTTTTGTGCCGGCACCGATGCCGATTTTCTTTACCGCTGCAAACTGCGCAGCCGCGCTAAACTCTTGTGCGAAGTGCGTGAGAATGGCGGCACCGGTCGGTGTGCAAAGCTCTGTTTGAATATCACTTTTATAGTAAGGCACGCCGCTTAACAAATTGGCAGTCGCGGGTGCCGGCACCGGCAAAACACCATGGGCACAGTGTACACTGCCGTTGCCGATATTAATCGGCGAACAAATAACTTTTTCCGGATGGAGTTTCTCAATCAAAAAAGCACACGCGGTGACATCGGCAATCGCATCGCGCATCCCAAGCTCGTGAAAATGAATTTCGCTCACCGGCATGCCGTGAGCTTTTGCTTCTGCATCCGCAATCCGCCGATAAACGGCTTTACTGTGCGCCTTCACTTCTTCACTCACTGCCGCCGCCTCTATGACGGCAAAAACCTCTCGGAGGCTTCTGTGCGGCGCATGTGCCGTGTGGTGGTCTTCGGGCTGTTCGGCTTTGCCGCCGATTTTGACCGACAGGTGTGTGCAGGAAATGCCGCATTGCTCTGTGTCTTCCAAAGAAAACACGGTATCGGGAAGTCCCATTGCATTGAGCTGCTGCACAACTGCCTGCTTGTCCTCAAACAAGTCGATAAGTGCGGAAGCAATCATATCTCCCGCAGCGCCCATATTGCATTCAAAATAAAGATTCATACTCTCTCCTGCATTTTATTGATCATGCCGGCTAAATATCCGGCGCCGAAGCCGTTATCAATGTTGACCACGCTCACTCCGCAGGCGCAGGAATTGAGCATGGAAAGCAGTGCCGAAAGCCCGTGAAAGCTTGCACCGTAGCCGACACTTGTCGGCACGGCAATGACAGGGCAGTCCGCCATGCCGCCGATAACACTCGCCAGCGCACCCTCCATGCCGGCAACCGCAATGATTACTTTGGCGCCCGCAATCGTCTCGGCATTGTCCAGCAAGCGGTGCACCCCTGCTACGCCGACATCGTACAACCGCGTGACCCGATTGCCGTAATACTCTGCGGTAAGCGCCGCTTCTTCGGCAACCGGAATATCGCCGGTGCCGCCGGTGGCAATCACAATATTGCCGATGTTCTTGTTTTGCGGCCGCTCCCCGGCAATGCCGATGTGCGCGCTTTCATCATAAAACAGCTTTACACTCTGCCGAAGCGCCTGCGCTTGCTGCGCCGAAAGGCGGGTAAGGAGCACACTGTCCGCCGCATTGTCAAGCATATGGGTTGTAATGCCGAGCAACTGCTGCACTGTTTTCCCCTGTGCAAAAATAACTTCTTCTGCACCTTGCCGAATGCCGCGGTGGGTATCTATCTTAGCGAAGCCCAAATCCTCATAGGGCTGCAGCTTGAGCTTGGTCAGCGCCGTATCCACCGAAAGCTCACCCTGCGAGACCGCTTCCAACAGTTCTCTTAATTCTTCTTTATTCATAAGCTCTTTCCCTCTCATCAAAGAGAATGTCATCATAATAGTTTAAAATCAGCGCTTCCACCTCTGCGCGGCATACGCTCAAGCGTTCCCACTCCTGTTTGCCCAGCTCCAGCTTTGCCGCACCCTCGCAATATCGAATGCGAAAATTGCGAAAACCACGCGCCCGCAAAGCATCCTCCGCAAGTTCGGTGGTTTGCAGCAGCTGCCGGGTGATGCGCGTTCCGGCGGGAATCCTGGTTGCCAGACAGGCATAAGAAGGCTTGTGCGCTACCGGAAGATTGTTGGCTGCCGCAATGGCGCGAATGTGCGCCTTGTCCAGCCCGCATAGACGCAAAGGAGACAGCACGCCGCACTCCTGCAGTGCCCGAAAACCCGGGCGATCGCCGATCGCATCGGAAGCATTGGTGCCCTCCGCCACGGTTGTAAAACCGGCTTGCTGTGCCGCGGCAAGGATGGCGCTAAAAATGCGCTTTTTGCAGTAATAGCACCTGTCGGCAGGGTTGGCGGCAATCACAGAATCTGCCAAAATGTCGAGTTCTATAATTTCCAACTCCACCCCTAATTGCCGCGCAACAGTGATCGCATCCTCCCGCTCAAAGGCAGGCTGAAACTGCGAATGCACATAGTAGGCTTTGACACTTTCGGCATATGTGACGGCAAGCATAAAAAGCACCGCGGAATCCACGCCGCCGGAAAACGCCACAGCGACTTTTTTGTGCTGTTGAAAAAACTGCTTGATATCCATACTCTGTCTCCTGATTTCCTTTATTATAGCATAGAAAACGCTTACAGTGCAATCTTTCGGAAAGTGATAAAACCTCATTATGCGTTTGCCTGCGCAAAAAAGAACTGCCTCTTTGAGGCAGTTCTGCAGCGTGTAGAAAAACTTATTTTTCTACACGCTGACAGATGTTGAAAGAGTGAGATGAAATTTGCCAATCTCTGCGCTGAGCTGTACGATGGTACCGCAAGCAGAGATTGGCAAAAACGCAAAATCGCCGTATTTACGGCGATTTCGTAATATTATGCTT
>JAFRLX010000067.1 GCA_017430965.1 Clostridia bacterium | reverse complement strand
TCAGCGTGTAGAAAAACTTGTTTTTCTACACGCTGACAGATGTTGAAAGAGTGAGATGAAATTTGCCAATCTCTGCGCTGAGCTGTACGATGGTACCGCAAGCAGAGATTGGCAAAAACGCAAAATCGCCGTATCTACGGCGATTTTGTAATATTATGCTTCAAATTACTTATCTATAAAGAATAATTTAATACAATTTAAAAATAAAATGATATTATAAGAATGATAAATAGTCGCGTGGTTTCAGCCACTTTTTCGACAGTCTGACACCCGCATGCGGGTGTCTTTTTCTGCCTGATTAATAACTGTACAGTTTTGCAAAATACTGATTGGTCAGTTTGGTTGTAAAGGACAAATAGCCGTTTTCAAAGATTTCTTCGGCTATCATTTCATAGGCACATTTGTCCTCGGTTTCATAATCGCTTATCAGCTTTTCGAAATATCTGCCGATTAATTCGTAATGCTCATCGTGAGCATACTCGATATCGAAGCTCGCTTTTTCAATGGTATCGCCCCTGTAGCGCACGGTGAAGAAACATAAGCGCTCGTTATCCAGGGGGATTTTCTTTTCCACACAATCCAATACACTGTCATACTTTTCCTCTTCGAGCAAAGCGATGGCAATCTGGTATTTGATTCTGCGTTTCTTATCTTTATCCGTAATCTCATTGAGCCTTGACAAGTCGCTGTTGTGCTTCAAGTCGGCAAGCTTTACTTGGCGCGCGAGAGCGTTTCGTTTGATGCCGGAAATGTACTTCATGTACGGAACGGATTTTTTGTGTTTCAATGCATGCAAAGCATCCATCACTTCTTTAGAAAAGCCCTGCTTTTCAAGTACCTTCAGACCAAAAGCGGAGTCTTCCGCAACATCATGCAAAAGGGCGACTATAATCGCGCTTTCCTCTGTCATCTGTTCGGCAAGATGAAATGCGTGAAAGACATAGGGCGCATCGCCTTTATCGGTTTGTCCCTTGTGGGCTTGAAAGCAGAGTTTGAGTGCTTTTTTTGTGTGTGGTGTATATATCATCATCTTCGTTTCTCCCGTTCTTTATTTGTGTTTTTTTACTGTATTTTCTATTTTACCACATCTGTTCTCTAATAGCAACAGCCGGCGCTTTGCGGCGTGCTGCGGGGCAAAATGCGCTTCGTGCCTTGTGAAATAAACACGGTTGTAGTATAATCGGGTTAACAGGCAAGGATTCATCAAAATCAGTTAAGGAGGTAATGCATCATGGCAATGGCAGGTTTCGCTTCTTTTCTTTTAGGGGTGATACTTCTTATCTGCTATCCGATAGGCAAGAGAAAGAATAAGCGCGGTATAATTCCAAAGGCTCTCTGCCGGATATGAAGTATTATTCTTACTGCGTGAATGGAGTCGCCTATCAACTCAAATCCACCGCATATAATTCACAGGTGGACAAAGTCGGCGACCCTTGTACCATTTGGTACAACCCGAAAAACCCGGCAGAGGCGCAAGAGTTTCACTACGGTGAAAAAAACAAGACCTTCACTGTGATTCTCATTTGCGGCATTGTGTTCGTGGTCTTAGGCTTTGTTTTGCCCATTATCGGTATCGGCATACAAGCCCGACAGGGCGGGTAAGCGTTTGAAGGCAAACACCAACTGTTTTGTGCGCATCAGGACCTGTAAAACCATTTCAGAAGTCAACTGCTTCTCACCGTGGAGCGCAAGCGGCAAGGGGAGAACAACATAACAGACAACACAGAACCATTTAGGTTTTTTAAGGCCACAAAAAACAAGCATCCAAAACGCCGATTTTTGCCCGATTTTCCAATGGGTGGCGAATAGAATGAAATCTTTTGTAGAGCAAAAGATGAAATCGGGCTTTGCCCGATGAAATCCAAAATGCACGCATTTTGGATGAAAGAAGAACCCGACCAACTTGCCAAATCAAAGATTTGGAGTTGGTACCCGGAAGCTTGGCGTTCGCTTCGCTCGGCTGCAAATCCACCATCCGCCTCGGCGGATTTCATCACGCAGTGATTTCATCCGAGTTTTGTGAGGATTTCATCCACCTGTAAAGGTGGATTTAATTGAAAGAACGACACATTTGAATGTATCAAATGTGTCGTTCTTTCTTGTCTGCTCACAACATAAATGATACAAAACAAAAAATGTGCTATCGAAAATGCAAGTGTGCATTAGCCGAGCAATATACAGGGTCCCCAAAAAGTATTTCGCAGAGAACTTTTTGGGGAAAAGGAGAAACAAACGCAGTAACACTTAAAGGATTTGCTCGCAAATTCTTTCTGTTGCGAAGATTGTTTGGACGTGCGAACGCCAAGGTTCTGCGAAGCAGGTTCTTATTGGGGTGGTAGATGTGCTATTTTGTCTTTAGGGCAAAAAGGCACCCTGCAAAAAATGCAGAGTGCGATAAAAAACCTACAGTCACCGAGAAATCGGTGGCTGTACTTTTCACAGTTGGTGTGTTATAATGAACTCGACAAATCGGGATTTGCGGAGATGATAGTTTGAAACGAATGACAACGAAAGAAATACTGGCGTCGTCCTTCAAGGAGCTGGCGGAGCACAAAAATATTGAGAAGATAACCGTAAAAGATATTGTGGATAATTGCGGCTATTCACCCGCCACCTTTTATCGCCATTTCAGCGATAAATATGATTTGATTGCGTGGAGTTATGTGCAGGAAAGCGCGCAGATTATGGGCAAAATTGACGGCAAGTATATATGGCGGGAAACGCTGCTTGACGGCGCGCTGTATTATTGGGAAAACAGGGATTACATAAAAAACCTGTGCCTGCACACGAGCGGTCACGAAACCTTTATCAAATATATGGCGCAAACAAATATCAGTCTTTTAAAGGCAGAGGTTCAGAAGGCGCTTGGGGATACGCCGCTTGATACACAGACGGAGATGTTAATAAATGTTTACTGTCTCGGCACTGTCGCTCTTGTGTGTGAATGGGTTGTCGGCAATATCGAGGCGACGCCGCAGTTTATCGCAAAGGCGTTTGAGGACTCCTTGCCGCCGCTGCTAAAGCAATATCTGAATTAAATGAGAGAATTTGCCTTTTTTCTCTCATTGTGAGATAAATATGAAAACATTATAAATTGAACAAGACCCACCTTCGATGTATGATGAAATTGTAGTTGTGCACAATAATACAGCGCACAATATTTTTAAATTATCTCGGAGGTTTTTATTATGACAAAGATTGAATTATTAAAGGCATTTGCGAAGGGCTGGTTCGGCAATTCACAGCAGCACTCCATTCATGCTCAGCTTCTCAAGGCAAGAGGTCTTAACAAGCTTGGCGACAAGATTATGGCTGAATCCGATGAAGAGTGGGAGGAGGCAAAGCAGGTAAACGCACGTCTTATCGAGCTCGGTGAAACACCTGTTGTTGAGATTGAGGCGTATCCCGTTATCACTGATATTAAGGAAATGCTTGAATATGACTGCAAGGATTCCGAGGAAGCTCTCCCGATGATGAGCAAATCGCTCTCGATGTTTGACGATGACTATGTAACCAAGGCTATGATTGAAAAGTTCATCCTCGACGAGCAGGAGCATTACAACTGGGTAAAAGGTCATCTTTGCCTGATTGAGCAAATCGGCATGGAAAACTATATCATTGAAATGCTCGGCGAATAAGCGGCAAAGGATAAACAAAAATGAATGCTTTTGCTGACGAAAAATATGCTTGTATTCGACTGGATAATCAGCTTTGCTTTCCGCTGTATGCCTGCGCCAAGGAGGTCGTGCGGCAATACCGCAAGCCTCTTGAAGAATTGAATTTGACATACACGCAATATATTGTTATGATGGTGTTGTGGGAGCACGGCACATTAAGCGAGAGTGAACTCGGGAATAAGATACATCTTGATTCGGGAACGCTTGCTCCGCTGCTCAAACGGCTTGAAAAAACAGGATATATTCTGCGCAGCCGACCTGAAAATAACGAGCGGAAGTTGTTTGTCACATTAACCGAGCAGGGCGAAAGGCTTAAGGAAAAAGCAACCTCTGTACTCTATGCTATGACAGGCTGTCTTGACCTTACTCAGACGGAGCTTGTCCAGTTAAAGGCGCTACTCAAGAAAGCATTGACAGGAATGGAGAAAAAACATGATTATTAAAGCAGTTAAATTCAGGAAAGATGGATTTTATTCACAGCCGTTCGCTTTCGGCGGTGAGGAAGGAATGGATAAATTCGATAAAAGCGTCCGTTACCGCGGAACGCTTCAGAATTATCTGATTGATACAGGCGACGAGGTAATTCTTGTTGACACGGGTCTGCCTGCCGGCACACCGGAGGAGGCACCGGACGAAAACAGTCTTGTATATACAGGCAAGGACATTAGCACCTATATGGAAGCACTTGCAGACCTCGGCTACAAGCCGGAGCAGGTTACAAGAATTTTACTTACTCACAAGCACAGCGACCATTCGGGCGAGCTGAAATCCTTCCCGAATGCAAAGATTTACGTGAATGAGGAAGAGGTTTCTGCCGACGAGCTTCAGGGCCTTGATAATATTGTACCCGTTTCCTTTACTGACGGTGCATATTACAATTTCCCTGCAAGTCAGAAGATTGTTGACGGCATATATTTAATCAAAGCAAAGGGACACACAAACGGAAACAGCATTGTTATCGTCGAAAACGACGGACTTTTCTATATGCTTCACGGCGATATTACATATGTTGATGAGGCGCTCTATGAAAACAAGCTTTCTGTTGTATTTGACGACCTAGCCGAAGCAAGAGTAACGCTTGACAGAGTGCGTGAATTCGTTTCCATGCATCCGACGGTTTATTGCGGTACGCATACACCGCAGGGCTATGAAAATCTGGAAGGCAAAAAGATTATTGATTTGAATAACCCGCCCGAAACCATCCCCGCAGGTGAAATCATATTCAAAACAGCCACAGGCAAATATGTCTGCTCCATTTGCGGCTATGTTTATGACCCCGCAGAGCATGACGGTGTAGCGTTTGAGGATTTACCGGATGATTGGCGCTGCCCGCGCTGCAAGCAGCCGAAAGAAAAATTCACCAAAGCATAAACAAAACACCGCTGAGCAAAGGTGAGTCCCCGTAACGAAGGTTAGCCCTCAAATCGCATCTTTTTCGCCATAATTGCATTAAAATAGTCGCTTAGGCGTCAGCCTTAAGCGACTATTTTGCTTTATTCTGACAAAAAATCTGCCGATTTTAGGGTG
>JAFRLX010000066.1 GCA_017430965.1 Clostridia bacterium | reverse complement strand
TCTTGTTTTCCATCCCAAGTTGCACAAATCTCTTTCTTTGCATTTCTATGAAGGCTAAGAAGCTGCAGGTAAAATTTTCTACAGCGCAGCGTTTGAAAATTTCTGCAGCTTCGCAGTTTAGGGGGGAATCCAAAGGGGTCTTAAAGATGTAAGTGAGTTAAAACCAAATTATGTTGCATTTAAGACCCCGTGGTCGTTTAGGAGTAGGGTAGAAAGGGTTCTAAACGATTTCTTTCCCTACTTTCTGTATCGCTACAGAAAGTAGGTGCACGTGCGGCATGAGCACAAAGAAAAGAAAATATGCATTTCGGCTTGCATTTCGCTCGCCGGTTTTTATTGCGAAAGCCGTTTTAATCTTCCCGGTTGAACCGGGGGGGTTCCGTCTGCGCTTAAGTCAAATCAAAAAAATCGCAGTATGCAACTGCGATTTTTTTTATAAATACATCTTTACTTCCTCCAAGTGCCTGACCTCAAAATCGGGCACGGTGGCAGTGGTGTTTGCAACGCCTTTTTTGTTGAACCACAGCGTTTGCATGCCTGCCGCTTTTCCGCCGGCAATATCACTGCGCAGCGAATCGCCGAGCATTAAGCACTGCGCGGCAGCGATTGCCTCTTCCCTGCCTTGGTTGAGCTGCTGCAGCGCCCTGTCATAAAACGCCTTATCGGGTTTGGAAACCCCGATTTTTTCGGAAATAAAGCAGTCTTCAAAATAGTGGCGAATGCCGCCCGCCTCTAAGCGGTGCAGCTGCTGTTTATAGGGACCGTTGCTCGCGGTGTACAAAAGGTACTTTTGCGAGAGGTAGCGCAGCATCGGCTCCACGCCCTGAATGAGAATGGCGCTGTCCCACAAACACTCTCTGAAATAGCGCTCAAAGCGCACGCCGTCAAACTCAATCCCGAGCGCTTTAAAAATGGTGTTAAAGCGCACCTTTTGCAAGCCTTCAAAATCCAGTTTTCCCTGTTCAATTTGCTGCCACAAACCGTTGTTGATGGTGTCGAACACTTCAAACATCTGCGGCTCATACGGCTTTAAGCCGAAGTGTGTAAAGCCGCTTTGCATTGCCTGTTTGACATAGGCATCAAAGTCCAGCAGTGTATCATCAATGTCAATCCAAATTGCCTGTATCATAAAAACCTTTCTGCCGCAAGCGTTTGGGGTTGCCGTGCCTGTTTCGGTTAGCGGTAATACTTATCCACGCCACCGTAGCCGACAATCAGCTTGTTTTGGCGAGTCTTTCGGATAAAATTGTCCAAGCGCTTTTGGAACTGCTCCGGGCGCTTTCTCGCCGCATCTATGTAAGCAATACGGATGCGCCGATAGGGCTCGGAAAAGTTTTGGTAGTTTTCCCAGACAGTTGCATCCTGCCGCAGCGCCTCAAGGATGTCCTCGGGGAAAACAAAGGGCGTTTGCAGCACTTCCTCCACCGCGCCTCTCACCTTCGGGTGAATCAAGCCCTGCGCATCCAAAAGCATCAGGCGCTCAATGTTGGGCTGCGAATACCCGCTGCCCTTCCTGCGCGGTGTGAAGCGGCGCAGCTGATGTGTTTCATCCAGTGTTCCGGCTCTGCCGTCAATCCAGCCGAAGCACAGCGCTTCCTCGACCGCATCGTTATAGGAAACTCCTGTTTCCCCCGAAGCCAATGTGGGAAAGACAAACCACACTTCATTTTCACTTTCAAAATGGTTTGCAAGCCACTCCCGCCACTGTTGGCGGTCGGTGCAGAACACAATGTTCTTTTGTTCCATGTTTACCTCTCAAAAGGGGGGCTTCTGTTTTCTCCGACTCCCCGCCGCCGTAGCCGGTTTTACGGCTCTTGCGTGTCGACTTCATGCCCGCTTAACTGCTCCGAGAGCCAGCTGACAAATTCGTGGTAATGCTTCGGGAAATTCTGCGAGCCGTCGGCATACAGGCGCGTGCCGCCGTTGACAGTCGCTTCCAATGTGAACATGGTGCCGTCCATCACATTCTTGGGGTGCGCTCCGTGAAAGCCGTTCCAGGAGCCGACTTTGCAGGCATTGAGTTGCTCTAAAAGCGCCGCTTGCGGACAGTTGACGCGGCTCTCCAAGTGCCGCTCATCTTCCCCGTTTTTGTAGTAAATGGTGTAGAGTGAAATCTCTGCCGTTTCGCCTTTTTCGAGAATTTCATACACCTGCGTGATGCGCATGCCGCTCTCGCGCAGACTGAGGGTTTCGAGTGCGGTGATTTCGCCGATTTTCTCAGGCTTGTCGCCGCCTGCCGTGTTTTTAAAGAAATGAAACATCCAAATGCCTCCCGCTATGAGTAGCCCCGCCATGAACACAATGGCGATAATCAGCCAAACTTTTTTTCTCAAAATTTATGACTCCTTAATCAACTTACCCGTGATGTGTTCCGGCACAAGCGCAAACACAAGGGTGCCTTTGCCGGAGCGCTCGATTTCTTCCTGAATGTAGGCATCGTCTGCCGTAAACTTATGACTGAGTGCGGTGCAGAGTTCCATCGCTTTCTCATAGTCTTCGACCAATTCTATGGTGCCGAAAACCACCACACTCTTGATATTGAGCGCCCATTCCCCGGGCTTGCGGTAGCCGCTGTCGTAAACACAAAAAGAGGCTTTCGGGTGCTTTTTCATCGCCTCCACCTTGTGCCCCGTTTTGCCGGAGTGAAAGTAGAGTTTCCCGCTCGCTTCATCAAAGTAATGATTGAGCGGCACGGTGTAAGGGTAGTCGCCGTCACCAAGCACGGCTAACACCCCGCGCTTTTCTTCTTTTAGCAGGCGCAAGCACGCTTCTCTATCTATCGTTCTGTTCTGTCTTGCCACTTCTCGAAATGTCATTTTACCGCATCCTCCCTGACAATCAGTTCCTTTAAATCCTTGTCTTTATTGAGCACATTTAAGTCGATAAATTCTTCGCCGCCGCTGTAGCCTTCGAGCTTTCCTCTATTGAGGTATTGCCACAGGTACCAGTCGCCTTTATAGTTCCAGCTCAAGGGGGTATATAAGCTCGAAATCCAGAATTTATACTCTCCCGCAAAGCCCTCTAAATACTGCTTGTAAATATCCGCGCGGGTGTAAATCATGGGTTTGATACCGTAGTGCTTCTCGATAGCGCTCAAAAACGCGGTCAGTTCCCGCACCACATCCTCTTTTGCGGGCGGGTTTTCCTCCTTGTCGCCGTAGTACTCGACATCGACCACCGGCAACAGCTGCCCTTTGAGGTTGTCGCCCGCGGTCTTGATAAAGTTCTCCGCCTGAGTGCTGCCGGGGCTGTCATAAGAAAAGAAATGGTAGGCGCCGCAAAGCAAATCGGCTTTTTGCGCATTCTCGCGGTTGGCGGCAAATTTTTCATCCTCAAACGTGCTGCCCTCCGTGGCTTTGATATAGACAAAGGCTATGTTTTGCGCCTTGAGTTTCTCCATATCGACATCTGCCTGATAGGCGGAAATATCCACGCCGATGGTGCTGCTGTTTTCATTGACAAACCACTTGTTAATGAAGATAACCTTCTGCTTTGCCAAGATAAACACTGTCAAAAAAACCAGCACCAGTACAGCCGCAACGGCAATGATGATTTTAATGCTTTTTTTCATAATGCTCTTTCTTGAAAGTGGCGATGTGCGGTACTGTTTTTCCCGCCAACGCACTCTTTTGTTTTGATTTTGACAGGTGCTCTTTTGTGTTGCGCCGCGCGGCGCGGGAGTCCACCCTATTCAAACGCCCAAAATCCCGTTTTGGTCTCCGGGTCATACAGTTTTCGAATCACGCCGCCGTTCACCGGTCTGATTTCAATCTCGGCAGTATACAAAACAGTGGTTTCCTTTAAATGCCCGCCTGCCATTTTGTGCGCGCTTCCCTCTTTGTAGGCAAACGCCGCATGAGCGTGATGAATGAGTTCCCCATCTTCGCAAATGATATTGCCCATCAGGCTGACCAGTTCCAGCATACCGTCTATGTGATGTGTTTCAAACTCTCCTTTTTCCGGAATAAATGTTTGCAACGCGGCATGACTGCACCCGCCGATTCCCGAAAAGGTTGCGGATGGAATATGCTCTTTGCGGCAGACATTGAGTATCTGTTCAATCACGTTCTCGCCTTTATCAATTCTGAGATAGCAGATGTCATTCAATCTTCGATAATCCATGGTTTACCTCCATTTGTTGATGCGCTGATTTGGCTTTCTCAAAGCCCACGAAAATGCTAAACCGAAAGCTCTTTCTCGGAAATGACTCGCTGTTTACTGTTAGCAATGCACCGAAATAAAAGAAAGCGGAGGAGCTTCACGGCCCCTCCGCTGTGCTTTCGGGGGAAAATCATTTGTCATCGTGCAAAGGCTCAAAATATCCGACAACAACAGGGCTTGTCTTCGTGCGGAAGTTCGGCTCGCCGAATGTCAGAATCGCCGGAGTGATGCCCTTGACCAGCAAATCATCGAGCAGTTTCGGCAGCGGGAACCCGCTGAAGTCGACATAGTACGCCGCAAGATTGCCCAAATCGGGGAAAGAAGTGTTTTTGATTTTGACACGGTTTTTGTTGGTAAAATCAAAAGTCAGATGCCTGACGATGCACGCCTCGCTGAAGCGGACAATGATTTTCAGGTGCTTTTTGTCAATCCATGCCCCCTTGACGCAGGCGTGGAGTTTGAGCTGACCGTAGGATACATCGCTGACAGCGTAGTGATTGTTCATGCCAATCTTCACTTCGTTGATGAACTGACCTTCGCGCCACAGGAGCAGGAGGTTGCCGTCTTTAGCCTTCCTCAGGCGGAAGAGATCGGCGCGCCCGATATGCTCGTCATAAACAGTCGACATCGTGGCAGCGAGCATGGAGGCGAAGGTGCTCGATTTTGTGAAGAGCGCTTTATTGTTGAATTTCGCTTCGAGGCATTTGTTTCTCGGCCGCACCGGAAGGTCATCCTTGTCACCGAGATTTGCCGTCAGTTCCTTAAGCGGCTCCTCGTAATCCGCATCGGGTTCATCCCAGAGGGTGGCACACATATCCGTAATCGCTGCAGAGAGGAAATTGTCTCGCGCAATGCCGCTGTTTAGGACAATCACGGTGTCCTTGTCTTCAATAACATAGCCTAACTGTCCGTAGAGTCCGTAGGCGCGGTACGCATTGGGCATAGCCGTGCGCCAGAAACCGTAGCCGTAACCCTTCGTCACATCAATCTGCCCTCTTTTGACTGAAGGTACCTGGTACTTCGTTGCCTCTTTCACCCAATCGGCGGGGATGACCTGCTTACCGTTCCACATTCCGTTTTGAGAATAGCAAATGATAATCTTCGCCATATCCTCAAGCGGCAAATACAGACCCCAGCCGCCGGCAGCATGCCCGAACATGTCAAGCTCCCAGTAGGGCTTTTTGATTCCCAGCGGCTCAAAGAGTCGGGGATAGAGGAAGTCGACAAGCTTCTGCTTGTATACGCGGCTGATAATCGCGGACAGGAGATAGAAATTGTCGTTGACATATAAAAAGAGCTTCCCGGGAGGAGCGATGGGTATTGTGTCAAAGAACAGTTTTATCCAGTCCCTCTTATGGCGGGTGGCAGCCATGCCTATCATTTTTCCCGCCGTCATCGTCACAAGATGGCGCACTGTTATTTTTTCATTGAACAGGCGCTTTTCGTACTCGGGGAAAAATTTGCAAATCGAGTCATTGAGCTTAATTTTGCCCTCCGCAACAGCAAAGCCGAGCGCCGTTGCCGTAATGGATTTCGAAAGAGAGAACTCCACATGAGGTGTAAGGTTTGTGTAGGGGCCGTGATAGCCCTCTGCGACGACTGTGCCGCCTTTTATAACCATAAACGAATCGATTCCGAGATTTTCCCTTTCGGAACGCTCAACAAAGTCATAAATTGCCTTGGGGTTTATCCCGTTCTCAACGCAGTTGCCGCGGGGTAAAAATTCTGACATAACGAATCCTCCTCATTTAAACGATAAGTTACATTTTTATTATATTTTATATTCAGCACAATTTCAATGAAAATCGTGGAAATTTCCGTGATAAATATTTAAAGATTCGAACCTTTTTGGTTTCTGTCGCCTGTGCGGATAAAATGCCCTTCCTGTATCGCGGCAAAGCTTGCCACGGCGCAAACCGCCCCACCGCTGTAGCGCACATCGATAAAACTGACGCTAAGCGGCAACAAAAACAGCAAAACACCTGTCACTTTATTCATCACGGTGTGTGCGGCAACAAACTTTTTTTGCATCACAAAGCCGCTAATGATGTTAATGACTTTCATCAGCGCGATGACAGCAATCCAGATATACAGCCACAGCGGAATATCCAGCATGGGAAGCATTTTTATCAGGCAAACCGCCACCAAAACCATATCGGCTACTGTATCTAATTTCGAGCCGAAATCGCTGACGGTATTTGTTTTTCTTGCAATCATTCCATCGAGCATATCGCTGACACCGGCAAGAATATACAAGGCATAAAACGCCGGTTTAAATGCGGGAACAAACAGCAAAGCGATACTGCAAAGAATACGCACAAAGGTGATGATATTGGGTATGGATTTAACGATTCTTCTCACCGCCATTCTGCTTTGCTGCGCTCACATATTTCAGCAAGCTCTACTGTTCATTCAATAGCTGATTCTTTTATGGTTTTTTCGTTCATCCATACTCCGTTTCTGCGATATATCGCAAATTCCTTTAGGAATTTATATCGCTGCGAAGCAGTTGGCAAACTACTTCGCGCAGCAGGTCAAATAAAAAGACTTGTATTCGACCCACTGGTTCATTCCAATGAAGGAATGGGCAATTCCCCGGTATGAGCAAGGGTCGAGACAGTAAGTTGAATATCGGCAGAGCGATAAACGGAAATTTAGCGATTAGAGCTTCATGAAAGACTTGATTTCTTGTTCCAAGAGACGAAATACGTTTGCAACCAGATAGCCATCAGCGATTGCATGATTTAGACGAACGGTCACAGGCATGACAAGCCTACCGTTTTCTTCTCTGT
>JAFRLX010000065.1 GCA_017430965.1 Clostridia bacterium | reverse complement strand
TGTGCGGGTTCAGCGCATCGGTAAGTTGAAAGTGTCAGGGCATCGGTAAGTGCAGGTTCAGCGCATAGGTAAGTCTTTCAAGGTATAATGGAAGCCAAAGAGGTGATCATTATGCCATGGAAGGAAACCAACGCAATGGAACAAAAAGAACAGTTCATTCACGAAATGCTCAAACAAGACAAACCGTTTAAACACCTGTGCGCTGAGTTTGGAATATCTGAAAAAACCGGTCACAAATGGAAAAATCGGTTCTTCGAACAAGGTAAGTCCGGATTAATAGAACAGTCAAAAAGTTCCGTTTCACATCCAAACCAAATAGATGGAGATACAGCAGCTGAATTAATACGAATCAAAAACGCTCACATTTCTTGGGGACCTAAAAAGATTAGGGAAAGATATGCTCGAATATACCCTGAAAAAGAGGTGCCCAGTCTATCATCTGTAAAAAGAATCTTAGATAAAGCCGGTCTTGTAAAAAAGCGGAAAATCAGAAAGCCGGCAAGTTCGGATTGTCCGAGGCTGCAACAGCAAATCCAAGCCTACAAACCAAACGATGTGTGGTGCATTGACTTTAAAGGTTGGTGGAAATCTGACGGTGAAATATGTGAGCCATTTACCGTAAGAGACAAGTATTCTCGGAAACTGCTTTGTGTACAACTGATGACATCAAAAACAAGCGAATCCGTTCGTGCAGTTATGACAGTGCTTTTTAAAAAATATGGCTTACCTAAAGCAATTCATAGTGATAATGGAACCCCGTTTGCAGCACCAAATGGATTACTTAATTTAACCTCTCTGTCTGCTTGGTGGATAACATTAGGTATTATGCCGGATAGATCTTTGAAAGGTTGCCCCGGTCAAAATGGTTCTTTAGAAAGACTGCATGCAGACATTGCCAATGAGATAGAAGGCAAAATCAAAGGTGGTATTTCGGCGAATCAAAAATTCATTGATGAGTGGGTTAAAGAATACAATTCTATTCGACCTAATGAGGCAATCGGAATGAAAGTGCCGGATGAACTCTACACTCAATCTCCAAGAAAATATACAGGAGATTATGACGAGATAGATTATCCTTTCGGCTTTCTCACGAGAAAGGTAACAGCCTCCGGAGAGATCATTGTCAACTCAATTCGAATAACAATAGGATATGCATTAAAGGGGTTGCAAGTAGGGCTAAAACCTACACAAGAAGAAAACATTTATGAAGTTTTTCTTACCGATTTTCTGTTAGGAACACTCGATATGAATTCCACTTGTTTTTATCCCTTGGAAAATTTAAAATCTAAATAGAAGCAAATTCAAATCGCCCGGAGCGGAGAGTGCCCCGCGGGGCACTCTCCGCTCCGCTTCTACTATATCTTTACAACCTATTTTACTGTTCTGACTTTCAACAGGACTTACCTATGCGCTGACACTAAAGACTTACCTATGCGCTGACTAAACAATGCAAGGCGTAGCCTTGCGACTGAACACTAAACACTGAACACTGAACACTCAAATAAGGATTTTGCGAGCTCGCAGACCTCGACAAATCTTTCTTTTTGCGTTATAATAAAATTTAACAGTGATTTTTAACAAAAAAGGAGAACGGCAATGCAATCAGTGCTCATCATCGGCGGCGGTGCTTCCGGTGCGGCAGCCGCCATCGCGCTCGCGCGCCTCAACCCGCAGCTGCGCATTACCCTGTTGGAAAAAAACGAGAGAATCCTCAAAAAGCTGCTCACCACGGGCAACGGAAAGTGCAACATCACCAACACTGCCGTTTCCCCCGCCGTGTATGAAAGTCCGCTTGCCGCAGCCGTTCTGCAAGCATACGATTATCAAGCCGTACAAGCCTTTCTTGCCTCGCTTTCTCTGCCGATTAAGGCAGACAGCAGCGGCAGGTGCTACCCGCTGAGCGAAAGCGCCAACAATGTGGTCAACACCCTGCTGCGCGCGCTCGACACTGCCGGTGTCACGGTCATAACCGGTCAGGAGGTCAAGCGCATACAGCAAGAAGGCAAAGCCTTTTCGGTGCAGGCAAACGCGTGTTTTCGCGCCGATGCCGTCATTTTTGCCATCGGCTCCGCGGCATCTGTCAAGGGCTACAACGGCTTAGACCTCTGCGCCAATCTGGGTTGGCGCTTCCCGCGCCCGACACCGGCGCTGTGCCCGATTCCGAGCCAAGAACCCTTTTTAAAGGCGCTCAAAGGCGTGCGCGCCAAAGGCACGCTGCGCTTGGGAGAGCGCTGCGAAAGCGGCGAAATCCAGTTTACCGAAACAGCGGTCTCCGGCATCTGCGCCTTCAACCTGTCGCGCTATGTCAAGGCGGGCGACACGCTGTTAATCGATTTTACACCGGCAGGCTGGAGCAAGGCAGAACTTGCGCAAGCGCTGCAAATCGCTGCCGCAAGTGCCGCCGAAAATGCACAGCTGCTTGACTTTCTGCTGCTGCGCAAGCTCGGCACCGTGGTGCTCAAGCGCGCCGGTTTGCAACCCTCCGGCAGCCCGCAGGCGCTCACCCAAACAGATTTTGAAGCGCTGTTACAGTTGCTGTCGGCATTCCCCGTCACTGTCGAAGCGCCTGCCGATATGCGCGCGGCGCAAACGGTCTGCGGCGGTGCGGATGCGCGCTATATTGACCCTGCCACGCTGATGGCAAAGCAATACCCCGGGCTGTTTGTCTGCGGTGAATTATTAAATGTACACGCGCCCTGCGGCGGCTTTAATCTGCACTGGGCATGGGCATCGGGGCTGTTTGCCGCACAAGCCGCCAACACCTACCTTTCAGGAGAATACCGTGATTAGAATTAACGAAATCAAACTCTCGCTCGATGCCGACAGCGCTGCGCTGCGGCAGGCGATATTGCGGATACTGCGCATCCATGATAGCGCGCTGCTATCCTACAAAATTGTCAAAAAAAGTGTCGACGCCAGAAAAAAAGACAACATCTTTTTCACCTACTGTGTCAATGCAGAGGTGGAAGGCGATGAAAGCGCCGTTATCCGGCAGTCCAAATCCAAAAAAGTGATGCCGGCGCCCGTTCCCGCGCCCATCATCATTCCGCGCGCGGCGCCCTCTGCGCTGCGCCCCGTGGTGGTCGGCTTCGGTCCCGCCGGTATGTTTGCCGCCCTGCTGCTCGCCCGCGCCGGGCTCAAACCGATTGTGCTCGAACGCGGCAAGTGCATTGCGGCGCGCAAAAAGGATGTGGAACTGTTTTGGCAGCAGCGCATTTTAAATGAAGAAAGCAATGTGCAATTCGGTGAAGGCGGTGCCGGCACGTTTTCGGACGGCAAGCTCAACACCGGCATCAAAGACCCGCGCCGCCAATATGTGCTCGAGGCGTTTGCCGCCTTCGGTGCACCCGAGGAAATTACCTACTCCAACAAACCGCATATCGGCACGGATAAGTTAGAGCTCGTTGTCACCAACCTGCGCAAAGAGGTCGAACGCCTCGGCGGCGAAGTGATGTTCGAAGCCAAACTGTGCGATATCCTCATTTATAACCAAACCGTGCAGGGTGTCAGCTACGAAAAAGGCGGCGCCCGCTGCGATATTCAAACCGATGCGCTCATTCTCGCCATCGGTCACTCGGCGCGCGATACCCTCGCCATGCTGTACCGAAAAGGGATTACCATGCTGCAAAAGCCCTTTTCCGTGGGCGCGCGCATTGAGCACCCGCAGGCGCTGATTAACAAGGCGCAGTACGGCAGCTTTGCCGGTCACCCGGCGCTCGGCGCTGCCGATTACAAACTCTCCTGCCACGGGCTGCACGAAAGAGGCGCTTACACCTTCTGCATGTGTCCCGGCGGCACGGTGGTTGCCGGCGCCAGCGAACAGGGCGGCGTGGTGGTCAACGGCATGAGTGAATACGCCAGAAGCGGCGAAAACGCCAACAGTGCGCTGTTGGTCGGCATTGAGCCGAAGGATTTTGAGAGCGAGCACCCGCTTGCCGGTATTGACATGCAGCGCCGCATTGAGCGCAGCGCCTTTACCCTTGCCGGCGGCGATTACAAAGCGCCCGCACAGTTGGTGGGCGACTTCTTGCAGAACAAGCCTTCGCTTGCCTACGGCTCGGTCGCTCCCACCTGCCCCACCGGCACACAGCTGTGTGAGCTGCGGGAATGCCTGCCGCCCAAGGTGGTGCTGACCATGCAGGATGCCATTGTGAAAATGAATGATAAACTCAGCGGCTTTGCCCTGCCGGATGCGGTATTAACCGCTCCGGAAACGCGCTCGAGCTCTCCGGTGCGCATACTCAGAGATGACAGCTTCCAGGCAAGTGTCGACAACATCTACCCTGCAGGAGAAGGCGCAGGCTATGCCGGCGGCATTGTTTCCTCGGCGGTAGACGGCATGCGCTGCGCTTTAGCGCTGCTTGACAAATAAGGATTTGTCGAGGTCTGCGACCTCTTAATGCGGAATGCGGAGTTCGGAATGCGGAATTATCGGGCGAGGCACTCGCACTCGTTCCGCTACGCTCTAATATGAGAGCAATAGGTATTACACGTGCGTAAAAATCCTTGTAATAGCTAAAGAATTGTCATTTCGAGCTTGCCGAGAAATCTTTACAATGCAAGGCGTAGCCTTGCCACCTTTAATTCCGTATTCCGCATTCCGCATTCCGAATTGAAATAAGGAGGCGAGGCACTCGCACTCGTTCCGCTACGCTCTAATATAAGAGTAATAGGTATTACACGTGCGTAAAAATCCTTGTAATAGCTAAAGAATTGTCATTTCGAGCTTGTCGAGAAATCTTTACAATGCAAGGCGTAGCCTTGCCACCTTTAATTCCGTATTCCGCATTCCGCATTCCGAATTGAAATAAGGAGTCATTACTATATGAAAATTGTGTTTTTAGATGCCATGACTTTGACCGATGCCGGTGCCGATTTGGCGCCCTTCAAAGCCTTTGGCACATTAGAGGAATACCCGGTAGTCAAAGAGGGCGACATCATCCCTTTGATTGCCGATGCCGACATTGTCTTTTGCAACAAAGCAAAGCTCACCGCCGAAAAGCTGCAGGCGGCAAAGCGCCTGCAATACATCGGTGTGCTGGCGACAGGCTTTGACAATGTAGATGTGGACTACTGCCACCGGCACGGCATCACGGTCTGCAACGCCGGTGTCTATTCCACCGACAATGTGGCACAGCAGGTCTTTGCTTTTATCCTGCATCACTTTTCCAAAACCGCCGCGTTTGATGCATTTGTCAAACAGGGCGGCTGGGTGAATGCGCCGACCTTTTCGCCGCTTGCCTACCACACCCATGTCATCAGCGAAAAAACGCTCGGCATTTTCGGCTTCGGCAATATCGGTCAGGCAGTCGCCAAAATTGCCCTTGCCTTCGGGATGAAGGTGCTCGTCTGCACCCGCTCGCCCAAGGACTTTGCCGGGGTGGAATATGTGGATTTTGAGGACCTGCTCGCGCAAAGCGACATCCTCAGCGTGCACTGCCCGCTGACAGAGCAAACCCGCGGCATTTTTAACCGCGAAGCCTTTGGCAAATGCAAGCCCGGGGCGCTGTTTATCAACACCTCGCGCGGTCCGGTGGTCAACGAAACCGACCTGTGCGCCGCGTTAGAGGCGGGAGCGCTTGCCGCCGCGGCGGTGGATGTGCTGGCAGTGGAGCCCATGCAGGCGGACTGCCCGCTGCGCAAGGCAAAAAACATCACCTTTACCCCGCATATCGGCTGGGCATCGGACGAAGCCAAGCGCCGCTTGTTTGACATTACCCTGCAAAACTTCCAAAACTACTTAGCCGGCCACCCGACACATGTGATTTAAAGCACACTTTATATCACAATGAAATTCACCTGCGGTGAATGAAATCGCTTCGCGATGAAATCTTGCTAAAGCAAGATGAAGTATTGGCTGCGCCAACATGAAAGAAGGGCTCCGCCCTTACCCGATTAGAATGCGTTGCTTTGCAACGCTAACACCATATTTGCCTTGGCAAATATATCATACTCGAAAAGTATATCATAGCAAATGCGTTTGCTATATCCTACGCGCTTGTCGCGTATATCATTGTGAGTGCAGCGAACTCAAGAGATGTCACAAAGTGACAAAGGCAGACAAAAAGCAAGTGTAAAAACGAGATTCTTCGGTTCTTCGAACCTCAGAATGACAACAAAATACGAGGCTCCGCCTCGCCACCACTCGCTGACTGCCGGCTGCTGACAAAAGGAGAAAAAACATGGTTCACATCGGAAACAGCTGGGACATTCTCTTAAAAGAAGAGTTTGAAAAGCCCTACTACCTTGCCCTGCGCAGCTTTTTAAAAACAGAATATGCCGCGCAAACGATTTACCCGGATATGTATGACATTTTCAATGCGCTCAAATACACGCCCTATGAAAATGTGAAGGTGGTCATTTTGGGGCAGGACCCGTACCACGGCGAAGGGCAGGCGCACGGTCTGTGCTTTTCGGTCAAGAAAGGTGTGGAGCCGCCGCCGAGTTTAAAGAATATCTTTCAGGAAATCCACGCCGAACTCGGCACCCCCATCCCGCCGCACGGAGAGCTGACTGCCTGGGCAACACAGGGTGTGCTGCTGCTCAACACCGTGCTCACGGTCAGGGCAGGCTGCCCCAACTCGCACAAGGGAAAAGGCTGGGAGCAATTGACCGACCAAATCATCCGCCTTCTCAATGCGCGCAATGAGCCGCTGGTGTTTTTGCTTTGGGGTGCCAACGCAAGAGCCAAGAAGGCGCTCATCACCAATCGGCAGCATTTGGTGCTTGAAAGTGTGCACCCGAGCCCCCTTTCCGCTTACCACGGTTTCTTCGGCTGCAATCATTTTGCGAAAGTAAATAGTTTTCTAAACGAAAATAATATAGAAAAAATCGACTGGTCCTTAAAATAATTATATAAAGAGGTTGACAAAGTTCGCGACATATGATACACTACTAATGAATTAATACCATTGAAAGGAGAATTGGAATGAAGAAGGCATACGAAGAACCCATTGTCGATATCGAAAAATTCCAATTTGAACAAGTTTTAGGCATTAGTAAGGATGACCCGATTACTGCTGCACCCGACCCGTTTGATTGATTTCGAATAAGGGTTGTAATTGTTGATGATTCAGTTCCTAATTTGATTAGGAACTTTTTATTCAACACAATTGATAAACTCAGTTAATTAATCCTCTTTTTCTTATTATAGCATAGTGAACAGGCGCGCATTGTTTCGCCGCCGCCTGTGCAAATAAGGAGTTGGCAATGCCAACTCCTTATTTGCGTGTTTTGTGAGCCTATTAGCCGATTGGCAAAGGTTCGCTGCGCGAACAGTGTTTAGCGTTCAGTTTTCAGCGCTATATGCAAAATGAAATCAAAAAGCACTCTGTTTGTAGTGGCGACCTGTGGTCGCCTTATATTTTAAATTGCGAAGCACCGCTTCGCCACCACAATTTTTCACTATTCATTATTCACCATTCATTACAAATAAGGATTGTCGAGCAGTCGGCTCGACAATCCTTATTTGTTTATTACATTAATATAATTATACGGTATCTCAATGCCGTTGGCTTCCAGCGCTTTTTTGACCCGGCAGTTGATGTCATCCTTCACCCGCTCGGTGGGAACCGAGTTTTCATAATACACGGTCACGCTCATCATCAGCGCGCTGTCCGCAAAGGAGAGGAAATACACCGGAGTGTAATCCTTCTCGCCTTCGTTGTTGGCAAAAAAGGCAATCGAGTATTCGCTTTCTTTCACCGCCTGCCCTATCACCTGCTTTGCCTTTTCCACATCGCTGGCATAGCCGATGGGGAAGCAGAAATTCACACTGCGGCAGGGGGAGCGGAAAGAGAAGTTCTTAATCTGCATCACATTGAGCTGGCTGTTGGGAATCACCTCTTTAATCGTGTCAATGGTGTTAATCACCACATGGCGCATGTTCATATCCTTGACCACGCCGGTGGTGCCGTCCTCAAGCTCAATGCGGTCGCCGATGTCGAAGGGTTTATAAATGCTGATCATCAGCCCCGCGAGCATGTCTCTAATCACATCCTGCGCCGCAAAGGCTGCCACGGCACTCAAGACCGCCGTTCCGCCCAAAAGGGTTTGCCAGACATTGCGGGTGCCGCCCATAGCCGAAAACGCCAACAGCCCCACGGCAACTACGATAAAGAAGCTGATGACTTTTTCCAACAGCTGCAGGTGCAGGTTTTGGTGTTTGATTTTTAAGCGCTTGAAGCACTTGCGGTTAATGTAGATGAGCAGAATCATCACCGCAATCGCCACGCCGATGATAATGCCCAGGTTCAGGGCGCCTTTCCAATCCTTTATTTGAAAGTTCATACTTTTCTCCCTACTGTTTATTCTCTATGCGCGCTTAATATGCCGCATTGGTGGTGATAAAATCCACACCGGCAGCGCACAGCTGTTCCACGATTTCCGGCTTGTCTGCTGTCCAGGCATTCAGCGGCAGCTTGGCGCTATGCGCCACTTCCACCAAATCCGGGTTTTTGAGCAGCGATTGGTAAGCGCAGTCGATACCGCAGTTTCCCAATTTGTCCGCCTTGGTGAAAACTTCCGCTTCCAGCTCCTTGACCAGGTACTGCATGCGGATTTGCTTATTGTAATTGCGGATGTTTTCCAGGGCACCGTAATCAAAAGAAATAATCACCGCGCTTTTGCTCAAACCGAACTGCGCCAGCAAATCCGCAATCGCGCGAAACGGTGCCTCGGGGTAATCCTGCACTTTTGTTTTAATTTCAATAACCGGGTGCAGCTTTTGCTTTTTGCACAGTGCCAGTAATTGTTCCAAAGTCGGCGTTTTCAAATTGCTGTAGTCCTTGATGTTGGCGCCTCGTTTTATCGGGTGTGCCTGCACCTCGGCAAGGGTCATGCTTTCCACATTGCCGCGAAAGCCGGTCATGCGTTTGAGAGAAGCATCGTGGGAAAGCACCCAAATGCCATCGGCAGTTGCGCGCACATCCGCTTCCGCGTATTTGTAGCCCTTTTGCGCCGCTTTTTCAAAGGCGGGCAGGGTGTTTTCGGGTGCATCCGTTGCAGCGCCTCTGTGGGCAACGAGTGTCACCTTTTCGCTACCCTGAATATCGGCAAAAGAAAAGGGTTTGGCATACTGGCAAAAATTATCACTGCGCTCTTTGTAAATCGCCCAGCCGCCGATGGCCAGCGCGATAATCAGCACAAGCGCTACAGCGATAATCTTTTGCTTTTTTGAGAATGCTTTGAGGCGTTGCATCATTTTGTTTTCCTTCCACAGGGCGTTGACCACGCCGAGAATACGTAGGCGTTCTTTCCGACTTTGCGGAATGTTCTGACCTGAATGTAATAACCGGTGGCGCGCGCGAGCTTACTCTGTGTGGCGCTGACCGCCTTTGCACTCCAAACGGTCTTTGTCACCACACCGCTGCGGAATGTCTTGCTCTTGCAAAAGCGCAGCTGGTAACCGCTTGTGCCGACTGCCTGCTTAAGCCAGTTAACGCGCAGCGCACCCCTTCCGGCAGCAACCGAGCGAATGCTTGTGCCTTTGAGCACAATAGAGTAGTAGCGCACAAAGGAACCGGTATAGCGGCTGCCGGCTTTAAAGGTGATTTTTACACTGTGCTTGCCGACCTCTTTGCTGCCGGTTTGGCGCTGAATCGTATAGTTGGAAGCGGCAATGCGCTTGCCGGCGGCATCGTAAATGAGCACCTGTGCCGCTGTCGGGCACTGCACCTTGCCGGTGTAGTAAAAAGCGGTCTTGGAAAGCTTGACTGTTTTGACCTGCGCGATTGCCACGAAGCGAGTATAGCCGCAGGAGCTGCAGACCTGTGCAATGCTGCCTGCCTGCTTGGCACTCGCCTTTTGAACAGCACCGTTTTTAAAAGCGGCGTGGCTTTCCACCCTGCCCGTGCACAGCACCTTAATCGGTTTGCCGTAGGCCTTCGCATACTGCTGCGCGTTTTTGGCAGCGCCTGTCACCCGCAGCACTGCGCTGTCGGGCGTGGTTTCTTCCCCGCTGAAGAAGCTGCAGTTGTTGTTATAGACATCAATTTTTGTAAGCCCATCACAAAAAGCAAAGGCGTTTTCCCTGACAGCTGTAATCGTTACCGGCAGCACAATGCTTTTTAAGCCGGTGCTGTAGAAGCACTCTTTTTCCACCGTGCTGATGCCGGCGGGAAGTGTGAAACTTTGCAGGTTCTCGCAAAAGCGGAACGCCCCGGCGCCGAGGCTTTTGACAGCTTTGCCGCCGTTGGCAAAGGTCAGTCCCTGCAAACTGTCGCAGGAGGAAAACGCATCCGCCCCGATGCTCTGCAAGGTGGTCGGCAGTTGCTGCTTGCGCTCATCATTGAGCACGGTATACAGCCGGCTAAGCGCGGTGCAGTATTCAAACGCGCGCTCACCGATGTGCTCTGCGCCGTAACTTGTCCCTTCTCCCAGCGCACCTTCGTAAACCTCTTTAAAGCAAACGCTCTGCAGCTGCGTGCACTCGGCAAAGCAGTCGGCAGGGATGGTTTTGAGCTGATAAGGCAGCTCCACAGCATTCAAGCCGCAGCCTTTGAATGCCGCCGCGCCGAGCGCGGTTATGCGGCTGATATTGACCTGTTTGAGGTGCGCACTGTCGGCAAATGCATAGGCGCCGATGCCGCGCAGGGTGCCGGGCAATGAAAGTTCTTTTACACTGCCGGCATATTTTGCCCAGGGTGCCGGGTTCTCGGGGCTGTAATCGGGAATGGCATTGCCGCTGCCGCTAATGCGCAGCGTGCCGAAAGTGTCAAGTTCCCACCTTAAATTTTCGCTTATCTCGCCGCTCTCTGCCGCCGTGCCGACAACACTCAGCGCACCGAGCAGCACGCAAATAACCAAAAGGATACTGATGCTTCGTTTCAACATCTTATCATCTCCGCTATCATTCGTAGAAAGTTTCTATATAATAAGTATAAAAATATTATAGCATAGGAACTCTCGGCGGTGCAAGCCTTTACAAAAATAAATCATTGGTTTATAATCTGATTATAGTAATATCTTTATTTTCAATAAAAACAATAAGGTCAGGTGTTCGGATGTTTACCTACAGTTTTGAGAGTCAAAAAGCGCTGTACCTGCAATTATATGATGCCATCAAAAGCGATATTCTCAGCGGCAGACTGCCGGCAGGGCAAAAACTGCCTTCCAAGCGCGCCGCGGCAAAACACTTGGGGGTGAGTGTGATTACGGTGGAAAACGCCTATGCCGCCCTGCAGAGCGAGGGCTACCTCTATTCGCTGCCCAAGCGGGGGTTTTTTGTCAGTGAAATATCCATGCTCGCGCCGCCGCAGCCGCAGCGCACGCTTGCAGCAAGCGTTTCCCTGCCGCAAACACCGCACTACCGCTATGATTTTTCTGCCAACGCCGTGAACGCCGAAAACTTCCCCTTCTCCATTTGGGCGCGCCTGATGCGCGCCACTCTCATGCGCGCGCAGGAGAGCATGCTCTCCCCTTCTCCCGCCGGCGGTGTGGAGGAACTCAAAACTGCCATCTGCTCTCACTTAGAGCAGTTTCGCAACATGAAGGTGTTGCCGGAGCAAATCATCATCGGCGCCGGTACCGAATACCTGTATGCGCTCATTGTCCAGCTCTTGGGCAGAGATAAGCTCTATGCCGTGCAAAACCCCGGCTACCAAAAAATCGCAAAAATCTACCAAAGCAACGGTGCCGCCTGTGTCTACATTGAGGAGGATGCCGAGGGCATCAGCGCGGCGCAGCTGCGCCAAAGCGGTGCGGATGTCGTGCACGTCTCCCCCTCTCACCACTTCCCGAGCGGCACGGTTATGAGCGCCGCGCGGCGCCACGAGCTGTTGTATTTGACCGCCTCTGCACCGGGGCACTACATTATTGAAGATGATTATGACTCCGAATTTCGCTTAGCCGGCAAGCCGCTGCCCACGCTGCAAAGCTTAGACAATGCCGAAAGTGTTATTTATGTCAACACCTTTTCCAAAAGCCTTTCCCCGGGCATTCGCATCAGCTACATGGTGCTCCCGCCCCACTTAGTGGAGCGCTTTTACGGCACCCTCGGCTTTTATGCCTGCCCGGTTGCCACCGCCGAGCAATACACGCTCGCCGCCTTTATTTCCCAAGGCTATTTTGAAAAGCACATCAACCGCATGCGCAACTACTATAAGAAGCTGCGCAACGCCATTCTCGGCGAAATTCAAAACAGCCCGCTTTCTCACACGGCGCTTGTCAAAGAGGAAGAAGCGGGGCTGCATTTCCTGCTCAGGCTTCGCACGCAGGTGCCGGATGCCGTTTTGAAAGAGCAGGCAAAAAGCGCCTCTGTCAACATTTCTTTTCTCTCGGAATACTACTTGGCGCAGCGCGAAGCGGCACCCAAACACATTTTGGTGATGAACTACTCGGCAATCAAGCCCGAGGATGTGCCCGCCGCCATCGCCGCCCTTGCGGAAATTCTCCGCCGGTCTTAGCGTGAAAGTTAACACTTTCACGCATTGTGACAGGAAGGAGACAGGGGACGGTTCGGAGACAGGGGACGGTTCTGTGTCTTTCCGCGTAATATCAACTAAAGACAGAGAACCGTCCCCTGTCTTCACCGGGTGTGGAAGAAATCGGTAAGTTAAATTGAAAACACCCGATTCATCAGAATCAGGTGCTGCAGTTAGTTTTTTATTAAGCCGAAATAATATCACATTTGGTAAGGATGGAAGGGTCAGTCCTTAAAACACTCAAAAACCTCCTTGCCGAACCAATCGGTTTATTGGTACCGGCTTCCCATGCTTCCACCGTTTTGGGAGAAACGCCCATCACTTCGGCAAAAGTAATTTGTGTCATGCCAAGAGAAAGTCTGACCTCCTTGATTTGCTCTGCATTAAATTCCGGTGCAGGGTTAACAGTGCATTTGGTAACTCTTGCTTTTCCTTTGCCGGCTTCATAATCAACGGCTTCATTTAAACCTTTAATAATGCTTTCATATACTCCCATAGTATCATCTCCTTGCCTGTGAATCTTTGAGGATTTCAATTAATCGTTTGATTTCATTTCGTTCTTGTTTGGTCAAATTGTCTTTACTGTTTTTAGTATATGCAGTAATTAAATAGATTCTTTCATAAACTGCAAAGTCAACATAACAAACTCTTGCACTTCCACTTTTGCCTCTGCCTTCAAAAGCAACTCTGATTTTGCGCAAGCCACCAGTACCTTGCATTAAATCACCCTTGATAGGATTGATTGTCAATTCCTCTTGAAGTGCTTTTAGTTCTTTGTCGGTAAACCGATTGCTTTCCACTGCTTATCAAATTCGGGAAGCATTACAAATTCTCTTGTCATTTCACCACCACATTTCAAAAATATTATACCCTATTTAATAGGGTGTGTCAACATCTAAATTTAATGATTAAATAATAAAAAAACCACAAATCTGAAATACAACAAGAGTTTTTCATTCAAAAAATTGAGTGTGTCATTGATATGCCCGTCATACAAAAACAGGAATTTGCAGTTACGATTGCAAATTCCTGTTTTCATTTTTCTATGGCAAGCAGCGCAAACTCATGCAAAACGAAATTGCGCGCTACTTAGCCGCGCAATCAGCGGTGCCCCCGAAAAGCATTTCTTTGTTTGGATGAGAACACTGAACACTAAAAAAGCGGGCACAGCCCGCTTTTTTTTTACATCAAATCACACACAAGGTTCGACAGTTCGGTGGGGTTTTCCACCGGCATGCCGCAAATCAAACACGCTTGCGCATATAAAATCTTGGTGTAGTTTTCCAAAGTGGCATTGTCGCTGCCGTAGAGGGCTTTGAGCTTTTCCGCCACCGGGTGTTTGAGGTTGATTTCAAGCACTGTTTTTGCCTTGATTGCCTGCTCCATGCCGGGCTGGCTTTCGAGCACCTTCTGCATTTCGGTGGAAATGCCGCCCTCGGTGGAAAGGCAAACCGGGTGAGAATCCAGGGCATTGGTGAACTGCACCTCCGCCACTTTGTCGCCCAAGGTCTGCTTCATGAGCGCAAGCAGTTCCTTGGAAGTATCGTTCTCTTTTTGGATTTGCTCTTTTTCCTCATCGCTTTCAATGTCCAAATCATTGTCGCTGACATTCTTAAAGGGCTTCTCCTTGTAGGTGCCGAGCATCATCACGCAGAACTCATCCACATCCTCGGTAAAGTACAGCACTTCCAGGCCTTTGGCAGTCACCGCCTGGGTCTGCGGGAGCATATCAATGCGCTCCGGTGTCTTGCCGCCCGCGTAGTAAATCGCGCTTTGGCTCTCGGGCATGCGGTTGACATACTCTTCCAGTGTCACATACTTCTTTTCGGCACTCGAGCGGTACTCAATCAAATCGATGAGCGCATCCTTCTGCATTCCGTAGGAAGCGTAAATGGCATACTTCATCTGCCTGCCGAACTGCTCAAAGAAAGCATCGTACTTTTCGCGCTCATTGCGCAGCAGCTTTTTGAGCTCCGCCTTAATCTTCTTTTCCACCGCCTTGGCAATCACGCGCAGCTGGTGGTCGTGCTGCAGGGTTTCTCTGGAGATGTTTAAGGTCAAATCGGCGCTGTCCACCACACCCTTGACAAAGGAGAAATAGTCGGGCAGTAAGTCGGCGCACTTTTCCATAATCAGCACACCGCCGGAATAGAGCTGCAAGCCCTTTTCAAAGTCCTTGGTGTAGTAATCAAAGGCGGGCTTTTTCGGGATGTAAAGCAAAATGTGGCAGTTGGAGGTGCCCTCAAATTTGGTGTGAATGACTGCCAGCGGGTCCTCATAATCAAAGAACTTTTCGTGGTAGAAGCGGTTGTATTCTTCCTCGCTCACCTCTTTGGCATCGCGCTTCCACAGCGGCACCATGGAGTTGAGGGTTTGCTCAGTGAGTTCAAATTGCGGCTCTGCGCCCTCTTCACTGCTTTGCACAGGTGTTTCGCACAGCATGGTAATCGGGTAGCGAATGTAGTCGGAATACTTTTTGACCAGCTCGCGAATCTTGCTTTCCTCCAGGAAGACGGAATAGTTTTCATTCTCCGTGTCCTCTTTGATGTGCAGGGTAATTTCGGTGCCGATTTCCTCTTTTTCGCAAGGTTCTACGGTGTAACCGTCAACCCCTTCGCTCTCCCACTTAAACGCCTGCTCGCTGTCGAGAGACTTCGTGAGAATCGTGATTTTATCCGCCACCATAAATGCGGAATAAAAGCCCACGCCGAATTGCCCGATAATGTCGATGTCCTCGCTCTCGTTTTCCTTCTTAAAGTCGAGGGAGCCGCTGCGGGCAATCGTGCCGAGGTTATCCTCTAACTCCTTTTCACCCATGCCGCAGCCGTTGTCGGAAATCTTCAAAATCCTGTTGTCGGCATCGCGCTCAATGCGGATTTTGTAGGCGCTCATTTCCAAGCCCAGCGCGGTATCGGTCAGCGAGCGAAAATGGCGCTTATCAATCGCATCGGAGCCGTTGGAAATCAGCTCTCTTAAAAAAATCTCCTTGTGGGTATAAATGCTGTTAATCATCATATCCAGCATTTTTTTGGATTGTGTTTTAAATTGTTTTTTGCGCATATCTATCCTTCTTTCGCACGAAAACACTATGCCGGGCATGGGTTTGAAGATGCGCACCCATACTCAGCATAATGTTTTCATGCCTAAAATAATTTACTTTTTTATTGTCTCTATTTCAGCTCTGCTTTGGCATCGTAGAAGCGGAAATAGTCGGAATACTTGTTGTTGCCGTTCATCGGCAGGCAGAAGAAGTTGAGCGCTTTGTTGTCGTTCATGTAGCGCTGCATTCTCGGGTCAAAGTAATAGTTGTTGCCCGCAATCTTCATCATCATCCACCAGTGGTTGGTTCTGCCGCCGCCGGAGGCATCGACCATGCCGTCAACCATGTAGGTGTTGTGCAGTCCCATTCTCAGGCACAGGTAGTGGAACAGGTAGTTGTACTCATAGCAGGAGCCCGTGGCGCCCTTGTTTTCGAGCATTTGCAGCACCACGCCCTCGCTGTAGGTGCCGTAAGAGGAGCTGCCCTTGGCGCCGAGGGTGCCGTCTTTCTTAAACTGCTCGGTGGCAATGTAGCGGTAAGCAAAGCGCACTTTATCATAGAGATAATAGGTCGATTTGGGACCGCAGCCGATTTTTGCCAAAATCTTGTCCAGACAGTTGTTGAGCTTTTGGCAGTCGGTGGCACCGGGCTTGCCGACTTTGACTTTGTAGTTAAGTAAGTATTTTATGTTGGGGTTGGCTTCGACCTTCGGCTGGGTGTACAGGGTTTTGACACTGCTCCACGAGCCGTAAATCTTGCCGTTTGAGACTGTTTTGTAGGTGCGCATTTTCAGCTTGTAGCACACACCCGCAAACAAGTTCATCGTGTACTTTGTCTTGTCCTTCGCCACGCCCTGCATGCGGTACACATCAAAGCTGTCGTAGGAAGAATACATGATTTGGTAACCGGTGAAATCGTTGTGATTCGGTGCGGTCCAGGTCAATGTAATCTTACCCGGCGCATCGGACACAACCGTTTTGAGCTTCATGCCCTCCAATTTCGGCACACAGGTAATGTATTCGGAAAGCTGTGAATAATAGGTCTTTGTGTAGGTCACATACGCCTTTGCGCGGTAGGTATGCTTGTACGCCTTATTGCCCGTTTTAATGCTGATGCTCTTCTTAAAGTTCTTGTAAAACTCGTATTTATCTTTGGAAGAGTTGTACTTATAGAGCGCATAGCCGTGAACCGTGCCGGAATCCACACTGCCCGTAATGGTATAGCCGGTGGAAGTGCACTTGTAGGAAAGTGTCGGCACCACAGGCGGTAAGTAGCGGGAAATGCAGTTGCTCGCGGCAATCACCTTGCTGTCCTTATTAATCGCATACACCTGGATTTTGTGCTTAATGCCGCCGGTGCACGGGTCAGTTGTGTAGGTATAGGAATAGCTGCTGTTGGCTTTTTTGGAACCGTCAAACTTGCCGTCGACAAACACATTGAAGCGCACGGCATTCTTGCTTTTGTAAGTCCACCAAACGTTGTAGTATTCGCCGTTACACTTGGCGTCAATCACCAGCTTCGGCTCCGCAGCAGCGGCTTGAGTTGCAAAGGAAAACATCGTCAAGACAGTGAGCACTGCCAATAAAAAACTCAGTGTTTTTTTCAAACTATCGCCGCCTTTCTGAACAATCTTAAATTATATTATACCTTATTTTCAGCTTTTTTTTGTAAACGAATTGTAAATTTTAAGAATTTTGTCTGATTTTGCGTTGTTTCGGCAGGAGCGCAGCGGCTCCTTCCCGCCGCTTTTTTCTACTGCACCACTATGCTCTTGTTGTCGGCAACCGAGCTGTCCGCCGCTATGTATTCCGCGGAGAATGCCCTGACCAGGAAGGTATATTCCTTGCCGGAAACCAGGTTTTCGATGCGGTAGCTTGTCCCTCTCACCTCCGACACCACGCGCGCATACTTATTGGTCGCTTTGTCGTAGGAATACACGCGGTAAAAGTCCGCAAACGGCACCTCTTGCCAAGAAACAAGCACCTGCCCTTTGGCATCCGATGTCAGCTCGAACTGCGCCTTATTCTGCATCGGTGTTTGCACGCTGATGTGGTTATTCCCGGAATAGCTGCTGCCGCTGCCGTTCTTTTCAAACGCCCTGACCAGGAAGGTGTAGAGCCTGCCGCCCTGCGCCTTGTCGTAGGTAAACCGTGTTTCGGTGGTCTGCCCGATTCTCCGGTACTTTTGTGTTTTCTCGTTGAAGAGGTACACGCGGTAGTAGGCAGCGCCGCCGATGGCATTCCAGTTGACGCGGATGGTCTGCTCATCCACCGCTTCCAAGTTGAACTGCGGCTTGCGCAGCAGTGTTTTAACGCTCTTGTTCTGTGCCGTGCTGTAGCGGTTGCCTTCATCGGCGCGGTTAAAGGCTCTGACCAAATAGGTGTAATTGCAGTTGCCTTTGAGAGAGCCGTGTTCCCAGTTGGTCGCCTTGGTTTCGATGAGGCGCCGGTACTTGCCGGTCTGCGCGTCGTAAGCATACACGCGGTAGAACTTCGCCCCGTTCACCCGATTCCACTGCAGCTTGACACTGTAAGAGAAGGGCGTGAGCGTAAAGTTCGGCGCCTCCGGCAGGGTGTAGGCAGTCAGCAAATTTCCGGTGGTGTATTCACTGCCTGCCTCGGCTTTATTGAACGCGCGCACCAACAGGTAACAGGTGTCGCCGGCTTTGAGTTTTTTAATGAGGTAGGAAGTATCCGTCACTTGCGCCAAGCGCGTGTACTTCTTGGTGCTTGCATCGTAGGAATACAAGCGATAGAAGGAAGCGCCCTTAACCGCATTCCAGGAAAGGCTCAGCGCATTTTGCCCGGCTTGCTTGAGGGTGAGTTTCGGAGCATCCGGCACCGTGATGGTGGTCCGGTTATCCTTGGTGCTGTATTTGCTGCCTGTGCCGGCTTTTGTGAAGGCGCGCACGAGCAGCACATATTCCGTGTAGCGTTTGAGCCCGGTGTAGTTAAAAGAGGTCGCCGTGGTTTGCGCCAGGCGCTCATACTTGCCGCTGCTCTTGTCGTAGGTATACACCCTATAGTAAGAAGCACCGGTCACCTTTTTCCACTTCACCAGAACATTGGTTTTGCCTGCCTCCAAACTGAAGTCGGGCTTGCTGAAGCCGCTATAATAGTAGAAATTTAAGTCGGTGTTGGTATCGGTCGGGTAAGCGTGAATGGTCACCTTTGCGCCCTTGGGCAGGGTGCCGATTTGGCTGTAACCACTGCCGCCGCCGGAACGCAGGCTGACATTTTTCGCAAGAATCGTGCCCGCTGCCGCACCCGTAAAGTTAACATACTGCGAGCTGACGTAGCCTGTCTTGCCGCTGTAGGTCACCTTCAGCCACGCCACGCTCGGCGCGCCGCAGCAGCCCTGCACATTGCCGCCGCCGTATTGCCAATATTTATAGACATGGTTTTTGTTCGGCCAAAAGCTGCCGGAAGTGGAATTGGTGGTGTAGTAGGCATTCCAAATCGCATAGCCCTTGGTAATAAAGGTGTCGGCGTTATACTGGTAGGTATAGAAGCCGGAGGAAGAATAGATACCGGGAAGAAAGCCCGCTTTCTTCACCGCATCACAGAAAGCGACCACATTGTTGGTCATTTTCGTTTTGTTGAGTTTTCCGCTGTTCCATGCCGCATCAAGCCTGCCGTCGGAAACCTCGGCAAACTCGTAGTCATAGAACACCGGCAGCTGGAGCTTGTATTTTTTCAGGCGCTTGAGCGCAAAGTTGGCTTCTTCCACCGCTTCGGTGGTGTTGAGCGCCTGGGAGTAAAAGTAGATGCCCACATTGACACCCGCCTTTTGCGCGCCTTCGATGTTGTCGTAAAAATACGCATCCTCGCGCATCGTACCGGCTTGTCCGTAGCCGCGGTAGCCGACGCGGATAATCGCATCGTCAATGCCGAGCGCCTTAATCTTATACCAGTTGATTAAGCCGTTGTGCTCGGAGACATCAATCATATCCTTAATCGTGGTGCCGGCATATGTGCCGTAGTGCGTGTAGGTTTTGCCGGTAAATCGGCTCTTGGTGGTAAAGTTAGCCGCGGCAAAAGAAACCGTGCCGGCGGGTATGAGCATTGTAATTATTAAGATAAAACACAACAGTGCTTTGGCTGTTTTTTTCATACAATCACCATTTTTTTGTTTTTTCATCTCGTTTAGAGCAGGAATTACCATGCGCACATGGTCCGTATGGTCATTCCTATTCTAAAAGAAATGCACCGCCGCCGTCAATGTAAAATAAAGGCAAAAGCAGGCACATCACACTCCCGAAGGCGGCATTGCCGCCTTCGGGGGGGTAAAAGAACTTCACATTAATAATCCATAATCAACGGCTCTTCACACGGCGGAATCTTCAAAGTGGTATCAAAGCTCTGGTCCTCGGTGATAGAATACATATCGTAATCATCGTCGGTCAAGCTTGCCTTAAATTTGGTCAAAATTCTTTCCAAATCCTTGTAGGCATTTTCCATGATATCGTCCAAAGAATCGGTGGTGTGGAACTCGGGATTTCTCGGTTCCACTAACTCCTTGTGCTCTAAGTTGAAATAATCATAATCCGTCATCGGTTCCGGGTAAACGAAGAAGCACTTACCGACAGGTCCCTGCTTTTTCTTCACAAACAAATCAATCGCGCCGCCCAAAGCGTGTTGTTCAAACCCATGCGGGTCGTTGAGCAGCTTCATGATGACACGGGTATCTCTCATGCCGTTGTAACCGGCGTGCGGGTACTCCTTGTCAAGGTCAATCTTGGTAAGGCGAGGGGTTAAGTAAGAGAATACGCGCTCGCCTGCTTTATAGATTTCCTCGTCCTTGGGAAGAATCCTGTAGGAAGCAAATTTATTTGCCTTCTTGAGTCCCTTCATCTTCTGCAAAAGATATGTATCAAAATTGTGCTCGATAATATTGTGAATCCACATTCTGTCCCAGCTCTTCGGGCTGTCATTGTAGATTTCTTCTTCAATGGCATACACAAACGGATGCGCATTTCTGTCAAGCACATAGTGGCAGATGATACCAATCATAACGGTGATGGCAAGGTGGTCATCCGGATTTTCTCTGATATACTTTCTCATGACTCTCAACATCTGCGTCGGGTTTACCTCCTCGTGGTAGATATCGCCGACATCCATCGGGTTTTTGCCCTGCATCCAGGGAAGGAGCCTTGCAAAGAAGAACAGGTCAGGACCCTGCGCCGCATACCACAGCGCGCCCTCGTTGATTTTGACATCGGGGAAGGTCTTTTTGATAAAGTCCAATTCGTGCTCTGCAAATAAGTAGTGTGCATTAAATGATGGCATAATTTTTTCCTCCTAAATATACCTTTTATTTTCAGTGAAAGAAAACCCTTTTGACCTGCCTCACTTCACATAAAAGTGCCGCCTGCGGCACCCTTATGTGAGGTGAGGCCTGTTTTCTTTCACTTGTTTACTATGGGTTTGCGCAGTTTGCTGCGCAAACAGTGAATGATGAATAATGAATAATGAATAATTGAAGGCGGGACACCCGCACCCGTTCCGCAATGCTCTATTGTTTCATTGGGTTTACTGCGCAAACAGTTTTCAGTTTTCAGTGTTCAGGTCCACCCTTCTGTCGGCTCTGCCGACATCTCCCCGGGTTCGCTGCGCGCACAATGATATACGCGACAAGCGCGTATGATATAGCAAACGCATTTGCTATGATATACTCTGCGAGTATGATATATTTGCCTTGGCAAATATGGTGGTGCGGGTAAGGGCGGAGCCCTCCCTCAATTCCGGCACAGCCAAAACATCACTTAAGCCTTCGGCTGATAGCTCAACCCTTTCAGCGTTGTCACCAGCAGCTTCACCACGCCGCCGAGCCGCTTGTGCGGCAGCGGGTTCCAGTCCTTTTGCGGCGCGCAGTTAATGCGGTTGCGCTTAAAAATCGGTTTAAAGGCTTTGAGCGCGCTTTCAAAATAGGCATAGTTCTCTCTGCCGCAGCCCCAAGCGGTCTGCGCCACAGCTGCCGCGCGCGGAAAGAGCATGTATTCTATCGCGGCGTTGGAAGAGATGTGCTCTGTCCAGACGCAGCATTCCAAACCTTCTATGCTTTCCTTGCCGCGAATGTCCATATTCTTTAAGTAAGGTGAATAGCGGTACACTTTTTTGAGCGGTGTCATCGCATAGGGGTAGTCAAAATAGGTGTGGTAGAAGTCGCCCATAATCACTTTTCTGCCGCTGTTTGCCCAGTACAGGGTGAGGTTTTTGCGATCCATCCAGCGCTCCGCAATAAAGTTCTTGGACAGGTTCTCCCCTTTGAGCGCATCGTTCCAGCAAATCACCTTTTTGCCTTTTTGCTGCAAATAGGCAGCTAAGCGGTTCATCAACCACGCCTGCAGCTGCTCATAGCTTTCCAAGCCGTTTTCCTTCATCGCATTCTTGCAGGCGGAGCAGTGCTCCCAATTTTCCTTGGGCACTTCATCACCGCCGAGGTGGAAGTACTCTCCCGGAAAAATGCGGCACATTTCATCTAATATCTTGCATAGGTACTCATATGTGGTTTCGCTGCCGGCGCAGAGAATGTTTTTGAAAATGCCCTGCCTGGTTTCCACCGGCACCTTCCTGCCGCGGCAGGACATTTCGGGGTAGGCGTGAATCATCGCCGTGGCGTGCCCCGGCACATCAATTTCCGGCACCACCTCTATGTAGCGCTCGGCGCAGAACTGCACAATCTCCTGCATTTGCTGCGTGGTGTAATAGCCCTCGTACTTGCTGTTGCTGTGGGTGCCGCCGAAATGGGAACCCAGGCGCACCGAGCCCTCTTTGTGCAATTTATCGAGCGCATCAATTTGCATGCGAAAACCCTGGTCATCGGTCAAATGCCAGTGGAAGTAATTGAATTTTAAGCGCGCCATGGTGTCGATAATCGCTTTGAGTTCATCCACCGTGAAGAAATGGCGGGCGCAGTCAATCATAAACCCGCGGTAGCGGAAAACCGGCTCATCCTCAATCTTCATGGCGCGAATGCGCTTTTTGTTTTGTAAAAGTATTTGTTCTAATGTGCACTCTCCGTAGAACACGGCTTTTTCGCTGCCGCCGATAATGGTGATGCCGTCCTCGGAGGTGACTTCCAAAATGTATTCCTCTTCTCCCAGCAGAATATCGATGCTTGTGCGCACAGTTTCCCCGTTGTAGGCATAATCGCGCTGAAAAAAGGTTGTTTTTTTGGGAGCGGGAACAATTTGTATCATAAATGCGTATCCTCTGCCGCTGCGGTTGTCTTTTCCTTTGCGGCGGTTGTCGTGTTTTGCTTGGTGGTCGGCACCGTGGTGCTTTCGCGCGTGGAAGGCACGGTGGTGCTTTGGTCGGTGCTCGGCACAGTCGTGCGCGCATCCTCGGTGAGGGTGACATATTCCTGCGTGGCCTGCTGCGAGCGGGAGTTCACCCCTTTGATTACCTCCACAATAAAGTAGCCGAAGTATAAGACCAGAACCGCGCCGAGTATGCTCAAAACAATTTTCAGCGCGCGCATGCGCATGAGCTTCTTGGCGTTTTTCCCTATTGCCTGCGAGCGGCTTTTGAAGGAATAATCCCACATTTCCTCGCGCTCATAAGCGGAAACGAGTTCCTCATATGCCTGCCCGTCCGGCTTTATATTTTGGTATTTCTTTTTGACCTGTTTTTTCATAAATACCCTTTTTTTCCTTCACTTCCACTATTTATTCATTGCCTTTTTGCTGTCCCGATAATAGTATGTAAGGAGAGAATATCGGGAGGGGTCTTATGAAAGTCGAAATCGGAGAAAACAACTCTCTGTTGGTTTTTTTAACTGCGCAAGAGGTGGCTGCGCTGCACCTGTCGCTGAGCAATGCCGATTACATCGCGCGGGAAAATCGGGAAATCATTGCCCGCATTTACCGGCGCGCCGCAGCGCGCAGCGGCTTTTTGCCCGGCAGCTACGCTTCGCGCGTGATTGAATTGCTGCCGTTTGAGGATGGCAGCCTGCTGCTGTGCTTTCGCTTTGCGCGCACAAGAGCAAAGCTGAAGGTGCGGGCGCTCAAAAGAAGCGGCGCTTCGCTCTATCACTTTGCCACGCCGGAGGCGTTTGGCGCATTCCTCGCGCATGCCTCCGCGCTGCAACAGCTGCCGGAAGCGGTGTATGAAAGCGGCGGAGAATACCGCCTGGTGGTCGGGAAGCACGCGCACCGATTAGCGCACATGCTGGGCGAATTTTCCGAGAGAATCACAGCGCCTCTTGCCCTGCCGCGCACCAGAGAATACTGGCGCGAGGTCTACTGCAAAGAAGCCTGAACCACTCAATAGCGGTGAAAACAGGCGATGGCTGCTTCTCTGTCCTGTGCACCGAAAATCGCGTTGCCGCCCACAGCCACATTGGCGCCGTTTTCCGCCACCGTGGCAATGGTGTCTTTGCCGACACCGCCATCGACCTGAATGTACTTTTGTTTGCCTTCGCACAGTGCGCTGAGGGCTTTGAGCTTGGGCATCACATCTGCCATAAAGCTTTGCCCGGAAAAGCCGGGTTCCACTGTCATAATCAAAATCATATCAGCCATATCGATATACGGCTCGGCTGCTTCCAACGCAGTACCGGGTTTGAGCGCTATGCCCGCCTTGCAGCCGCAAGCGTGGATTTTTTCAATCGTTTGCGCGGGGTCACTTTCGCTCTCGAGATGAAAGGTGATAAAGTCCGCACCCGCCTTGGCAAATGCCTCAATGTATTTGAGCGGGTCGATAATCATTAAGTGCAAATCAAACACCATATCTGTCAGGTGCCGGATAGCTTTGACCACGGGAACGCCGAAGGTGATGTTCGGCGCAAACACGCCGTCAATCACATCTAAGTGGAGCCAATCGGCGCCGGCGCCTTCTATAGAGCTTATCTCATCATCCAAGCGGGAAAAATCAGCACTCAGCAAAGAGGGAGATACTAACATTTTCTACTCCTTAAAAATTTATAAAATTTATTCCATATATAGTAAATTATATACTACCCTGCGCGTATAGTCAAATAAAATAGATATTTTTAACCTAATTGTTACAAAATTCTCACGCTCAAAAGCCCGCGGCGCAAACTTTTCGAGCTTGCGCATAAAAATGTGCGTGCGGTTAGCCCGACGGGAGTCGAACCCAAACAGGTTTATTTCGCCTTTTTTTCACTAATACTGCGTTAAAATGCCTTGCAATACGACAGTATTCCCTCACCATTTTGCCTTGTCTTAGTAAAAAACAGGCAGATATAAACTGCAAGCACCTCTCGCTTAGAAATTTTTGAGATAATTTTGCCTCATTTGAGGCAGTTTGGCTAGTGGCAATAATGCTACCGCACAAATACGGTTTCTATTTACTGATTTGCCTTCATATTGCGTTAAAAATACTCGAAATACACGCCGGTATTTCTGCGCTTTTTGCCTTATCTGAAAACAAATCAGTAAAATAAAAACTGCTTTGCACTTTCAATACTTTAGTGGAGTGCAGTTTGGTGCTTTGAAAGCGCCGGTTGGCTAACGCCAATCAAGATTGAAAACGCCGAAATGCGCTTTAATAAAGTATTGAAAGCGTGTTTGTGCGGTAGCATTATTGCCCACAACGAAAATGCGGTAGAATTAGCCAAAAAGTTCAAGCGAGAGGCTG
>JAFRLX010000064.1 GCA_017430965.1 Clostridia bacterium | reverse complement strand
TTCACCCACCGCGCGCTATGCGCGCACCGCCCTTGATAGGGCGGTTTCATAAAATGCAAGGCGTAGCCTTGCGACTGAACACTAAACACTGAACACTGAACACTCAAATAAGGCTTTGCGAGGTCGAAAGACCTCGACAAATCCTTATTTGTCGAATAAAAAAAGCCCCGAAGGGCTTTTTTTATTCGCTTGCTCTCATTTCATCCAACTGTTCGTGCATCTCGGCAAGCTTCTTCTTGGACAGGTTGTATCCGAAGAAGAGAATCACTGCCATTAATGCGAGCATAATTGCCGGAATGAGAGTCGAGATATCATAGAGTTTACTCAGCACATCTTCACCGAGAGCAATGCCTTTTTTGGAAAGCTCACCATCGTAGTGAATGGCGGCAAGCAGCACATTTAAACCGACACCTGCTAAGGTCTGCCCTAACTTTCTGGTAAAGGAGAAGAAGGCGTACGCCATACCCTCCTCGCGCTTGCCGGTGCGCACCTCGTGGTAATCGATTACATCCATCACCAGCGCCCACACCTCTAAAACCAGGAAGGTCTGCCCCAAACCGGAGAAGAAGGTAAAGGCAAGGAACACATAGACATTGTGCGAAAGGGATGTGCCCCTGAGCACAAAGAGCACCAAACTCGAAACGGCGGCAAACGCCATACCGACTGCACACAGCTCTTTTTTGCCGAACTTTTTGATGAGCTTATTCATCACCGGAATAAAGATTGCCATAGGCAGGTAGGTGCAAATGGTCACGAAGGCATACATACCCGGCTTTCCGAAATAGTCGGTAAACAGGTAGGTAAAGGTAGACTGGTAATAGAACTGGAAAGCAATGAGCAGCATGGAAGCCAGGCAAATCATCACAAAGGGTCTGTTCTTGACCAGCGCCTTTAAGGTCGCCATTGCATTGTAGCTCTTGTCCTTCTCTTTTTTCTGCGGTGCAATGCGCTCTTTGGTCAGCTTGTAGTGCCCGAAGTAAACGAGCACGGATATTGCCGCAAGCACCACCACGCACCAGAACAGCTTGGTTTCATCCAGCGCCTGGATATTGGTACCGTTGGCGTATTTACCGGTCACGGTGTAGACAATCATCGGCAGAATGATGGTGCCGGGCAAGCCGCCCACACCGGCGCCGATGGAGCGCCACATTGAAAGCGAGGAACGCTCTAATTCATCATCGGTCACAACCGAAGCCAAGGAACCGTAGGGAATGTTGACCGCGGTGTACATCATGCCGTAGAGAATGTAAGTAATATAGGCATAAATGAGGTATTTTGTCTCCGTTAAGCCCGGAATTTTCAAGAACATCAGCGCTGCACAAATGGCAAGCGGAACGGAAAAGCCTAAAATCCACGGTCTGAATTGACCGGAGGGACGCGGCTTACGCGATTGGATAAATGCGCCCCACAGCGGGTCATTAATCGCATCCCAAATGCGGGCGATGAGAATGAGCACCACAATCTTGCCGGGGCTGATGCCGAGCGCATCGGTATAAAACTTATTTTGAAAGGCACCGATGAGCGAGAAGGTCAGCAGACCGCCCATATCGCCCATCGCATAGCCGATTTTATCTTTTAGCTTAATGCCGTGTGTTAATGTGTTTTGAGCCATTGGTGTTGTATCCCTTTCCTGGAATCAGGCGATAGCTGTACAGTGTAAGAATCAGCCAAAGCCTTTCGGGGTTGGTTCTATTTACTCGTTTTCGGTAAAGAAAAACTGTTGCGCGCACACTGCCGCTGCGCCGATATAGGCACTTTTAGCGCTCAAATCGCCGCGCATAATCTTATTGTTTTTAAAGTTATTGTTGTAGCGAGCGCACTGGCGTGCAAGCTTTTCGACAATCTGCGAATTTTCAAACATTTTGCCGAAGAGCACAATTTTATTGGCATTGAGGATGGTTGCCGTGTTGGTCAACGCCAACGCCACGGTATCAATCTTTTGTTCCAAAATGTGAATGATTCTTTCATCCTCACTCTCCACAACATCATCCAGGGATAAGCCGGTTTCCGCGGAAATCACATTGGAAGACGCCACGGTTTCCAAACAACCGAACCTGCCGCAGCGGCATCGCTTGCCGGCAGGGTCCACAATGTAGTGACCCACCTCGGTCAACGAGTAATCCGTGCCTAAAAGCAGCTTGCCGCCGACTGCAACCGCAGAGCCGATACCATTGCCCCACTTGAAAAACAACACGGAGGAAACATCGCTCACATCGCCGAAAATCAGCTCTGCCAAAGCATATGCCTTCACATTGTTTTGAATGGCAACCGGCAACTGCAGTTCTCTTTCAAGCGCTGTGCACAGCGCCTCGTTGTCCCACACACCGAACACATCCTTCTTAACCGAGCCGACCACGCACAATCCGATACCGATTAACTGCCCTTGCAGCTCGCCGCAGGAGTGCAAAAATTCCTTTGTCTTTTCCACAATCAAATCGGTATCATCAAAAAAGTCGTAAGAAATACTCTTAATCAGCTTGCCGCTCACATCGCACAAAGCGTAAGTAACAGTATCCAATTCCGCCGTAATGCCAAGGCAGAATTTGTCGGCACTTTTGAGCGACAGGAGCACTTCCTTTCTGCCGACTCTTTCACTGTCCTCGGCAGAAACGCCCAATTCTTCAATTTTTTCGCAATCAATCAAGCGTTTGGTAATTTTGGAAACCGCTGCAGCGGTCAAACCGAGCTTTGCCGAAATAGCCTTTCTGGAAAGAGTACCTTCGCTTGAAAGCAGATACAGCAGTGCTGTATCGTTGTAAGATTTAATTTGCTTGGGATTAATACCTTGCTGTGCCATACGGATTCACCTCTTCTTTTTTATATATTTTTAACTAAAATCTACTAATAAAGATATGCCGCTATCAAACATCAACACATAGCTGAGTATCATAAAGGCATTTTTGCTCAGTTTTTTGGCAAGCTTTTCGCCGACAATCAGCGCCAAGAACAGCAGTACCATGCAAACAGTCAGGTTTGGGATAATGCGCGGTGTAAAATAGCCGTCTTTAATATCGACAAACAAAATAATGCTATTGAGCACGACCCATACCGCGGAAATGGTGGCGCGAAACTTGCGGGTATCCTTAATTTTGGAAGAAGCATAGGTCACCAGTAGCGGACCGCCGCACACAAATAAGCCGTGGATCAAACCGGCGCCGGCAAGCAGCAAAAAGGAAAGCACCTTGTTCGGCTCCTTGTTCTTTTTCTTAAAGAAAATAAACGCATTGTATGCCGCAAAGAAAATCACCACCGCGCCCAGTATCTTTTCAATCCAATCCGGGTTTGCCGTGATGTGCGGTGAAATAAACATTCCCCCGCCGATACCGATGCTCATGACCACAACAATTTTAAAAAACTCGCTTTTGTCCACATATCGGTAGTTGTTGAGTAGCACGCCGATGGAAGCGGCAATGCCCAAAACATTGAGTATCGGTTTTGCCGTGGCATAGCCTACCAGCATCAGCGAAAAAGGCATGGCAAGCACTGTGCCGGCAAAGCCGGTAATGCACTGGATAATATTGGAAAGAAAAATCACTAAATAGAATAAAAGGAGTTTTGGCATGGTTAGTATTTTTTCACCTCGATACCCAGTAAGTGCGCCAGCTCTTCGAGTTCGCGTTCAATATTGCCCATCGCCACCACAAAGTGCGGCTCCCAGCCGGCTTTCACGGCGCGGGAAATGATTTCCTCACTCCTGCCCTTCGTTTTGACAACTAAGCTGGTGCCGAGGAATTGTTTGGGCTTGTCAAGCACCTCTCCGCCGGCAATGAAAAAGCGGAATTTGCCTGCGGCATCCTTGCCGATTCTGAAAATGGTTGCCTCCGGTTCCGCCTTGCAGCCGAACTCCAGGGTCGGACCGATTTTGCGATTGCAGTGAACCCCTGCCTGTGCACCGGTATCCTCTCTCGCCAAAGAGCAGGCGGCGGTACCGCAGTGCCAGAAAGTAAGGGTGTTTTCGCCTTCATCGATAGAAACGGGGTCGCCGAAAAAGGCGGCTTTCCCGGTCAAAAACGCACAGGCGAACATGGAAAGCGCACCGTAGGTATCGGCTTCGCAGGCTGCGGGAACACCCAAATCGTTGAGGATGGCAAGCACTGCGCAAACGGGTGTGCCGAACTCAACAAAGAAATCGGGCCAGCAGCGGCTCGAAAGCGCGCCGATATTGTTTTGCTTCACATAGTCATCATAAGCCTTGTACAGCCTTGCAAAATCCAAAACATTCTTTGCTTCAATGCTCTCAAGCCCCGCGATTCTGCCGCGCGCATCGGCAAGGTAGCTCTGCACCTCTTGCTCGGTGTAAGCTTTTGCGTTGTTAATCAGTTCTCTTGCCTCAATGGAGAGCAAATTAGTGCCGAAAACGCTTGCGAGCTCCGCATCGAGCCCTCTGCCGAAGCCGAAGCCCTGCGGGGTGTGCCCCACCTGCAACAGGTTCAACTCACCGAGTGCTTTTTTGAGCTTGACTGCCGCAATAAATGCAGCGATTTTTTCTTTCACGCCCGCTTCCTGCGGCGCACCGAACACATAGGAAAATGCCCTGCCGAACTGCGTGAGCATATTCCCCGCCGAAAACGCGCCGGTAAGGGAATTTAAGCGCAGTCTGCCGCCGTCAATCACCGGCTCGCGCAGTGTCCATAACAGCACGGGGCAATCAAAGCGGCGCAGTAATTCCATCATATACGCACCATTGGCAAAGGTGACATTTTGCACAATGAGCACATCGGGTTGAAGCGTTTGAGCAAAATGCTGCAGCTTCTCAATGCTTAAAAGCATTTCTTCCGGAACCTTTACCGCCGGGTCAATTTCTTTTAAAAGTGCAACCGATTGTGTAAACGCTTCGCCGGCACTTTCCAAATGAAAGGTCGGCACCCCAATCGGTAAATACGCAATTTCCATGGTTTTGATTCTTCTTTCTATTGATTTGTCAGCGCACACTTCACGAAAAATGAAGCGTGACATACTGAAAATTAATACTTAATTTCTTTGTTTTCCCCTATCAGTCCGGGGAAGGCACCTTTTTTCATAAACGAGGCATTCTCGGGGTGAGAAAGCACCCACTTGTTTTTTTCTAAGAGCAATGCCGCTTCGCCGACAGCGGGGGCAGGCTTTGCCTCCAGCGGCGTATTGGTGCCCTTGGGCAATACCACAATATTGCGAAAACCCGCATCGCTGACCATGCAGGGTGTCAGGTGCAGTGTGGTTTGGTACATCTCAAAAACCGTTCCCGCCGGCACATAAAAAACCGTTTCATCTCCGACATAGAACTTGTTGTCTTTGATTTGCCACACATGCCCGAGCACCACACACAAGTCGGTCCCAGGTACATTGATTTCACTGCCTTTGTGGTATTCTAAACCGCCGTACAGTGTGTTTTTTCCGTTGCAGTAGCCGATTTGAATCGGCATACCGCCATAGACTTCGTTTTGCAGTGTTTCAAACTCCGGCATGCTCTCCATACCCGCCTCGCTCGGCAGATAGATGCTGCCGCTTTCGGGCATCGGCGTTTTGGCATTCAGGTAAGCGGCAAGTGCGGAAAAATCATAGTCCTCCACCACTCTGCCGAAGCTCTCAAATTCCTTATCAAATATTGAATAAATCTTGATATCATTCACTTTGTTCAAGCGTTCAAGCATCGTAATCACCTCTGACCACTTTGTAAGTAGCGCGCCAATCCTCCGTGCCGATACCGGCATCCATCCCCTTTTGGTAAACGCTCTTAGCAAGCTGCATGCCGGGCATATCAAACCCGATTTCTTCCGAAAGGCGCGCACAAATGCCGAGGTCCTTAAACTCATTTTGCAAAGAGAAAGCGGTTGTCCAGTTTTCCTCTGCCAAGTTTTTCCACTGACCGTCTAAATAGAAGTTCTGCGCACCGCCGTAGGAGATGGCAGTGTGATAGTCTTCAGGAGAAACACCCATTTTTTGCGCCAAAAGCATGGTTTCGTTGACTCCGTTTTGAATTTGCGCCGTTAAGGTGTTGTGGCACACCTTCATCACTAAGCCTTTGCCGTTTTCTCCCATGCGGATAATGTTGCTGCCCATATATGCCAAAATCGGCTTGATGGTTTCATACAGCGTTTCATCGCAGCCGACCAGGATGCCCAGCTCTCCGGCGATTGCCGCAGGCTTGCTCTTGACCACGGGCGCATCGGCAAACTGCGCGCCCTTGGCTTTGACCTGCTGCGCCACTTCAACAGAAACAGAGGGGTCTATTGTGCTCATATCGATGCAGATTTTGCTGCTGTCAATGAAAGGTAAAATCTCCTCATAAATGGCTTTGACATGCTCCGACTTCGGCACCATGGAGATGATGACATCGCTCTTTTGCGCCACTTCCCTGTTGTCGGCACAAGCGACGGCACCGAGCGCTTCGAGCTCCGCGACCTTTGCGCGGTTAATGTCGGAACAATATACAGTATCACTGTGTTTTTTAACAATGTTGGCACACATACTTTCACCCATGATGCCAAGCCCGATAAATCCAATTTTCATTCATTCTTTCTCCCAATGTGTTCAACTCAAATTAAACACTGTAAACAGTTTTTACAGCAAAGCTTTTATTCGGTAATCGTCTTATCCCAAGCTGCCTGGAATTTGGCAAGGCCGTAATCGGTGAAGGGGTGATAAAAGCTGTCCTTAAACACCTGAAGCCCTGCGGTGACAATGTCGGCGCCGGCAACGGCGCAATCGGCAATCTGCTTGCCGGTTCTCACGGCAGCGCAAATAATCTCTGTTTTGCCGAGAAAACCGTAGTTGGCGTAGATATCCACAATGTCTTGAATATACTGCTCACAGCTCTCACCGCTGCTTTCCTTCCAACCGATAAAGGGTGAAACAAAGAGTGAACCGTTCTTTGCCGGCAGGAGCGCCTGGGAAGGTGTGAACACCAAAGTGACATTGGTTCTGATGCCCTGCTGCTCTAAGCGCCTTGCAGCAGCGATACCTGCCTGAGTGCAAGGAATTTTAATCACAAAGTTCGGGCACATAGCCGCAATTTTGCTGCCCATTTCCACCATTTCATCGGCATCGTCAAGATGCGGGTTGATTTCCACGGAAATCGGGAACTTGTCCCAACCTTCGATATCCTTTTCTTTGACAAAATCAGCCAATTCACCCAGTACGGTGAAAAACGGCTTTCCCGAATTCATAATGTGATTGGGGTTGGTGGTCACGCCGTCAATCCCGAAGCTTTCATACGCTTCTCTGATTTCATCAATTTTTGCACTGTCTAAAAAATACTTCATGGTCTTTTCTCCTATATATAAATTACTTTTTTAACCTATTAGTATATTCGCCAATTCGCATATGAGCGAATGGTGGAGTTGCTTCGCAACGCATTTAAATTAAGTGCGCATGTGTCGCCCTTTAATCGCGCATTCCGAACGCTGCATTCCGCATAAATATGTCTTGCAACTCTTCTGCGCTTTTGCGCACAAACACCGGAATTTCGCCGAGCGGGGCGGGCACTTCGTGCACACCGCCGCCATATTCTCTGCCGCTCTCAAGGTGAATCCACCGGTCTTCCGGCAAATAGACGCGGCGGGTCGTTGCACCCGGCTCCAATACCGGAGCAACCAGCAGCTCTCTGCCCAGCAGGTATTCATAGGCTTCTTCATAAGCCTGCGGCTCATCGTAGTAGAAAAACAGCGGGCGCACGGCACCGACACCGGTCGCGGCATTCTCCTCTGCCAACTCTTTGAGGTAGGGCGCAAGCGCAACATGCAGCTTTGCCATTTTGGCGCCGTGAGCAAGCACCGCTTCGGAAGCATCAAACTGCGCGTTGATGTCGGGGTTCAACCCTTCGTGCCCGCGCATAAGCAGCGAGAACGCATTCATCTCACACCAGCGCATATACACTTCCTCGCTGCGCTTGAGATTGAAAAAGGAGGTATAGCCGCCGATATCGGAATGGGAAAGCCCGAACCCGCAGCAGCTCAAATTGAGCATAGCGGGTATCACACTCGGCAAACCGAAATCGTGTGAAAAATCGACATGGTTGTCGCCGCACCACATCATGGTGGAGTAGCGGGGTGTCGCACTGAAACCGGCGCGGGTGAAGAACATAATCTCACCGAGCTTGCCGCTCTCCTCTACCGCCTCTCGGTTAACCTGCGCCCAGCGGGCAGGCCAGGTGTTGTGCACCAGTTCGGGGTCCTCACCGCTGTAGAGCACGCAATCTGTCGGCAGGTATTCGCCGAAGTCCGCCATCCAGCCGGAAAGCCCGAACTCAATCATGTTTTTCTTGATAATGTTTTTAATCCATGCATAGGCATCGGGGTTGGTCAGGTCCACCATCGCCGCCGGGAAGGTGGTGATGGTAACATAGTAATCCTCCCCTTCCCTGTTTTTGACACAGTAGCCCTTCGCGCTTGCCTCTTTGTAAAGCGGCTTTTCCACCGCTAAGAAGGGGTTGATATAGCCCAATACCTTCACGCCCTGTGCGTTCAGTTTCGGTATCTCTTTATCTAAGCCCGGGTAAAGCTCGCTGTCCCATTCCCAATTCCAGAACAGCTGCTTGCCGACTGCGGTCACGCGCCTGCCTTCCCAGTCCTGAATCCACAGGCCGCTGACCGGAATCCCGGCACTGCGCGCCGTTTCCAGCTTTTCGAGCATGGTCTGCGTGCCGCCCTGCACGCCTAAAATCATGCCGTCATACACCCACTCCGGAAGCGCCGGCTGCCTGCCGACCACTTCGCTCAGGTTAGAAAGCAGCGCCTCAAAACTCTCGCCGAAACCGATATAAAAAGGCGATACGGCATCGGTTTTGACCATATTCCATTCATTTTTATAGCCGAAATCAAACACACACCTTGCGGTGGTCAGGGAATGGAAATAATACTTGCGCGAGCTGATAAAAGTGGGCTGTGCATAGTAGGTTTCATACTTAGAAAGCGGCTGCTTGCGCTTGCTGTTTTTGATGCCTACCACCTGCTTTGCCAGCTTTTTGGCAATCTGCACACCGTTGATGTGCTCGGCAACCCACACATTTAAGCGCTTGCCGTGAAGGTTAAACTCGGTGAAGTTCTCTCCGCCGCCGTAAACTGCTTCCCCGGCTGCGGCAGGAAGGCGCACGAGCATCCGGTTATACTTTTTGAAGCCTATGGGCGTGAACAGAAAGCGGTCCTTCTCACACGCAATGGTTACCCTGCCGGTATTGCCGTAAACAACCGCCTTGCCGCCGACAAGTTCAATGCGCCTTGCCACCACTTCGGCGCGGTGGCGAAAGCTCTCGGAAATCTTAAAGCTGCCGTGGCTCATTTGGTAGTCCGTGTCACCAATGCCGATGTAAAAAAACGGTTCACCCTGTGCAATGCGGCAGACCTCTTTCCCGTTATATAAAAGAATTAGAGTATTATTTTCCTTAATGATGCTTGTCATAGAAAACGCTTTCCTTAGTTAATTAACAAAGTTATCCAATATAAAAGTATTATACTCCCCACCCTTTTTATTGTCAATAGAGGATTGGCATTTTTTACTGTTTTTTACGATATTGCTGCCCGATTTTTGGATGGTTTTTACAACTGTTTTCAGCGGTGGGCAAGCCTTTTCAAAAGCGCAATCACGGCAGCACCGCTGCTTAGCATTATGCTGATGTGCAAAAAGAAAAAAGGCTGTCTCAACAAATAGTTGAAACAGCCCCTCTATTTCTACAACTGTATTTTTGTCAGATACATCGCGTAATCATCACGCTCGCGCACGCAGCGCCACTCACCGTCGGCATAAATCATGTGGTCATAGAGCGAAACGCCAATGGTGCGCAGTGCCTCGCGAATGCGGTGTGTTAAGCTCAAATCCTGATTGGAAGGGTTTGGCACACCATGCGGGTGGTTATGCGCCAAAATCACAGTGGCACAGTTGGTGCGAATGCAGCCTTCCACTAACTTGCGGTTGTGCATTGCCACCGTGTTCACAACCCCGCTGCCGAGCACTTCCACGGCAATGAATTTGCCGGCATTGTCTAAATACATGGCAAGCATGGTTTCATCCTTCTCGCCGATAAAGTAGGGTTCAAAGATTTGCGCCGCGGCTGTAGGGGAATCAATTCTAATTGCCTTTTTCGGGTTGGCGGTTTTGATTCTTTTCGCCGTGCTGCTCATCAGCTTAATGAGAAAAGCCGACTGCGGTCCGATTCCCTGCACCTGCAGCAGGTTGTGATAATCCGCTTCAAAAACAGCCTCCACCGAGCCGAAGGTTTCCAGCAGGTGGTGCGCAATCTCGTTGGTGTTGCCGCGGGGAATGGAATAAAACAAAACGGCTTCCAACAGGTTTATATCGCTCATACCTTGAAAATCGGAAGCAAGCATCGCTTGTTTGAGCCGTTGCCGATGCCCCGCATGGATGGACTGTTCTTTTCCCATAATAACTCCCCGCAAATGTATTAGCAACAGTATAGCACATCTTTTGCAAAAAGACAAATCGAAACTTCGGCACAAGCGAAGCAATGAAACCGCCACGCAGCCGACCGCCGACCGCCAAAAAGAAAATATCCCAAGCGGTTACCCGCTTGGGTTCTATTTTCATTTAGTTCGAAAAAGAGATTATTTGGTTTCTTCTTTTACTTCTTCCTTACCCTTTTTTCTGGAAAGGACTAAGTTGGTGATGATACCGAGAATGAGAGCACTCGCAATCTCTGTTAAAGTAACCTGGCCGGCAGTACCGAGCTTCAAGGTCATGCCGCCGATACCGCAGATGAGGATAACGGCAACCACAAAGAGGTTTTTGTTCTGGTCAAAGTCAACCTTTTGAATCATCTTCAAACCGGACACGGCGATGAAACCGTAGAGGGTGACACACACGCCGCCCATAACACAAGCGGGAATGGTGGAAAGGAAGGTGACGAACGGACCAAAGAAGGAAATCACGAGAGCCATGATAGCGGTTGCAAAGATGGTCACGATAGAAGCGTTACCGGTGATTGCCACACAGCCGACACTCTCGCCGTAGGTGGTGTTCGGGCAGCCGCCAAACAAAGCGCCTGCGATGGAGCCGACACCGTCACCAAGCAGAGTTCTGTGGAGACCGGGCTCTTCGAGAAGGTCCTTTTCGATGATGGAAGACAAGTTCTTGTGGTCTGCAATGTGCTCTGCGAATACCACGAAAGCTACCGGAACATAAGCAACAGCGATGGTCGCAATGTACTTCGCGTTAATTTGCGACATACCCTGGAATGCTTTAATAAAGGTGAACTCGGGAACGGCAAAAATCTTCATATCCTTGAACACGCTGAAGTCAATCACCATAAAGTTCTCGTTACCGGTCTTCATACCGATAACTGTAAAGATAGCTGCGACTGCATAGCCTGCCAGGATACCGATGATAAAGGGGATGAGCTTGCTCATCTTCTTGCCGTAAACAGAGCAAATCATAACAACAAAGAGAGTGATAAGGCCGCAAATCAAGCCTACCCAGCCGTGCACGCCCATCACAAAGCCGCTGCCGTCCTCATTGGCGGCAAACTTAAGCATATCGCCCACGGCATTGCCTGCCAGGGATAAACCGATGATGGACACGGTGGGGCCGATAACCACTGCGGGCATTAATTTGTTAATCCACTTTACACCTGCAAACTTTACGACAAGTGCAATCACCACATACACAAGGCCTGCGAAAATCGCACCGATGATTAAACCGGCAAAGCCTGCTTCGGCAGTCACAGCGCCTGCAAAGGCTGCAAACATGGAGCCTAAGAAAGCGAAGGAAGAACCGAGGAATACGGGGCTCTTAAACTTGGTGAATAATAAGTAAACGATGGTACCGATACCTGCGCCGAACAGAGCGGCGGATTGGCTCATGCCGTTTCCGACGATTGCGGGCACAGCGATGGTCGCTGCCAGGATTGCCAATAATTGCTGGAAAGCAAACACAAGCAATTGACCAAATTTTGGTTTGTCAGAGATGTTGTAAGCGAGTTTCATTTCTTTTCCTCCTAAATTTTTTTACATCATATATCAACGCTTTCGCGCTATTTACTCTCAATAAGCACGCACATGGTGCCATCGTATTCCGGCATTTTCACACTGATTTTTTCTTGCATGCTTGTCGGCACATTTTTGCCCACAAAATCCGCACGAATCGGCAGCTCTCTGTGCCCGCGGTCAATCAGCTCGCACAGTTGGATTTTGGAAGGTCTGCCGGCTGCCAGCACCGCATCAATCGCCGCTCTGGCAGTTCTGCCGGTAAATAAAACATCGTCAACAAGCACAACAATTTTATTTTCCACGGAAAAATCAATCGCTGTTTCGTTAACGACAGGTTGGGCTTTTATAAAGGAGAGGTCATCGCGGTAGAGGGAAATATCTACCTCCCCGCAGAGCACGGTACACTCTCCGAGTTTTTGGATGTTGGCGGCAATGATTTTGGCAATAGCGGCACCCCTGCGGCGAATCCCGACAATGCAAATCTCTTCTGCATTCGGGTTTTTCTCCACAATCTCATAGGAAAGCCTCATCAAGGTGCTTCGGGTCGCTTTTTCACCGAGAATTTCCTTCACTGCCGTTCTCCTTCCCCCAAAAAACTATCGCTCTGCACAGAGCAGAGCGATAGATACAAGTTTAGAGTTACAGCAGTGCTGTAATACCATTTGCAGCTTATCGGCCTCTCTGTGCCGCCTTTAAAACTTAGCAATGCAAACCGGTTTCGGGCGCAAAAATGCACTGAAACAGTATTTGCTTTATTGAAATCATACCATTTTTTAACCGTTTTGTAAACAGTTTGAGAATGATTTTTTCATTTTTGTGCTTTTTCACAACTTGTAGTATATACTAACGAGAAATTTGTATTATTTTATCAATAAGTTGTACCCGCATTAAGGAGAGCAGCGATAACGAAGTATTGGTTCATTTTGTCTGCTTTCACTCACCTTAGGCTTGTGAGAGTTGAACCCTGATAGGTTTCCATCGCCTCTTTTTGCAAAATATTTCGTTAAAACAGCTTGAAATGCGTCAGCATTCCTTCGCATTTTTGCCTTATCTTTTATAAAAATAGGCAGATGGAAACTGCGAAGCACCTCTCGCTTAGAAATTTTTATGATAATTTGCGCGAGTTTGATGCTGATTGGCTGACGCCAATCAAAGAAAAATCGAGTAAATTAGCCAAAAATAGCAAGCGAGAGGCT
>JAFRLX010000063.1 GCA_017430965.1 Clostridia bacterium | reverse complement strand
GGAAATGCCGTCTTTCAAAACTAATTCGCATGCTTTAACCTTAAACTCTTTGTTGTACCTTCTTGCCATTTTTAACACCTCTTTCATTAATTATATCATTCACTGTTCGAGGTGTCCAATTTTATGGTACAACTTTCAATTCTTCATTATTCATTTTTCATTCAGCTCCGCTGTTCTCTTCCCTCGCTCTGATGGTTTCAAGCACATCGTCTGACTCTATCGCCGCCTGCGTAAAGGAATTGTTCTTCCACCAAGCCCAAAGAGAACTCACAATAAATGCTGCCAGTGAAACAAACTGCGCGATGTCGCTCTCATACAGCGGCAGGGTGTCTTTGCCGGCAATCGCCAAAATCGAATTCATAATGGCGACAACCAATACAATCGTTCTAATGATGGTTTCTTTTTTGATTTTTTGTTTCATTTTTCTTTCCCCTTTTCGTTTTCTTCCAGGTCTTTTATCCGGTGGTTGATGACTTCGATGTCTCGCTCCACCACCGGCATTCTCCTTGCAAACCGGTTGTGCTCTTCCACCTTTTTTTCAAGCTGCTCAATGCGGTATGCCGTGATGCGCGAGCTTGCCACAATTCCGCCGAGGGTGCCGATGAGTGTGCCCAAAAAAGAGATGATGGCAATGACTATCTCCATTTTCATTCTTTTCCCTCCTCAATCGGCATGTCTGTTTCGGTGTATGTGCGCCCGAACTCGGCGGGGTCAAGTGCTTCGCTGTATCGAACACCATCGCGCTCAATCTGTAAACCGGCATCGGAAACGGTTTTGATAAACTCTCTGCCGTTGATTTGTAATTGTTCTTTGATTATCATTGCGAACCCCCTAAAGTAATGTCTGACAACTGCACCCAACTGCCGGAGCCGTGGAACCACTGCTCGTAGATTCCCTCAAACGCGGTTTCAATGAAGTAGACCTTGTCGCTTGCAATATCGCTTGTCGGCAGTGCTGATACAATGATATAGTCATTTGAAATGTCAATGCCGAGCGCTTGCAATGCCGCCAGGTTTTCTTCGATTGCCGCAAATGTGGTGCTTTCGAGCGCAGACCAATTCGTTTGAGTAGGATACCAACTCACATCGGCATATTGGCAGTATACCGTGCCGCCTGTTCCATTTCTAAACGGTGTATAGACAAATGCGTTTGAGTTGCCTAAATTTACTCTTTTTCTTAACAAAACAGTGACCAAAGCAGTATCACTTTGAAAGCATTGACCATCAATTTGTGTCACGCTCGGCAATACAATTTTCTGCATTGTGTTGTTATTTAGAAATGTACTTGCGAACAATCTTGTGAGCTTAGGAATATTGGCTTCTGTAATTTTACAATTTTGAAATGCGCCATTTCCGCTTATCGTTGTCAAATTCGGGAAATCAATTTTAGTTAAAGAAGATAGTTGCAAAAAAGCACCGCCTCTCACAGTGGTAACATTTTCATTTGTAATTTCTGTCAGTGTACCTGCAATCAGCGCGACTAAGTCACTGTCGTCCATCGGCACGATGGCGCCGATTTTTGCCGGCACGGCGCTGTAATGGGCTGCAGCCGTGCTGCCCTTTGCCGCCAGCTGCGTGTTGATTGCGCTGAGGTTTTCACTCAAAAAGGGTTCTATGCCCTGCGGCTTGGTAATCGCTGCCCCTAACTTTGCGGCGATTCTGCCTGTCCACGCCTGAATTTGTGTTTTAATTGCCGCCAAACCGAGGTTCAATGTTTCCTCGCTCGGTAAATGAAGGATGTTGCTCATGGTGTCACCTCTAATGTCACTGCCATGGCGGAATTGTGGTTTTCAAATTTCAGCCAGCCGATAAAGGTGCATGAGCTCGTGAATGTGCCGTCGGGTATGACCAAGTCGCAACCGCTCACATAGCAGTTCGGGATGTTGCACAGAATGATATCGCCTGACATGTCATAATCATTCGGGTAGATGTAGTCGCTCAAATCAATGGTGTTGTCGACGGAACCAACAATTTCAAACGCCTGCGCCGGCGCGCCGACAAATTCCGGGTGGTAGTTCACCGGTAAGCGTGAGATGTTTACCGGCACGGCGTAGTCCCCGAGCACAACCACGGCAGCGACCGCGCTTTCGTAGTAGGCATCATTGCTTGTTTGAATAGCGAATGTGGCAGTGCCGTTGGCGAAGCTTACCGCGTAAGAGATGCCCTCCTGTGTGTAGCCGGGCGTTGCGGCGCGGATGGTTGCCGTGCTCACATTGGGCGGTGTGCCTTCGTAGTCCAGCGTGAAGGTAATGCCACTGAGGTCGGTGCTGACTGTCACGCTATCCGCCAGCAGCCGAAAGCCGCCGCTTGAGCTGCCGCCGCTGCTGCCGATGGCATCGGCAATCTGCGCCAGCCCGGCTGCTAAGCTTTCATCGGTCGGCAAGTGGGTAATGTTTGTGTTGTTTGGCATGGTGTTTTCTCCTTTATTCCTCATTGATGATTGGCTGATGGCTCAATTCCTCACAGACCAAACAGGGTGCGCCGTTGAGCAGCGCCAATTCCACCTTGTAGTCGGTGCCGTTATCGCTTACCCGAAAGCAGCCGTCTGCCCCGGTGTCCCCTTTCGGTCCCTGTGCGCCGGTAGCGCCTGTCGCACCTGCTAAGGATGCCAGCCACGCTGCCTCGGTGCCGGAAAAGCCGTTATCGACCGCGACTTGGTAAGCGGATTTGCCGTCCTGACCGTTCGCACCTGCTGCTCCCGTGGCACCGGTCGCACCTTTCAAAGAAGCTAACCACTGTTGCGCGGTGCCTTGGTAGCCGTCAAAAATAACCGCCAGCTCGTAAGCGGATTTGCCGTCCGCACCGGTGGCACCCGTAGCGCCGGTGTCGCCTTTCGCGCCGGTGTCGCCCTTCTCACCCTTATCGCCCTTGTCGCCTTTCAGATTTAAGGTGAAGGTGGTGCCGTCTGTCAGCTCCACGGTGTGGGTGCCGTTTTGATTGCCTCTGATGTCGTAAATGCCGACACCCGCATCACCCTTGCTGCCGGTGTCGCCTTTGTCCCCCTTGTCACCTTTGGCGCCTTGCGCACCGGTGTCGCCCTTGTCACCTGTGGCGCCGGTCGCACCCTGTATGCCCTGCGGGCCGCGCACGCTGCCGAGGTTAAAGACCGTGCCGTCTGTCATCGTAAAAATCAGTTGGTAGCTCCCGTTCATCGCTATGCTTTCAATGCTCCTGCCCTGCAGCGTAGCAATGGCGGTGGCAATGTCGCTTAAGAATTGGTCGCGCTCTTCACCGCTCAGGTACAGCACCGGGCTGCCGCCTTCAAAGAGTTTGAGAGAATACAGCTTCGAGCGCAGCGTGCTTGCGGTATTGACCTGCACCTGCCCGTTGACCACGGCAAAGCTGCCCTCTGCTGACTGTACGCTGATGTAGATATCTCCGCCGCCGGACAGCGCGGCAATCACCTCGCGCGGGATGTAGCAGTAGTCGTAGTCCTGTGCATGGCTGAGCAGCACCGGCACCAGCTTGTCGCGCTGCGCACCCATCAGCGCCACTTTAACCGCATAGGCTTCCCAGGCGCTGTCAAAATAGAAGCAGCACTTGTCGGCTCTGTAGGAACCGCTGACCGCCTCGCTCGCCCGCGAGCGCAGGCTGATGTCGCTGCCTTCAACATCAAATATCAATCTGTTTTCCATCTTCTTTTCCTTTCTTTGCGCACCGTGTTCTGCAGCGCATTTTCAATGAACGGATGTTTTTACCGCCAATTATTTCGCTATAAATTTTTGCCTTGCCTGCACTCCTTCTAACGGATTCTGTTTGCCTGCAAAATCTCATAGCGCGCAATCTTTCCCACAATGGAGCTGACATAATCGCCGTTGTAGCGCTTCATCCTCTTTTCGGCAAAAGCCTGCACCGCTTCAAGGGTCGGCAGCTGCAAATAGTCTCTGTCCAAGAGCAGCATTTCCTTGCCGCTTTCATAAATGAAATTAATCAAATATGCTTGCTCCATGCTTGTCTCCTTTCGGTCGGGTATCGGGGTTCGCTGTACCTTGTTTATACCAATTTTCACTTAGACTTTTGATTTGACTTGCCGCCTTTTTTTCAAAGCGCCCTGCGGCTGTTCACTTGTGCAAACATCATTGCAGCGCAACATCATTTGCGCAGCAAACATCATTTTGCGCCACGCGCCGATTAACTCTTTTCTAAATCGGGTGAGGGCAGCGCCCTCCCTCAACTTGTGCGCAGCACAAACATCATTTGCCTCAGGCATACATCACTGCAGCGCAACATCATTTGCGCAGCAAACATCTTTTTTCGCCACGCGTCGCCGCGCTTTTGCTTGCAAAAGCTGCAACTCCTTGCCGCTATTTTCAGTTTAGCGCCACAAAAAAATGAATTTTGTCATATTTAGTGTAAAAAATGAAAAAATGCAAAAAAACTACAAGATATTGTGGTTAAAGCGGGCTTTTATTCCTTTTTATGCTGATTTTAGCAATATAAATCATACTTTTTTTAGTACCATTCTTTTTAAATAGTTGCATTTTTCGTACTTTTATGTTATAGTAGGCATATGAAACAAACCCAAAGAAAAGTGTGACGAGTGCGAAATCTCGAACTTTATTTCAATTATAGTGCTGTTTTTCGTACTTGTCAAGCGTACATAGTCCTGTTTTTCGCACTTTACAGGAAGAAATGATTGTATTTTGAGGTGGATTATGTTATTTTTTAGTCGCTTTCAGGAGCTCTCCGAGGAAAAAGGCATGAGTACAAGCGCCGTGGCAACGCAGCTGGGCATCCCGAAAACCACTGTCACCTATTGGCGGCAGAACCCGGCGGCAGCACCGAAAACCGAGCAGCTGCTCAAAATTGCGCAGTTCTTCCATGTGAGCACGGATTATTTGCTCGGCAACACGGATATCAAAAATCCCCCCGGCGACCTTTCTGCCGAGGAAGTGGCAAAAGTGGCTTTGTTCGGCGGCGCAGAGGATGTCAGCGAACAGGCTTGGAGCGAGGTTGAGGACTTTGTTAAATACATTAAGCAGAAATACAATATGTAACAACGATTTGCACCGCATAGCAGAAGCGAAGGGAGCGCGCATCGACTATGCGCCCCTGCCGTCGGCACAGGCGGTTGCGGTCAAATGCGGCGAGCGCTTTTTTATCGGCTTGGACTGCGGTATCCCCGAAAACTCCCCGCGAGAGCGCATTATTCTGGCGCATGAGCTCGGGCATATCGAAACCGATGCGTTCTATGGCATCCGCGCTCCGGAATGGGTGCGCCAATGTGCCGAGAGTACCGCCGAGCGCTGGGCAGTCAAGCAGCTGGTGCCCAAAGCGGCACTGTGCGCCCTGCTCAAGCAAGGCTTCACCGCGTGGGAGCTCGCCGAACACTTCAATGTGACCGAGGCTTTCATTCAAAAAGCCTGCTACCTCTATTTCGAGTGCGGGATGCAGGCGAAATAGCACGCAGTGCTATTTCGCAGTGTTCCGTATTCAGCTTTCAGTTTTCAGTTAGTGTGGAGAGTGGAGAGTGGAGAGTGGTGAGTGAAGAGTGGAGTTGCGGTGGTGCCGCAAGCGGCACATTCAAACAGCGGTTCGCTTTTGCGAACCGCTCAGACTGTCGAAAAAGTGGCTGAAACCACGCGACTATTTATCATTCTTATAATATCATTTTATTTTTAAATTGTATTAAATCATTCTTTATAGATAAGTAATTTAAAGCATAATATTACAAAATCGCCGTAGATACGGC
>JAFRLX010000062.1 GCA_017430965.1 Clostridia bacterium | reverse complement strand
TGCACCTCAAATTCTATATTTTTGTGCAAAAAGAAGGCAAAAGCAGCCCATCAGGCTGACGCCTATGGACTGCTTTTAACGCGCTTGTTGTGCGAAAAGATAGAATTGTGAGGCAAAACCTTCTTTTCGCCACTCTCCGTACCTTGCCGGAGCGTGATTTTTAGCAAACACAAGAAGGTGATTTAATGAGCAATGAAGTGTACCGAACCTGGCGGCAGGATGCCGACAGATTTAACCAAGCCGAGGCTTGGCGGGAAGAATTGTTTCCGCGAGCCGAATACAGATACATGAAAGAAGCAGGCTGTTTAATTACCTCTCTTGCCATCATGTTGCGCCGCTACGGTTTTGAAACAGAGGCGGATGAAGTGCGCTTTAACCCTTTCATCTTAAATGAGCGCCTGATTGCAGCGGGCGCTTTTGATGATGCCGCCGATTTGTATTTAAAGCACATTAATAAATTATATCCTCTGGATTACATCGGCTCTATGGGCTATACCTGCGAGCGCGCGCAGATGTTGTATAAAAGAGGCAACCCTTTTTTAATTACCGTTCCCGGCACGCTCGCGCAAAAGCATTTTGTGGTGTTTGACGGAATTTGTACAGATGGTGATATTGCCGTGATTGACCCTGCGGGGGATAAAACGCGCATCAGTCAATTTGATAAAGTGTTGGAACTGCGTGTTTTCAGAAAGCACAAGGCGCGAGAGGAATCGCGCTCTGTCTTTCCCGATTTGGAGAGCCGGTTTGTGCGCAGCGAAGTGCCGGGAGAGGCGCTTGCGGCAGCCGCTTTTGCGCAAGAGGGAAAAACAGGGCTCGACCTTGGCTATGACTATGATTGGTGCGCGGCATTTATTTCCGATTTGGCTGTTTTGACAGGGCAGGAGCAGGCGATTCCCTGGGAATCCTTTGTTAGCGAGCTGCGCTTGTCTTTACAGGCGGCAGGCGGCAAGCCGGTGGCGGGAACGCCGCAGCCGGGTGACATCGCTTTTATCAACCGAAAGGGCAGCGACACACCCAACCATGTAGAGATTGTTTACGGTATAGCCGCAGACGGCGCGGTGCTGACCATCGGCGGCAATTCGGGGGAGGATAGCTCCACACCGCTGGTTGCAAGCGTTTGCAGACACAAAAACGGTGATTGTATCAAGGAAATAATCAGACCGGCATATCAATAACAAACGGCTGCGCAGATGCGCAGCCGCTTGCTATTGAATGCGGAAAGGTGCAACACAAAGTGTTGCAATTAAAAATGCGTTACTATGTTTTTTCAAAAACAACTCATTTCGGTTATACCCGGTGGTGGTGATATAAACCTTGTTTTGAGCGGCGCTTAATTCATTGGCAACAATGTATTGCAAAATAGAGTCTACTTTTGCATCTTCATCCGTTAAAGCAAAGGTTTTTCCTTCATCGCGCCCGCGTTGATAAACGCCGCAATAAAGCCGGAAATGGAGAAAAACGGCGACATCAGTCCGATAGCGGAGAGGGCTTCCATACCGACTCGCTGCCCGGCAAAGACAGAGTCTGTCAGCGAAACGATAAAGGTGACAAGCTCCACTATCATCGATGCCACTAAAATAGAGCGATATCTTTTTAAGATTAAGCGCGGTTTTGTTTCTTTCATCAAAAATCTTCTGAAAACGGTATAGGAAGGATTAGTGCTTCATTGCTTGATACCATACATTTTTTGTATCACAGTTTCGGGACTTTTGTAAACAACTGTATTGTGATGCAAATATTCCGGTTTAAATATTGTTAACTATCATTTTTTATGATATAATAAACTGTTAGTAATCATTAATTATCATAACTATTTAGGAAGAGATTTTATGAAAAATGAGCCGATAACCGCAATGGATAAAAAGGCGAATCAATATGACAGCCCAACCGAGTATCTTATTTTAATGGATAAAAAGAACCATATATTGGGTGTTTATCGCGGGAAAGACAGTAGCAGGGAAAGGGTTTTTTACTGTATTTGTACTCTTGGTGCACCGCAGACACCGACCCCCTCCGGCAGTTTTTTGTTGGGTTCCTACGACGGGCTTCCTTTTCATTGGAGACATTTTGACGCAGAGGGAACCGGTATGCGCTGTTGGTGGGCGACAAGATTTGCCCCGGGCGGTTATTTGATTCACTCTGTTCTTTACATACCATCTTCTTCTCCCGAACAAATCAGCGATGGGAGGCTGGGTGCTGATGTGTCGCACGGATGTATCAGATTGGAGATTGATAACGCAAAATGGATTTATGATAATGTTCCCGAAAAAAGCCGGTGCGTGATATATTAAGCCGAAAAATCTGCCGCGGTACAAGCGCCGGTGTGCGATACGGGTAAAAAGGTTCACCACAGACTATGTGATAAAGCAATGGTGGTATTTGGTTTTGAAGAGGAGATAACTTTGAAGATTTGTTTTTATGAGGGCTATATCAGAAACCAAAAGCAGCTGTGCCGGCAGCTGGGGCTTTCCGGCGCCGCCTCGCGCAGAGAAACGGAGAAAAGTATTCTTTTCGCCGCCTACAGCCGCTGGGGTGATGATATGGCAAAGCATTTTGCCGGCTCTTTTGCTTTTGCCTTATGGGATGAAGAAAAAGAAGAAATGCTTTGCGCCAGAGACCCCTTCGGCATTCAAACCTTTTATTACCACCTGACAGGTGAGGGTGCGCTTCTGTGCTCCGGTAACCTTTGCGACATTGTCGCACACGAAGGTTTTCAAAAAGAAATTGACAGGCAGGCGTTGCAATACTACCTGATGTTTGGCTATCCTGTCGGCGAAAAAACGCTGTATAAAGGTGTTTTCAAGCTCTTACCAGGCAGAACGCTTTTGTTTCGCCGCGGACAGTGCCGCATAGAGCGCTATTTCACCCCGGTGTTTGAGAGCCGGGAAGGTGTCGGCGAAGCAGAGTGGGCGCAGAGAATCGAGCAAACGCTGCAAAGCATTTTAGAGGAAGACAGGGAAAATTTCGACTTTTCCGGCGCGCGGTGCTTTCTTTCCGGAGGGGTGGATTCCTCGTATCTGCTTGCCGCTTCCGCTATCAAAAACGCCGGTACGATTGCATTTGGCGGCGAAGAAGCGAGCGAATATGCGCTCGCGCGAGAGACTGCCGATTATCTCGGTGTCAATTTAGAAAAAATCAATCTTTGCGCTAAGGACTATTTTGAGGCAATCCCGGCGTTTTTAAAAAATGTCGAATTGCCCTTGGCAGACCCTTCCGCGGTTGCCTTTGCGGCAGGCTGCCAAAGAGTGGCGCTGCAAACCGGCTGCTGCCTTTCCGGCGAGGGAGCCGATGAATTCTTTGCCGGCTACCACATCTACCGCCGCGCGGATGCGTTGGCAGAGGTGCCGTACTGCGGCTGCTTCGGTGTTTTGGAGGAAGCAACCGCCTGCCGCTTGCTCAAACAAAGCGAAAGCTTTCCCGCCGAAGAGTTGGTGAAGGATATCGAAGAGCAAGGCATTGGCGATAACCTCAAGCGCATGCTTGCAACAGATATTGCCCTGTGGTTAGAGGGGGATATTTTGCTCAATGTCGGCAGAAATACCCGCGCGAGCGGGATTGACCTGCTGCTCCCGTTTGCAGACAAGCGCCTGTTTGATTTAAGTGCGCAAATTCCTTCCGCTTTAAAACTAAAGGACGGTTGCGGAAAATACATTTTCAGAAAAGCGGCGCAGGCAGTATTGCCGGAGGAAGTCGCATGGCGCGCCAAAGCCGGTTTCCCGGTTCCGCTCAAAAAATGGATGGCGCGCGAGCCCTTTCGCAGCCAAATTGAAAAAACGCTCTGCAGCGAGACCGCGGTGCAGTTTTTTGATACGCGCTTATTGCAAAAGTTTTGGCACAATTACCTTGCCGGTAATGAGCCACTATATCAAATTATTTATACGGCATACCTCTTCTTGCGGTGGTATGAAGAAATTTTTAACGCTTAAGAGCACCTTAGGGGCACTGCCCCGCTTGTGCCGCTAACCAAAGGAACACGATGCATATTTTTTTCATTCTACTCATAACTGCAGCCGCCTTGCTGCTCGGCTTTTTGCTGGGCGCGGGGCTCTATGCGTTTATCCCGGCAAAGCGCCGACCGATTGCGGCTGTGTATGAAAAGAGAAAAGAGCAAAGTGATTTTTGCGCCTTAGGCGCTATTCCGAAGCCGATGATTCGGTATCTGCTGCTCTCGGAGGATGAGTTTTTTTACGAGCACCGCGGCGTGATGCCGAAGGCGGTAAAGGGCGCGGTGAAGCTCAATGTGCGCAAAAACAGGATTATCACCGGCGGCAGCACCATCACGCAGCAGCTGGTCAAAAACATCTATTTCAGCTTTGAGCACAGCTTCTTTCGCAAAGTGGCGGAAATCTTTCTGACTTTTTACGCCGAGTCGGTGCTGGGGAAGGATAAGATTTTAGAACTCTATCTGAATATTATTTATTACGGCAACGGTATTTACGGCATCGGCGATGCCGCGCAGTTTTATTTCGGCAAAGAAATCGGGGATTTGAGTAACAATCAGTTCTTCATTTTAGCCTGTATTCCGCAGGCGCCGACAGCGGGAAATCCCGTGCAGCATCCGCAAGCATTTGCGCGCTGCAGAGACAATAAGATTAAAAATCTGACAAAGCGCAATGTTTTAAGTCGGGAGGAAGCAAAAGAATTTTTATCGCACAGCAGTGCATGCCTTGACCCGGAGCTGAGAAAAAACGATGCGTTTACCGCCAATTTCCCGCAAGAGATTATTATGGTAAACGAAAAGTACGGACCGGAGCAAAAGGAAACGCATTACAAAAAGTGGGAGGGGAAAATGTATTTATCCTTTGAAAACATCCAAAAAGCAGTCGATGATGCAGATGCATTTTTAGAGCGAAACGGTATCGACAGAAAAACAAAACTGCGCTACAGGTTGTTGCTCGAGGAATATCTGCTCGGTTATGCCGAAAGAGATTCCAATGCCGATTTTGAACTCAATTGCATCACTAAAAACAGAAGAATTCACATCGAATTAATAGTGGAAGGGGAAAGCTATAACCCGATTAAGGACACTCAAAGCGATTTTGCCGAAAAATTGAAGGCGGATTTAGACAGCGCACCTGATTGGAAATATAAAAAAGGCAGAAATTTGATTAGCTTTTCCTTAAAAACCGTTGCGCCTGATTTTAAGAGCATCAAATACCTTTTCGGCTTTATGACCCGCAAGAAAAAGGAATTTGTGATTGCAACAATTCTGCGTTTTGTCAATATGGCGCTCAATGTCATTGAACCGCTCTTAGCCGCGCAAATTATTGTGGCGTATTCCGGCTCGGAAATCCGAAAAATCTTCATACTTTCCGCCCTCATACTTGCACAGTCAGTCGCCAGCGGCTTTGTCAACTATGCAGCCAGTTCCATGCTGCGCAAGTCATATAGTTATATGGTTAAAGAAATGCAGAAGGATTTAACCGAAAATGTGCTGCATATTAAAACCGCATGTATGGATGCCAACGGAAGCGGGTTATTTACCCAGCGCCTGATTAACGAAACAGCCAACGCCGTAGATCGGATAGATGAATTACTCGGCTCGGTGACCGAACTGTTTCGCTTTGTAAGCTTATTGATTTCCTTTGCGATTGTTTCGCCGAAAATGCTGATTTTTGAAATTGTATTATTTACATTATATGTGCTCATTCAGCGCTTTCACCTGCAGTCGATTACCGACAATGACCGCCGCTATCGTACCTCCAATGAAAAGCATACCGGCTTTATTTCCGAAATGGTGCGCGCACACCGCGATATCAAACTTTTAAACTGCGAAACGAGTTTTATGCAGCGATTAAAAATCAGTGTGGAGCAAAGCGTGGATTTGCTCACGAGAATGCGCCTGCATTCTATGCGCTTTATCCTGTTGCGCCAAGAGTTTGTGGGCATAACCAATTTCATTTACATGGCACTTTTGGCGCTGTTTATGATTAAGGACGGTATGCCGCCTTCTACCGCGCTGGTGTTGTTTAACTACAACGGCAGAGTTTATGTCAGCGCCAATTCCGTATCGCAGATTATGGACTCCGTTTATAATTTGGCGATGTCCTCGGAGCGCATCTATCAGTTAATGCACAGCGATGACTACGAAACGGAAGTTTTCGGCGACACACATCTGGATAGTGTCAAGGGTGATATCGAATTAAAGGATGTCTGCTTTTCCTATAACAATGCAAACGGCAATATCGTGAAGGTGTTTGACGGGTTAAATCTGCACATCAGCGCCGGGGAAACGGTTGCCTTTGTCGGGCGCAGCGGCTGCGGGAAAAGCACTGTGCTCTCGCTCCTTTCGCGCTTGTATGACCCCGACAGCGGTGTGGTTTTGCTCGATGGTCACGATATGCGCTCGCTGGATAAGGAAACCTTGCGCGGCAATATGGAAATGGTCAGCCAAATGCCGTATATTTTTAATATGAGCATTCGCGAAAACCTCGCCGTTGCAAAAAATGATATCAGCGACGAGGAAATGATACATGTGTGCAAAATGGCATGTATTTATGATGATATTGCAGCTATGCCCAAGGGCTTTGACACAGTGGTCGGTGAAGGCGGTGTCACCCTTTCGGGCGGTCAGCGGCAGAGACTTGCATTGGCAAGAAGCTTATTGCAAAACCATGCTGTTTTAATGCTTGATGAGGCCACCAGCGCGCTCGATAACATTACGCAGGCGAAAATCAAGCAGGCAATCGAAAACCTGCAGGGACGGCAAACAACCATTATGGTGGCGCACAGACTCTCCACTGTCATCAATTGCGAGCACATTTTCTTTCTTGCCGATGGGAAGGTGCTGGCGGAAGGCACCCATGATGAGCTGCTCAAATGCTGCCCCGCATACAGAGAGCTGTATGGCGAAGAATAATTTTTCGGGATGAACGAAACGAATATGAATACATATAAAAATTGGAAACAAACAGATTCACGCTTTAACAGAGAAGAGGCGTGGCCGGCAGAACTGTTTCCCGATGCCGAAATTCGTTTTTTTTCGGAATGCGGCTGTGTTGTCACCTCGCTTGCCATTATGCTCAGGCACTTCGGCATAGAACCGGAAACGGATGAAGAAAAATTTAATCCCTGGATTCTGAATGAGTGGTTAATACGGTGTGAGGCTTTTACCAAATCTGCTGATTTGATTATCGGCAACATCAGCAGGATTTATCCTTTGGAATATGTCGGTAAAATCCCCTATTCCAAAGAGGTCGCCGAAGAACTGTGCGCAAGCGGTGAGCCTTTCTTGATTACTGTTCGCGGAACAAACGCACCACGGCATTTTATCGTTCCCGATGGTCTGTTCAACGGCGAACTTAAAGTGATTGATTGTTACGGGAACAATCGGCACATCAGCGATTATGATACGGTTTACGATTTGCGTCTTTTTCGAAAAAAGGATTTTAAAACCGAACACCCAAATGAAAAACCGATGGTTGCTCTAACTTTTGATGACGGTCCGGGATATAATGCCTGTTCGGGTAAAATACTTGAGCTTTTAGAACAGTATCAGGTGAAAGCCACTTTCTTTATGATTGGTAAGAATGTCCGCCGTCTTCCGAAAGCAACGAAAAGAAGGCTTGTAATGGGCTGTGAGATTGGAAGCCATACCTGGGACCATGACCGCTACGGAAGTCAGGTTACCCTTGAGGATATTGTCAACGCAAATCGGGAAATTGAAAAAGCATGCGGTCAGCCGCCTACCTGTTTTCGCTCTCCCGGCGGTTCAACAAACGAATTTATCAGAAATGTGTGCAAAGGATGCAATCTGCCTATTTTTCACTGGTCGATAGATACCAATGATTGGAAATACAAAGATGCGGACTGGACTTACCGTGTTGTTACGAACAGCGTTAAAGACGGCGATATTATTTTAATGCACGAAATTTACGACAGTACTTACTATGCGCTCAAACGCATTTTGCCGGAATTAATAGACAGAGGCTTTCAACTTGTTACCTGCAGTGAGTTAATACTTGCAAAAACGGGAAAAGCCCCTGAACCCGGTGTGCAATATTGCAGTGCGACAAGTGTTTGTAATAATACAAAGTGATAAAAAATAACCAATCAAGTGAACGGATAGCGTGAAAGTTTCTTTCACGCTATCCGTTCCCATTCACCTCGATTGATAAATTCTTGTTTAGCGGGCTGATGTGTGTTGGAAAAATCAATGTTCGTTCGATGTTTTCATCTTTACCAATTTATAGCTCCCCTTGCCAGGGGAGCTGGCGCGTAGCGACTGAGGGGTAGTGATGAAAAGACAATCTGGCATTGATTTTTTCAATGAACAAGTTAAAATCACTACAAAATCAAGCAATTACTATCTATATACATTAGCGTGGAGTTGTATCCACACTACCTTGCATCTCGGCTTTTTTGCTTTTGCAAATATCTTGTATAATGCTCCAAGTGAATTACCTATGTTTAGTGATTTTATAAGTAGGATGGGTATAAAAATAGAAATGCCAACTTTTACAAAAGAGCTTTATAAACAATATGTAGAAAAATTGAATAAGTATCTAATTCATGGATGACAAAATGATAAAATAAAAAAATTAATCATCTTTTTATAATGTGTAAGCATTCTTCATAAAAAGTAACAAGGTGGTTTCAGTGCGTTTGCACTGAAACCACCTTGTTCTAACTTAGTTTGATTCTTTTATTTTCCTTTTTGAAGTTAACTTCAATGATATTATTATCTCTTGATATATCCATACGCACACCTCTACATCGTTTCGATGCTTTCTAAATATTGTTCAAAGAGTGCTCGTTTAACAAGCAATCTGTTTGCTACTTTTAAAGCATACCTCCTACCAACATCGGTTAAGGGCTTACTAAAAGAGTGTAAGTTGATCTTATAACTTACACTCTTTATCTTACAAACTCACGCACATTTTTAGTGAATTATTCCTTAAAAACTATAGTAGTTATTGAGGACTTATGTTACCATGAACCTTTCTTGAAATTAAATTCTATCTGTTGGCTTTTCACCATTTTTTAGAAAGCGCTAAATGCCTGTACTCGGTTTTTTCCTCAGATAACCGAATATTTCATTGATAAGCGATTCACATATTTTTTGTTGATATAAAATTAAAACCATGAATCATCAACATTTTTT
>JAFRLX010000061.1 GCA_017430965.1 Clostridia bacterium | reverse complement strand
TTCGAATAAAACTACTTAGCAAAAACTGCTATGCACCCTAAAATCGGCAGATTTTTTGTCAGAATAAAGCAAAATAGTCGCTTAAGGCTGACGCCTAAGCGACTATTTTAATGCAATTATGGCGAAAAAGATGCGATTTGAAGGCTAACCTTCGTTACGGGGACTCACCTTTTAGAGTGCACCTTTTTTCTTTATATTGAACATTTGCAAAAATCCTGCTATAATAGCAAAAAAAGAAAAAAGGCAGAACGATGGAAAATCAATTTCAAAGAACAGAATTATTATTAGGCGAGCAAGCAATGGCGCGTTTAAAACAAGCGCGCGTTGCCGTTTTCGGTCTTGGCGGTGTGGGCGGCTTTGTCGCCGAAGGGCTGGTAAGAGCCGGTGTCGGTGCGCTGGATTTGGTTGATAATGACACCATCAGCCTCAGCAATTTAAACCGCCAAATACTTGCTCTGCATTCCACCCTCGGGTGCCTGAAAACCAAGGTGGCGGCGCAAAGAGTCAAAGACATTAACCCCGACTGTGCGGTAACAACACACAACTGTTTTTATTTACCGGATACCGCTTCTTTATTTGATTTTGCGCAGTATGACTACATTGTCGATGCGGTAGATACCGTCAGTGCAAAGCTTGCTTTGGTGGAAAATGCCGCCAAAGCTGCCACGCCGATTATTTGTTGCATGGGAACCGGCAATCAGCTCGATGCCTCCGCCTTTGAGATTGCGGATATTTTTCAAACTGCCAATGACCCTTTGGCGAGAGTGATGCGCAAGGAATTAAAAAAGCGCGGCATTCGTTCATTAAAAGTCCTGTACTCTAAACAAAAGCCGGTCAGACCGGATGCACAGAAGCTAAGCGCTGTTATGCAAGCGGAAATTCCGGCTGATTCTTCCAAGCGCGACATCCCCGGTTCTGTCAGTTTTGTGCCGAGTGTTGCGGGTTTGATGATTGCGGGTGAAGTGGTGAAGGATTTGCTGCATTAGCGCAAAAGGCGGCAAAAAAGCATTGACAATGCCGCATTGCCATGCTAAAATTATTATGTTATATCTTTATAAGAGGTGCATTTTTTATCAGTATTTACAGTGTATCGGGTTTTGCTGTAAAGAAAGGGAAAAATGCCGAAGTGCCGTAATAACACCGTAAAAAGCGGCGCTGGGTCTGTAGAGAATATCTGCAGAACTGTCACAGAAATGTGGAGTGCTTTCGAAGATTGTTATGATTGGCAGATTGCACATGCAATCTGTTTTTTGTTGTATTGAATGGGGATGCCCCATAAAAATAGGAGGAAAAAGATGAAAAAGAAATCAAGGCGCGTTGGTGCAATTATTGCGGCAATCATGCTTGCTTTAATGCTGGTTGCTTCATCGATTGTATCCTTTGCCGCAGATGAAGATACCGCAGTTGTCAGCCCGGCACCGAGCAGTGAAACTGTGGTTGTCAATGTGGATGGTGAGGATGTTGAGTACAACCTTGCCGAAGAGGAAGGTGCTTCCGAGTATGTGTCTTCCTATGCAGATAACCTGACTAACGACTCGAATTTTGAAACCAATATCAAAACGGCACTTGCCAAGGTGCGTGAATCCATTAAGACCTATGCTACATTCTGGGCTTTGGTTCCGCCGATTATTGCAATTGTGCTTGCACTGATTACAAAAGAAGTGTATTCTTCACTCTTTATCGGTATTTTGGCAGGCGGTCTGATTTATTCCAACTTTAATTTTGAAACGACTGTCGTTCATGTGTTCAAGGAAGGCTTCATTGATTCGGTTGCCGATTCCTACAATGTCGGCATTATCATTTTCCTTGTTTTGCTCGGCGCACTTGTTGCCATGATGAACAAAACCGGCGGCTCTGCTGCTTTCGGCAGATGGGCTTCCAAGCATATTAAAACAACGTTGGGCGCGCAGCTTGCCACCATTGCGCTCGGTGTGCTCATTTTCATTGACGACTATTTCAACTGCTTAACTGTCGGCTCTGTTATGCGCCCGGTTACCGATGCAAAGAAAATTTCCAGAGAAAAGCTTTCTTATTTAATTGATGCTACCGCTGCTCCGGTTTGCATCATCGCTCCCATTTCTTCTTGGGCAGCTGCCGTTGCGGGCTTTGCCAAAGGCGCCGGCGCGGAAAGCGGCATGTCTCTGTTTGTAAGAGCAATTCCGTTTAATTTCTATGCTATTTTAACCATCGTGATGATGATTTTCATCTCTGTTACCAAGTTCGATTACGGCCCGATGAAGAAATTCGAAGCGGCTGCCAGAATGGGCAAAGCAATCGAAGAAATTGATGCCAGAAAGAGTGATGACCTTAAGGAAAACGACAAAGGTAAGGTCATTGATCTTTTAATCCCTGTTCTTTTCTTAATCATTGCGTGCGTTATTGGTATGATTTATTCCGGCGGCTTCTTTACCGACGGTGAGGAAGGCTACCACAACTTTATAACCGCTTTCTCCAATTCCGATGCTTCTGTCGGTTTGGTATACGGTTCCTTTGTTACCATTATTTTTGCAGTAATCTATTTCCTGTGCAGAAGAGTGATTTCCTTCAAAGACTGCATGGAAGCAATTCCGGAAGGCTTAAAGGCAATGACACCCGCTATCCTGATTTTGGTGTGCGCTTGGACTTTGAAAGCTATGACCGACAGCCTCGGCGCAAAGATTTTTATTTCGCAGCTTGTAGAAGGCTCTGCCGGCTCTTTCCAAATGTTCTTACCCGCCATCATCTTCGCTATTGCAGTTGGTCTTTCCTTTGCAACCGGTACCTCATGGGGTACATTCGGTATCTTAATCCCGATCGTGTTAAGCGTGTTCAGCGGCAGCGACGGCAACATTACCATCATCGCCATCTCGGCTTGTATGGCAGGTGCTGTTTGCGGCGACCACTGCTCACCGATTTCCGATACCACCATTATGGCTTCTGCAGGTGCCGAGTGTAATCATATTAACCACGTTTCCACACAGTTGCCTTATGCGCTTACAGTGGCAGGTGTCAGCTTCGTTTGCTACATCATTGCCGGTTTTGTGCAGTCCGCATGGATTTCGCTTCCCATTTCAATTGTGCTGATGCTGGCGACACTCTTTGTTTTGAAACTGGTTTTAGGCAAGAAAGAAGCAAAAGCAAAATAGTAAAAGAAACTATATGATGAGTATATCAAAAGGGAAATGGTTAGCCATTTCCCTTTTGAAAGTGTTAAAATTATGAAAAAGAAACCTTTTTTTATTAAATTACTGCGTGTTATTTACTGGATTATCTTTGCCTTTTGTGCTTTTTCCGGTGTCGGTACACTGCTGTATTTCATTCCTTTGCTCAGTGATGTGGCAAGTAATATTTTCCTGCCGGCATATCTCTACATTTTGTGCGCGAGTGTTTTGCTGCTTTTTTTGGCAATATTCTTTTTTGGCAGAGATAAAAGCAGGCGAAACATCATCCATCTGATTGCTTGCGTTCTCATTGTCGCCAATTTTGCCGGAATGAGCATTTGGATTGTTTATAATGTCAATCAACAGGGAGAGCATATCTCATTTGCTAAGATATTCACTGTGAATGATTTTAGCAATGTCAGGGAAGAAGTAGCATCTTATCAAGACAAAAGCGGTAAAGAACCGGCGCTTAGTGTCTTTTATATGAATGATACGGATAATAAAAAGCCGGTGATTTTTTACACTCACGGTGGCGGCTGGGTTACCGGCACGCGTTATGATCGCTTAGATACCACAAAAACCTTGGTGCAAAACGGCTTTGTAGTTGTCTGCCCGGAGTATGACTTGTGCGATGAACAGACACACTTGTACGCGACTTGTGAAAAGCAGCTTTTAGAGGCGGTGAAGTGGTGCGAAAAGAATGTCTCAAAATTCGGCGGCGATATGCGCCGGTTCTGTATGGTAGGGGATTCTGCCGGCGGCAACCTCGCGCTGGAATTGGCATATAAAATCAATGGCGGTGTCTATCAAGGGTATGCGCGTGTGAAAGCAGTCAGCGTGATTTATCCGGTCACCAGCATCCGTGCGTTTTATGAGAATGATAATCTGCTGACCTCCGCGACCGGTAAAAAAATGGCACTCAGTTATATGGGCGCAACCCCGCAAGAGGAACCGAAGCGCTATGAAAGCCTTAACCCTCAAAAGTACATTGGCAAAAATACACCCCCCACTTTAATTGTGACAGGGAAAATGGATTCTTCCGTGCCGAACGATGCAACATATGAATTTGCGAAGGATTTGGTTGATGCGAAGGTTCAAACGCAAGTGATTGAAGTGCCTTTTGCCAACCATGTCGGTGACAGGCAGGCGACTAACTTTATGGGGCAGACTTATATCAATAACACTGTAGCTTGGTTTAAGCAATAGAATCAGGGCGTGCAACTTAGTTTTTTTGAGTTGCAAAGCAATTGTAAAACAGCTTTTTTGTTAGAACAATGAACAAACAGGGATGCAAGGTTGATGCCTGCATCCCTGTTTTGAAGCCGTTATAGCGAAAAAGAGCATTTCACAATCTGATAAATCCCTACGGAGAGTGGCGAAAAGAAGGTTTTGCCTCACAATTCTACCTTTTCGCACAACAAGTGCGTTAAAAGCACCCCATAGGCGTCAGCCTTATGGGCTGCTTTTGCCTTCTTCTTGCACAAAAATATAGGTTGTGAGGTGCT
>JAFRLX010000060.1 GCA_017430965.1 Clostridia bacterium | reverse complement strand
GGTGTATTTGACGGTGACGGTCTGGCCCTTCTCCACGTCGGTGGCGGGGCTGGCGGTCCATAGGGTCGGCTCGGCCATGCCCTCGGCGAAGGTGACGGTGTAGGTGGGCGCGGCGCCGATGCGTGCGGTGATGGACTGCAGGCAGATGTCGCCGTCGCTGTAGGTGGCGGTGGCGTCATCGACGCCCTCGTCAAAGAACCGATGAGATCTTTTGACGATATCTTTAATAAAGTAAAGCAATCTCTTGAATTAAATATTACGGAAACAGCAGCCGAACTTTGGTTTGAACCGCTGCGCTTTGTTGTGTTTGATAATGATACCATGGTTATTGATTGCGGCGAAGAATTTGTCAAAACCCTGGTAAGCGAAAAGTACTACGGTGCATGGAAAGAAGCACTCTCCGATGCATTCGGTTTTGAAGTGAATGTCAAATTTATTTCCACTGCCGAAAAAGCAAACTATGAAGAAAAAAAGCAACCGATGTCGGCTACCGATTTACAAAAAGAAACCTTTGAAAACTTTGTAGTCGGCCCTTCCAATAAATTTGCGTATTCAGCTGCTAAAGCAGTCGCTTCCAATACCAACGGCATCAGCTTCAACAGCACCATGAGTTATAATCCGCTGTTTATTTACGGCAATTCGGGATTGGGAAAAACGCATTTATTAAATGCAATTGCCAATAAAATCCGAGAAACAGACCCCACCATAAAAATCATTTTTGTTAAAGCGGAAGAATTCACCAATGAATTTTTAAACCATTTAAGAAACAAAACCACCGCTTTATTCCACGATAAGTACAGAAATGCGGATATTATCATCATTGATGATATTCAATTCTTTGCCGGTAAAGAAAGCACACAAGAAGAGTTTTTCCATACGATTGACAGTTACATTGTCGATAATAAGCAAATTATTCTTTCTTCCGACAGACCTCCGAAAGATATCAGCACCCTTGCCGACAGAATCAGAGGCAGAATTGAACAAGGCTTACTTGCCGATATTCAACCGCCGGAACTGGAAACAAGAATCAATATTATCAAAAACAAATGTGAAATTTACGGCTTAAGCTTAGATGAAGATATCATCATTTACATAGCGGAAAAGGTAAAAAACAATATTCGCCAATTAGATGGAGTTGTAAAGAAATTAAAAGCATATTCCAACCTTTCCGATAATTCAAAAATTATTTTGAGTGATGTTCAAAATGTCATTAAAAGCATTGTTTCCACCAATCAGCCGATTCCTCAAATAACGGAAAAAATCATTTTAGAGGTTTCGAGAAATTATAATGTCTCCGTTGACGATTTATATTCCAAAAAAAGAGACATCAATATTTCCAATCCCCGCCAAATCGCCATGTACATTATGAGAAATGTCACCGGAATGACTTTCCAGGAAATCGGTAAAAAATTTGGAAGAAATTATTCTACCGTGATTCATTCCATCGGAACGGTGGAAGATAAAATTGAAGAAGATTCTGCTTTAAAAGCACAAATCTCCGACATCATCAAAAACGTGCAGGAAACTTAAAAGTTTTCAACAAATTAACACATTCTCAACATAAAAAAAAGGGATAGAGCTTTACCGATTTGTTTCACAACATTTCACATTTTTTTATAAACAATTTGTAAAACAAGTGAAACAATCATCACTACAGGGCTTATCAAAGTTTTCAACACTTTAAACAGTCTTTATTACTAAAACTATTATTTAAACAGTTTGTTTTGATACCGAAAGGAGAAAAAAATGAAATTTACCTGTTCTACCTTTGAAACGGCAGTTGCCTGTTCCACTGTTGCAAAAGCGGTTTCTCAAAAAGCAGCCATTCCTTCTATTGAAGGTATTTTAATTACGGCAGCTGACGGCAAAGTCAGTTTAACAGGCTATGATTTGGAGCTGGCAATCACAACCGAGATTGAAGCTTCCATCGAAGAAGAGGGCAGTATTGTGATTGATGCCAAGACACTTTGTGAAATTGTCAGAAAAATGCCGGGAGAAATGATTACAATCAGTGCGGATGAAAGAAAACTGTGCACACTTTCTTCCGGAAATTCGGAATTCTCTTTAAACGGTATCGGGGTGGAAGATTATCCGGAGCTTCCTTCCGTTCAAAACGGAATGGATATTAATATTGACACGGATATCTTTTCAAAGATGATCAGAAAAACAGTTTTTGCCTGTGCCGTAGTCGATACAAGACCGATTTTTACGGGCGTAAAATTTGAAATAGAAGAAAATGAATTAAGAATGATTGCGCTTGACGGTTTTCGTTTGGCAATCAGAAAAGAACCCATTCAATATGAAGGGGAAAAATTAGAATTTATCGTTCCTTCCAAAACATTAAATGAAATTGTCAAAATTTCTTCCGAAACAGATGAGGATATTTCCATTTCTCTCGGCAAAAGGCATATTGTTTTTACCATCGGCTCCTACAGTATCATTTCCAGATTAATTGAAGGAGAATTTTTAAACTATGCCAGAACCATTCCGGCAGGCAGTAAAACACAAACGGTTGTTTCTACAGAGGAATTGTTAAAAGCTATTGAAAGAACAGCGATTGTCATTACCGATAGAGTCAAAAGCCCTGTCAGGTGTATTTTCAGCGGCAATGAAATCAAAATGAACTGCATTACCAATACTGCGCGGGTCAATGACAGAATCAGCGCTTCGGTATTGGGTGAAAAAATAGAAATCGGCTTCAACAGCAAGTATTTTATTGATGCTTTGAAAAATGCCGATTGTGAAGAAGTGAAAATTGAAATGATAGACAGTATCAAACCGATTAAAATTACGCCGGTAGATAATGACAGATTTTTATTCATTATTATGCCGGTCAGATTGACAAGATAAGATGCAAGAAGTAATCATTACAACAGATTTTATTAAATTAGATGCCTTTTTAAAGTTTTGCGGTGCCGTTTATACAGGCGGAGAGGCAAAAGAAGCCGTTATTTATGGAGAAGTAAAGGTGAATGGTGAAATATGCCTTCAAAGGGGAAAAAAGCTGTATGAGGGCGATATTGTTGAAATAGATCAGCATTGCTATCAGGTAGCCAAATGAAGGTAAATCAATTAGAAGCTGCACATTTTAGGAATATTGACAATATGTGCCTGCATTTTGGCGAAAATGTCAATATTATATACGGAGAAAATGCGCAGGGAAAAACAAATATATTGGAAGCGCTTTGGCTGTTTACCGGATTAAAAAGTTTTCGCTCTTCAAAGGATGCCGAGCAAGTTCAATTCGGCAGAGAAAAAGCAATTATCAGAGTTCAGTTTACAGCCGATGCCATGGAGCAAAACGCCGCCATTGAATTTGGTGAAAAAAAGAATGTTTTTCTCAATGAAGTGAAAATGAACAGTGTCAATGCACTCGGCGAAAGCTTTCATGCTATTATCTTTTCACCGGAACACCTCTCTTTAATAAAAGGAGGACCGAAAGAAAGAAGGCAATTTTGCGACAGCGCGCTGTGCCAAATCAAACCCGGATTCGGGGAATATTTGAGCAAATATAAAAAGAATTTAGCGCAGAGAAATGCTATCTTAAAGGATTACAGATACAATTCTTCCATTGAACTGGTTTTAGATATTTTTGAAGAAAATTTAGCACAGCTCGGCACGCAAATCATTCTGCAGCGCAAGCGCTATTTGGAAGCGCTGCAACAGTATGCAGAGAAAATTTATGCCGGTATTTCTTCCGGAAAAGAAAAGATTGAAATTCTTTATCGCTGTTGCATTGAGGCGGAGGAAAAAGAGTTAAAACAAGTTTTTTTGGAAGCACTCAAAAAGAGCAGAGAAGAAGATATGCAGACACTTTCTACAAGTGTGGGACCGCATCGGGATGATATAGAAATTCTGATTAACGGCATTTCGGCAAGAAAATTCGGCTCACAAGGGCAGCAGCGCAGCGCTGTGCTTGCGCTCAAACTCGGAGAAGCAAATGTACTTAGCAAAAAAACCGGGCAAAAACCCATCGCTTTATTGGATGATGTGATGAGTGAGCTTGATGAAATGCGGCAGGATTATATTTTGCACCATATCGAGGGTTGGCAGGTTTTTATCACCTGTTGTGACCCGCATACCATCTTAAGATTAAAGGAAGGAAAAACCTTTCACATTCATCAGGGAAAACAAATCGAAGAAACATAAAAATAAAGCTTGCATAGCTGCCTTTTCCGGCAGGTGCGGCGAAAGACGGATTGATGTATATACATTTAGGAGAAGATTGTCTTGTAAAAGGTGATGATATTATCGGTATTTTTGATATGGATAATACTACTGTCATGAAAAGTACAAGAGAATATTTAAAAAATGCAAATAAACATAAGCGCATTATTAATGTATCTTATGATTTACCGAAATCTTTTATTGTAAGCGCGGAAAATGACTATACAGTCTATATTTCGCTGCTTTCAACAGCAACAATATCAGCAAGAACAAAAACCAAATTGAGGAGATATGAATGAACAGTAACGAAGTTAAAAAAGCAACACAAGAGCAAGAAGATATCGAACTCAACGAAGACATTATCTTTGAAGAAGGCGATATGGATACGGTTGTCACCGAAAAATACGATGCGGATGCCATTCAGGTGTTGGAAGGTTTGGAAGCCGTTCGAAAGCGCCCGGGTATGTATATCGGTTCCACCGGTCCGAAAGGTCTGCACCACTTAGTGTATGAAATTGTCGATAACTCTATTGACGAAGCTTTGGCAGGAATTTGTACACACATTGAAGTGGAAATTTTGCCCGATGATATCATTACCGTGCGCGATAACGGGCGCGGTATTCCCGTAGGCATCAATGAAAAAACAGGGCTTCCTTCCGTAACGGTGGTATTGACTGTTTTGCATGCGGGCGGTAAGTTCGGCGGCAGCGGTTATAAGGTTTCCGGCGGTTTGCACGGTGTAGGTTCTTCCGTGGTAAATGCACTTTCCGAGTGGTTTGAAGTAGAAGTCACACAAGAAGGGCATATTTACCGCCAGCGCTTTGAAAGAGGCGACCCCGTTACCGAGTTGGAAATTGTCGGAGATGCCGAGGGTCACGGCACATTTATTAAATTTAAAGCAGACCCGGAAGTGTTTACCGAAACAACTGTTTATGAATATGCGACTCTGCGCAACAGACTGCGCGAACAAGCCTTTTTGAATGCCGGTTTGAAAATTACCCTCACCGACCGCAGAGGTGAGGAACCCTATGAAGAAGAATACTGCTATGAGGGCGGCATTAAAAGCTATGTAGAGCATGTGATGGATGCCTATGCCTACACTTCCATTAACAGTGAGGTCATTCATTTTTCCAGTGTTTTGGAGGACAAATCATCGGAAATTGCGATTATGTACTCCAATGCATACGATGAAAAGATTTATTCTTATGCCAATAATATCAGAACAATAGACGGCGGTACACATGAAGCAGGCTTTAAACGCGCGCTGCTCAACGTGTTCAGAACCTATGGCAGAAGATATAACCTGCTCAAGGACAGCGATAAAGGCCTGACCAATAAAGACGTGTTGGAAGGCATTGTCGCCGTTGTCAATGTGAAATTGACCGATGCCGAATTTGAAGGGCAAACAAAGAGTAAATTAGGTAACACCGATATGGACAAAATGGTCTATAAAATGGTTACCGATAAGTTGATGAACTACTTTGAAGAAAACCCGAATGAAGCAAAGGCGATTTTCAATAAAGCATTGGAAGCTTCTCGCGCAAGAGAGGCGGCGAGAAAAGCCCGAGATTTGGCAAGAAGAAAAGGCGCTTTAGAGAGCAATTCTCTGCCGGGTAAGCTTGCCGATTGTACCGAAAAAGACCCCTCTAAAACCGAGCTTTACATTGTAGAGGGTGACTCTGCAGGCGGTTCCGCCAAAGAAGGCAGAGACAGAAAATATCAGGCAATTTTAGCGCTTTGGGGCAAGATGCTCAATGTTGAAAAAGCGCGTATTGATAAGGTTTACGGCAATGAAAAATTAACACCTGTTGTGCTTTCCATGGGCACCGGTATCGGTGATGATTTTGATATCAATAAGCTGAGATATGACAAAATTGTCATTATGGCGGATGCCGATGTGGACGGCGCACATATCAGAACATTGCTTTTAACTTTCTTCTTCCGCTATATGAGAGAGGTCATCGAACAGGGTCATGTCTACCTTGCCTGCCCGCCTCTGTTTAGAGTCAGCAAAGGCAAAACGCATGAATATGCATTTTCGGATGAAGAAAGAGATTCACTCTTAGAGCAAATGGGTGCCAACTGTGCCGTGCAGCGCTACAAAGGTCTCGGTGAAATGGACCCGATTCAGTTATGGGAAACCACAATGAATCCCGAAACAAGAATTATGAAACGCGTTACGATTGAGGATGCCGAAATGGCTGACCAAACCTTCTCTGTTTTAATGGGCGACAAAGTTGAGCCGAGAAGAGAGTTTATCGAAAAGAATGCACAATTTGTTGTCAATCTTGATGTATAAAACCACAGCAGTCAGCTTGAATCAGGCCTTTTGTACTTAAAATTTACAAAAAATTTATAGAATAAAAAACTGCAAGTCATAAAACGAGGAGATACTAAATGAGTGACTTTTTTGAGAATGAAAAAATAGTCGATATTGAAATTAATAAGGAAGTCAAACAGGCGTTTTTGGATTATTCCATGAGCGTTATCGTATCCAGAGCACTTCCCGATGTCAGAGACGGGTTGAAGCCCGTTCACAGAAGGATTCTCTATACGATGTTTGAAAATAATTTGTATCCGAATGCAGCCTACCGCAAAAGTGCGGACACGGTCGGTTCCGTACTCGGTCGATATCACCCTCACGGTGATGCTTCCGTTTACGATGCCATGGTGCGTTTGGCACAGTCTTTCTCTATGCGCTACACGCTGGTAGACGGTCACGGAAACTTCGGTTCTGTTGATGGCGACCCCGCTGCAGCCTACAGATACACCGAGTCCAGAATGAGCAAAATCAGTATGAAGATGCTCGAGGATATCGATAAAAATACCATTGATTGGGGCACAAACTACGATGACAGATTAAAGGAACCCACGGTTTTGCCGGCGCGTTTCCCGAACCTGTTGGTCAACGGGTCCACCGGTATTGCGGTCGGCATGGCAACCAACATTCCGCCGCACAATCTCAGAGAAGTTGTCGACGGCATGTGTGCCCTCATTGATGAGCCGGACATTACCGATGAAGGCTTAATGGAATACATAAAAGGACCTGATTTCCCCACAGCCGGCATCATTATGGGCAGAGGCGGCATTCGCCAGGCCTATACCACCGGCAGAGGCAAGATTATTTTGCGCTCACGAGCGGAAATCAAAGAGACAAAGTCCGGCAAATACCAAATTTGCGTGACCGAAATTCCTTACCAGGTCAATAAGGCGCGCCTGATTGAAAGCATTGCCAATTTGGTGAAGGATAAGCGCATTGAAGGCATTGCCGATATCAACGACTATTCTTCTCGCTTGGGAATGGAAATTGTCATTGACCTCAAAAAGGATGCCAATCCCGATTTGGTGCTCAATCAGCTGTATTCCTTCTCACAAATGCAGGTAACCTACGGTATTATCAACCTTGCACTGGTTGACGGCATCCCGAAGGTATTGACACTCAAGCAGATGCTCACGGAATATATCAAGCATCAGGAGAGTGTCATTCGAAGAAGAACCGAATTTGATTTAAAGAAGGCACAGGAAAGAGCGCATATTTTAAGAGGCTATGTCATTGCGCTGGATAATATCGATGAAGTTGTCGAAATTTTAAAGAATTCTCCCAATGTGCAAGAAGGTAAAGAAGCCTTGATGGAACGCTTCGGCTTGGATGATTTGCAGGCGGATGCGATTGTAAAAATGCGCTTAGGGCAGCTTACCGGTTTGGAAAGAGATAAGATTCTCAATGAATTGGCAGAGCTGGAACTCAAAATTGCGGAATATGAAGCCATTTTGGCTGATGAGAGCAAAATTTTGGCAATTGTCAAAGAAGAAACCACACAAATCGCCGAAAAGTTCTCGGATGAGAGAAAAACGGAAATTCTCAATGTCAGCGGTAATGTAGACGATGAAGACCTGATTCCGGTAGAAGAATGTGTGATTACCTTAACCAAGTTCGGCTACTTAAAGCGCCAAACGCTTGAAAGCTACCAGGCGCAGCATAGAGGCGGCAAAGGGATTAAGGGTATGACCAGGCGAGAAGAGGATGTTACCGAGGTAATGGTCTCTTGCTCGACACATGATTACCTGATGTTCTTTACCAATTTCGGCAAGTGCTACCGCATGAAGGGTTACCGCATTCCCGAATCCTCCCGAACCAGCAAGGGTATGAATGTGATTAACATTTTGCCCATTGAGGAGGGCGAAAAGGTTACCGCTATGGTAAGAGTGAAGGATTTTGAGAGCGAAAGCGACTATTTCTGCATGATTACCAAAAACGGCATTATTAAGCGCACGAGGGTGAATGCGTATAACACCAATCGCAAGGGCGGTTTGAAAGCCATCGTGCTGGATGAAGGCGATGAACTGATTAAGGTGCTCTACACTTCCGGCGACCAGGATTTATTGGTGGCGACCAACGGCGGTATGTCCATTCGCTTTGCCGAGACCGATGCAAGACCGATTGGCAGAACCGCAAGAGGCGTGAAAGCGATTGAGCTCAAAGAGGGCGATACCATTGTCGGCGCAGCAGCTATCGATGAAGGCACCAATATTCTTACAATTACCGAAACAGGCTACGGCAGAAGAAGTGAATGCAGTGATTACAGGCTGCAAAAGCGCGCCGGCCACGGTTTAATCAACTATAAGACCGAAAAATTCGGCAATGTGGCAGCTGTTGCGGCTGTCAGCAACAGCGAGGATGTAATTTTGATTTCCGAGAGCGGTATTATCATTCGCATTTCGGTGAATGAAATCAGCACTTTCGGCAGACCTTCCAAGGGTGTGAAGGTGATGCGCCTTGCCGAGGATGATAAAGTGATTTCCATGGTTGTGACAAGCCATGTGGAAGAAGAAGCGGAAGAGGAGGAATCCTCCGAAGCGGAACAAGCACAGGAGCAAACTGCAGAAGAAGACAATCAAACACAGGCAAACCAAACTGAAGAACAACAGGGGAGCGAAGAAGAGTAATCTTCGAAAGTAATTATGTCAGATAAAAATATCGATTATCAAATGTATCTCGATTACCTTGACGGTAAACAGGGGGAACCGAAGCCGGATCCCCAACCCGAAAAGACCGTAGACGAGATTCTTAAGCAGGCAAAACCGAAAAAAGCTTACTCGGAGAAGACCGAAATTTTCTCGGAACCGGAGCGCCCGTTATCAAAAATTGAAGAAATCGAGCAGAGATATCATCTGGATCACGATGGCGAAAATCCGCATGAGCATTTGATGACGGATGAAGAGTTTGCTCAAAAGTACGGCTCAAAAAATGCGTATAAAAAAAGGCGCAACAAAAAAGAAAGCTATGAGGAGCCGCAAGAGGAGGACATTTTGCCGCCGGTACCGGAGGACAGCTATGGCGAGCAGACTCAATCGCTGCGCGATAGCGGCTATGAAGATGTCTATTCCTACGATGTTGAAAAAGAAGGCACCGTTCCCGATGGCGAAGCTGACCTGAGCGAGGGCATTGATGAGGAGAACGAGGAGCCTCAGGACGGTGACGCGAAAAAAGGCAAGGGCAAAAAGAAAAAATGGTGGAAGATTTTGATTGCCGTTGTGTTGATTCTCGGCATTTTAGGAACCATAGCCTATGTCAAGCGCGAAGCAATTATTGATTTTGTCACGGCAAAGATGTTCAGCCAGACCAAAACCGGTAAAGAAGATACCAATGTTTGGAAACAGCTCGAAACGGGTGATGACAAAAACCACGGCGATATGTTCTATGAGAGCTCTGCAAACGAAACCTATTCTTTAGAGGATTGGTTCCGGTCTTGGCAAAAAGCCGAAGGGCAAAATATGTACAATGATAAAATTATCAATGTATTACTCATCGGTATGGATGACCCGGAAGGCTCCGAATACGGCAGAAGCGATGCTATGATTATGATTTCCATTGATACCATTAACCAAAAGCTGAAGTTGACCTCCGTATGGCGCGATACCTACGGTTTGATTCAAATTCCCAAAGTCGAGGGCAAGCAGGAAGCCGGAGAGAACTTTGAAAAAATTAACGGCGCCAATTATTACGGCGGACCGGAGCTGACAGTCAAAACCATTGAATCCCTGTACAAAACGAGGATTGACGGGTATGTGATGACCACGTTTGACTCCTTTGCCGATTTGATTGATGCAATGGGCGGCATCTATGTCGATGTTACAGAGGAAGAAAATGAATTCTTAACCGAAACGGCACAGTATTCCTGGCATGCAAGCGCAGGTAAAAATGTGAAGCTCAACGGGTTAGAGGCATTGGTATACTCGAGAATTCGTAAGCTGGACAGTGATATTAAGCGCACCGAACGCCAGAGAAAGGTAATGAGCGCAATGCTCGACAGAATCGGCGAGCTTTCTACCACACAGCTGTTCTCCACCGTGACAGATTATTTGGATAAAGGCTATGTGACAACAAATTTCTCGGAAAAGGACATTTCCAAGCTCGGCACAAAAGCGGTATTCGGCGGCTGGAAAGATTTTGAAATGGAACAGATGACAGCGCCGATTTCCGGTGAAGTGGAGCCGGAAAACTATCAGTACTATTGGGGCGGTACGTATCGAGATGCGTGGGTATGGATTGTGGACATTCCCAAAACCGCTACCGATGTGCAAAAGTTCATTTACGGAGAAACATTCTGCCAACTTAATGAAAACAGGCATTCGATTTCCGAGTTTGTGACAGGCGGTATACACTAAAAAAGGCCCCGCAAGGGGCTTTTTTGCTCAAACTGCCAATGGCAGCGACATTTTGCCGCGCACAGCGCATTATAAATGGCATAATGAAAAGAAAGTACAATATAATGTATTATCTACCAATTGACGGGAGGAAAATATGTTTTTAGAAATTGATATTCGCGATGTAAAGAAAAATTTAGTCAAGGCTATTTCCGATGAATGGATGCTCATTTCCGCCGGAAATGAAGAAAAATCCAACATGATGACCGCTTCCTGGGGCTTAACGGGCGAGCTGTGGTTTAGAGATGTGGCGGTTTGCTTTATTCGCCCGCAGCGCTACACTTTGGAATTTGTGGAGGCAAACGACACTTTTGCTTTAAGCTTTTTCGGCACTTCCGAAAAAAAAGCACTCTCCTTCTGCGGCTCCAAAAGCGGCAGAGAGTATGATAAAATCAAAGAAACCGGTTTAACACCGATTTATGCTAACGGTACTGTCTATTATGAAGAAGCCAAGCTTGTGCTGATTTGCAAAAAGCTTGCCGTCGGCAACATTAAACCCGAGCAAATTGTGGACCAAACGGTCATTAACAGATGCTATCCCGAAAAGGATTTTCACAAGGTATTTGTGGGCGAGATTGTAAAGGTTTTAGAGAAAGAATAAAAGAAGACATTCGGTTTACAGACAAAATGCAGTACAAACAGCGGGGCACAGCAGTAAGATAAGTTCCAGCTTCCGGCGCAGCCCCTACGAAAGTGGAATACCGCAAGAATTCAGGCAGCCGCACGCGGCTGCCTGTTTTTTTCATAAAAAACAGGCTGTCTCTGTGTTCACAGAGACAGCCTGTTAAAAGAAATCTTAATAGGTTTCGTCATAACCGGAGTTATTGTCGTTTTCATCACTGTTATAGGAATCGTTTTGCTGTTGAGCACTTGTTTCTTCCTGTGTTGTGCTCTCTTTCTCGGTGGTGGGTTGGTTGCCGCCCTCCGGCACATTGGCATTGGCTGCATCTATCGCGCAGGAAGTTGCATTCAGAGAGTCATCGGTTTCCATACACAGAGAATACGAATGGTCGCCTAAAGTCCAAATCGCAACATACTTGCCGTCAATATGCATCACTCTGATTTGAGAGGAGTAGTTGCCGACATTTAAGTCGTATTGCTCCTCGCTTTCGGCTTTGCTTTCATCAAAACCGGAAACATTATGGGAAGCGATATTGGCAGTTCTTAAAATACACTTTATACCATTATAATTATAGGATATTTGCGCGATGCTTAAATCTTCGCCGTTTGCTTCCGACTCCACAATGGCATATTCAATATTTTCCGCACCCTCCGGTGCTTCCAAAGAGAGCCCTAATTGGGCAATATCTTCTTTTGAAGTATTGGTTTTAATTTTTTCTTTGGATTTGCAGGCACACAGGCTGAGCGCCAAAGCCAGGACCAAAGAAATCACGATGACGGTTTTTTTCATAGTCTTCTCTCCACACAGCGGTAACGGTTTTCGGATTTTTGCAGAGGCGAAGCCTGCGCAAATCCATATTGTATTATAGTATATATGCTATGATATTTCAATTATCATATTATACAAAAATTTAAACTTCGTTTTCACTATCTTCTTTTTGTGTGAGGGCAATGCTCAGCTCTTCAAGCTGCAGCTCGTCGATGAAAGAGGGGGCGCCGCTCATCGGTTCACTGGCGTTTTGCACCTTGGGGAAGGCGACCACATCTCTAAGAGAATCGGTGCCGCAAATGAGCATTGCCAAGCGGTCCAGACCGATACCCATTCCGCCGTGGGGCGGTGCGGCAAAGTGGTAAGCATCCACCAAAAAGCCGAACTTAGCATCAATTTCCGCCTGCTCCATACCCAACAGCTCAAACATTTTGGTTTGCAGGGCGCAATCGGTAATTCTCATAGAGCCGGAAGAGAGCTCCGTACCATTGAGCACCAAGTCAAACGCCTGTGCTTTGACTTTGCCTTTATCGCTGTCCAAATACGGGATACTTTCTTCCATAGGCATGGTAAAGGGGTGGTGCGCAGCGACCCATTCGCCGCTGTCTTCATCCAACTCAAAGAACGGCATTTCGGTAATCCACAGGTAGTTCCACTTGTTTTCGGGAATCATGTCCAGCTCTTTTGCGACCAGCAGGCGCAATGCGCCCAATACGCTCAAGGCCTTTTTGCTCTTGTCGCTGATAATGAACACGCAGTCGCCCTGCTCGGCGCCGAGGGTATCCAACAGTTGTGCGAGCTCCCCTTCCTTTAAGAACTTTTTAAAGGAACAGGCAGGTTCGGCATCTGCCCAACGCACATAGGCAAGACCCTTTGCGCCGATACCCTTCGCATGTTCGGTGAGCTTGTCAATTTTCTTTCTGGTATAAGCAGCAGCGGCATTTTTTGCCACAAAAGCTTTAACTGCGCCGCCTTCGGCAAGGGCATTTTGGAACACGGCAAAGTCGGTGTTGCCTGCCCACGCGGAAATATCTTCAATCAACATTTCAAAGCGGGTATCCGGCTTGTCTGTACCGTAGCGGTTCAGCGCTTCTTCATAGGTCATGCGCGGCAGCGGAGCGGGAATCTCCACACCAAGGGTTTCGCGCATAAGTTTGACAATGAAGCCTTCCGCCATCGCCATGATGTCGCCGAGCTCGACAAAGCTCATTTCCAAATCAATTTGAGTAAACTCCGGCTGGCGGTCTGCCCGTAAATCTTCATCGCGGAAGCAACGCGCCAACTGAAAGTAGCGATCAAAGCCTGCAATCATACAAAGCTGCTTGTAGATTTGCGGTGACTGCGGCAGCGCATAGAATTTGCCGGCGTGGATTCTGGAAGGCACCACATAATCTCTGGCGCCCTCGGGGGTGGATTTTATCATCATCGGGGTTTCGATTTCAATAAAATCGTTGGCATAAAAATATTCTCTTGCAATCTGAGAAATGCGGTGGCGCATGAACATATTTTTTTGCAGCACCGGGCGGCGCAAATCCAGATAGCGATGGGTCAGCCTGCCGAGTTCTGCGGTGTTACAGTTATCATCAATCGCAAAGGGAGGGGTTTCGCTCTTGGAAAGCAGGCGCAAATCCTCCACATCAATTTCAATGTCACCGGTAGGGATGTCTTTGTTTTTATTGCTTCTTTCCCTTACTGTTCCCTTGGCAGCCAGTACATATTCACTGCGCACGCTCTGCGCTTTTTCAAACACTTCTTTGGCTGTGGTTTCATCAAAGGCAAGCTGGGTGATACCGGTGCGGTCGCGCAGGTCAATAAACACCAGCGCTCCCAAGTCTCTCTGCTTGCCTGCCCAGCCGTAAAGAGTGACACTTTCACCGATATTTTTTGCGCGCAGGTCGCCGCAAAAGTGAGTTCTTTTTAATCCGTTTAAATTGTCAGCCATTATCTTCTACCCCAAAATCTTCTAAAATGGTTTGCTGTAAAACCAAGTTTTCAAATGTTTCGCTAAATGCATCAAGCGGCGCTTGTGTCACTTCACCGCTTTGCATATTTTTGACATTGAGTATGCCGCCGGCGATGTCGTCATCCCCAATCACAACCGTGAAGAGTGCGCCGAGTTTATTGGCATATTTCATCTGTGCTTTTAAACTTCTTCCCATCAAATCCAGTTCGGCACCGTAGCCGTCCAACTGCAATTCATCACAGAGTGAAAGCGCTAAAGCGCGCGCTTTTTCGCCGAGTGTGCAGAAATAAACGGCAGGCTTTGCCGGCGGGGCAAAGCAAAAGCCTTTCGCTTCCAACAGCAGCAGCAGTCGCTCTAATCCCATGGCGAAGCCCAGAGCGGGAAGCGGTTTGCCGCCGAGCTCCTCGACCAAGCCGTCGTATCTGCCGCCGCCGAGAACCGTGCCCTGTGCACCGATATCATCGCAGACAAATTCAAAGACCGTTTTGGTGTAGTAATCCAAGCCCCTGACAATGCGCGGGTTGACGGTGTACGGAATATCACTGCTGTCCAAGTAGGTTTTGACTCGCTCAAAGTGCGCAGCACAATCCTCACACAGGTAATCCAAAATAGAGGGTGCACCTGCGGCAATTTTTTGACATTCGGGACTTTTGCAGTCAAGAATGCGCATCGGGTTCTTCTCGAGGCGCTCATTGCAGGTGCGGCACAGCGCCGCTTTGTGTGCATTGAAATATTCCCGCAGTGCAGCATGGTAGGTTTTGCGGCATTGCGGGCAGCCGATAGAGTTTATCTCCAAACGAATGTCGTGGAGGGAAAAACAATCAAACAGGCGGCGGGCAAACACGATTAACTGTGCATCGGCAATCGGTTCTCCGGTACCGAAACATTCCACACCGAATTGGTGAAATTCTCTGAGCCTGCCGGCTTGCGGTTTTTCGTAGCGATAGCAGGAGGTAAGGTAGCAAAGTTTGAGAGGCAGCGCATCATTGAGCAGGCTGTGTTCCACAGCAGCGCGGACAGCACCTGCCGTGCCTTCCGGGCGCAGCGTAATGCTTCTGCCGCCTTTATCTTCAAAGGTGTACATCTCTTTTTGCACCACATCGGTAGCATCGCCCACACCGCGTTCAAACAGCTCGGTGCTTTCAAACACCGGTGTTCGGAGTTCGCTGTAGCCGTAACATTTTGCCAAATTCAGCAGGGTGGTTTCGATGGTCTCCCACTTGTGCGCATCGGCAGGCAGCATATCCTGCGTGCCGCGGGGTGCTTTTACTTGTGTCATTTTTTACCTCTTTATTCTTTATCTGTACAATACAAATGGTGGGATAAATCCCACCATTTTCTCATTTCATAGCGTTACAAAGCTGCCCCTGTCGGAGCAGACCGAGCGAGCGGTTTTTATTCGCTCTTGATAATTTCTCTCCAATCCAAATCACCTCTGTTGAGCGAGTGAATAAGAGCTTCTGCGGTTGCAATATTGGTGGCAAACGGAATGTTGTGCACATCACACAGGCGCAGCATTTTTGTATCGTTCGGTTCCGTGGATTTGGGTGTAAGCGGGTCGCGGAAGAAAATGAGCAAGTCAATTTCATTACAGCTGATGCGAGAAGCAATCTGCTGGTCACCGCCCTGACTGCCTGCCAAAAAGCGCTGAATGTCCAAACCGGTTGCTTCGGCAATCATTTTGCCGGTGGTGCCGGTGGCGCAAATGGTGTGCCTGGCTAAAATGCCGCAATAGGCAATACAGAACTGGGCGAGCAATTCTTTTTTTGCATCATGTGCAATTAAAGCAATATTCATATATTAGTCCTTTCCGATACAAATATTGTTTCTATCATGATTCGCAAGAATACTAAAACGAATGGTTATGAATATAATTCATAGCAACTTATAATAATAATATCAAATAAATGATAAAAATTCAACAAAAAATTATCGCCATTGCTCGGGAAGGTCAACTTTCTCTCCCTGTAAGCGCTTTGCAATGCGCGCAAATGCTTCTGTGGCGCGGGTGTCGCGCAGGTAGGGCAAGCCCTGAGAGGCGTTGAAATTGAGATTGGCTTCAAAGGGAACAATGCCCAAAAGCCCGACTTCCGTAACCTCCATGGCATCATCCACACTCGGCAACAGCCCCGTTTGCACGGCAAAGGTGCGGAAGGCGTTGATAATCAAAGTGATGCTGATGCCCATGCTTTGGCAGATTTCGGCTGCTTTTTTTCCGGCGTTGAGAGACAGGTTGTCATCGTTGACCACCAAAACCGCCTCGTTTGCCGGCTCTAAAGCCAGGGTGAGGTTTTTGCCTAACCCTGCCGGAGCGTCAATTAAAATAAAGTCAAAATTAGAAGAAATCAGGCGCAACAAATCCTTAAGGATGTGCGGATGAAATGATTTTTTGTAGTCTTTGGGTGCCGGCAGAATAAAGAGGTTTTCAATATTCAAGCTCGGATAGATGGCATCGGCAATCTCACAGGTATCGTTGAAAATATCGCCCCAGTTAAAGACAACACCTTCACCTACGCCTGTAATGACATCTAAACAGTTTAAGCCGACATCGGTATCGACAATGAGAACGCGTTTTCCCGCAAGCGCCAGTTCGTTGGCAATGCCAACCAATACGGTGGATTTGCCCGAGCCGCCTTTACCGGAGATAAAAGTTACGATTTTAGCCATAGGGTTCCTTTCTTTTTCTATCCTAACAATGTGTTGTTGGAAGAGGAAGTGTTGTCTTTTGTTTTGTCATTTTTCTTGAAATAGTAGTCAAAGAGAGAGGCGGCAACTTCTGCGGTACTCGAACCGCTGTCCGCTCTTTCAATTACCTGTGCGATGGCAATCTGCGGGTTATCGGCAGGGGCATAGGTAATCAGAATACCATTGTCATAAATGCGGTAATAGTCATTAACCTTTTCTTTGACCTGCGCGGTACCGGTCTTTGCGGCACAGGCAACCGGCAAATCTTTAAAGGCATCCCAACAGAAACCGCCCGGACCGCCGACAGCTTCCATGCCTTCTTTGACTGCGGCTAAGTTTTGCGAAGCAATCGACATTTTGTATGCTACCTTCGGTTCGGTTTTGTCAACGATGGTTTTTGTGTTGTCGTAGGAAGTAATGCTTTTGATGATGTGTGCCTCATAGCGGGTGCCGCCGTTGGCAATGGTAGCACAGTAGTTGGCAAGCTGCAGCGGAGAAAACACATTATCGGACTGACCGATGGCTGCCTGCACGGTATCACCGATATACCATTCGCCGCCCGCCGCTTCTCTCTCGGCAATGCCGGCGAGGGTACCGGTTGCTTCCGGAAGCTCAATGCCGGTGGCTTGTCCGAGACCGAACATGGTGGCGTATTTATCAATTTTATCAATGCCTAACTGATTGCCGACATTATAAAAGAAGATATTACAGGAATCATTGATTGCTTGCGACACATTTTCACTGTCATGGTATCCCAGGCATTTGAGCGTAATATTGCCGATTTCATATTTTTTGTTACAGTAAAATGTGGAGGAGGTGTTAATAACGCCTTCTTCCAGTCCGGCTATGGCAACGCAGGGTTTAAAGGTGGAACCCGGAGCATAGCCGCTCATCAGCGCTCTGTCCCAAAGAGGCGCGGATTTATCGGCAGCAAGTTTGTCATAGTTTTTGGTATAGTTCTTGTTGTTATAGGAAGGGTAAGTGGCGGCGCACAGAACCGCTCCGCTGTTGACATCCACCGCGACAACCGCACCGGCTGCTTTCGGGTTGCCGGAGGCAATCAATTTGTCCACCTTTTTTTGGAGGGCATTTTGCGCTGTTTTTTGCAGCTTGGCATCAATCGTTAAGGTCACGGTGTTCCCCTGTACCGGTTCGGTTGTAATCACGGAAGAAACCTCTCCCGTAGAGGTGGAATAAACGGTTTTTTCGCCGCGCTTGCCTCTGAGGTAATCTTCACATATTTTTTCAATGCCGTTTTTGCCGATAGAGTCGGTCAGTTTGTAAAGGTCTTTGTTGTCACCGACATCCAATTCTTCTGCGGTGATGGGACCGGTAATGCCGAGAATATGCGGACACAGTGTGCCGTCCTTGTAATTTCTGATAGTGGTCGCCTGCGCACCGACACCTTGAAAAACCGCTTTGTTTTCTTCAATGTAGGCAGCGGTTTTGTCGGAAACTTCGGCGGCAAACACATAAGGATTCTGCACACTGAACGCACCGATAACCATACCGTAGCGCACGGAAGCGATTTTTCTGGCATCCTCTTTGGAGTATTTCTCCAACTCGTACATTTTTACCAGAGAATCAAAACAGTTTTCCGCGCTGGCATAGTCGTTTAAATCCAGATATTTATCGCTCTTCAGGTAAGCGATGTCATCCTCACGGTTTTCGGAAAAAACAAATGCGCCTTTTTTGTCAATTTCAATCGGCAGCTCATCATTCCATTCCTCTTTTTTGGACTCGAGAAAATGTACCAGCTTAATAATGATATCCGCTCTGGCTTTATTGTCTTCGGAGGAAGGGAAATAGGAAGCATCAAACACAATGCGGGTGGTTTGTTTGTTGTAGACCAGCGGAGTGCCGGTGCTGTCGAGAATTTCACCGCGAGAGGCATCGATATCCACCTTTTTGGCAATCGTGCCGGTACCCACGGAGGCATAGTAATCACCTTTAATGACTTGGATGAAGAAAAGCCTTGCACCGAGAGCAAGAGCAATGATAAGCGTGATGATAATCATGACACTGGAACGCTTGATTTTTTTCTTTTCGTTCAATGCAAGACTCCTTTCCGAGGCCGAACCTCAATTATTTAAAGGTCAAATATTCTCTTCTTTCTTAAACCTTTTGCTGATAGCAAGCACCAGGAAGAAGAAAGGAATAATCAAAATAATGTTGAGAAGAATGGTGGGCAGATAAATTCCGAAATAGGCGCCGGAAGCACCGTCAATCTGCTTAAATTCAATGAAAAACAGCCAGTAAAGGCTTTGCGACAAAAAGACCAGTAACCCGCCCATCACCAAATTGGTCAACAGGGTATTGCGCAGGTAATTGGTCGAAACCCAGCCGATAAAGGTGCAGATAAGCATCATAATTAAAGCATGATAGCCCACCATCGACGGGGAGACAACATCCATTAAAAGACCTGTAAACAACCCGTACCAGCAGGCATATTTTTCTTTTTCAAACATGCAAATGCAGCCTAATAGCGGCAAAAGGGGCAGAAATTTCACCTGCCCGATGTGCGGCATAAAGCCGTAGGTAGTCTGCAGCAGAAATGCAGCGCACAGCAGCAGCACCCAAATGATATGTTTTTTGATTGTATTTTTGTTGGTGAGTTTCATTATTTTTCGATTTGGTTTTTACCCTCAAAATCGGTAATGACAAAAACATCCGTTAATTCGTTGATTTTTATTTGCGGGTTGACCACGGCGATGTAGGAGACATCCTTGCCGGATTCCTGTGTGTTTTCCACTTTGCCCAAGATGAGATTTTTCGGATAAATGCCGCCCACACCGGAGGAACACACAATACCGCCGGCGGAAACATTGGTATCTTTCGAGAGGTTTGCCATCATCAGCTTGCCCTGCTTTGCAAGCGTTAAGTCATTGGAGGTATAGGAGCTTTCGCCGGTTCTTGCTTCGTAGCAGCTGACGGAGATGTCCGGGTCGAGAATGGTTTTGACCACGGCAGAGGTGGGGTATACCTTGACCACCAGCCCTACAAGGTATTTTCCGTAAATGATACAATCGTTTACCTGAATGCCCTGAGCGGTGCCCACACCGATGGTGAAAGAAGAATACAGGCTCTCGCTGTCGCGCGCAATAATGGCACCGTGAACGAGCTTGAAATCGGGATTTTCTTCCTTTACTTCAAGGAAGTCTTTATAGTAATTATTTTCGCGCTTAATATTTTCGTAGTCAACCAGCTGCTCCTGCAGCTCGGCGACTTCTAATTTTAAGGCATCCAACTCCTCTTCGTAAGAGGATTTACCGCTGACATTGTCGCGCATAGCCACAATTTTGGAACTGATAGAGCTCGCCAGCTTCTGGGCAGGATAAAAGATGGTTCCCACCACGGAGTTTTCAGGCGAAAAAGAACTGCCCGAAATAGCGGAAATCATCATTCCGATAATCAGCAGTGTGGCAATTATGACAATGGCTCTAAATTGTTTTTTCTTGTAAAAAGGCATAGTAATTAGCAGTGAGCGAATAGCGTATAGCGGGCAGTAAACGATGCACAGAGTGAAACCGTCGTTGCCGATCGCTTTTTCTCTTTCGTAAGTTTAAAAATCAGAAGTTGTTTTTGTTTCTGTTTTGGTAGAGGTTGCGGAAGTTGTTTTCCAAACAAATGAGGGTGCCGTCCACCACGCTGTCCAGCGGGCGTTCGGAAATAACCACCGGCATATTGGTGGCAAAGGAAACGAGCTTATCAAACCCGCGCAGCAGCGCACCGCCGCCGGTGAGCACAATGCCTTTTTCATAAATGTCGCCGGCAAGCTCGGGCGGGGTTCTCTCCAACACGGTTTTAATGGCATCAATCACGGTGTCAAGGGGTTCTTTTAACGCTTCGCGCACTTCTTCGGAAGTGATTTCGCAGTTTTTGGGGAGACCATCCTCCACATTTCTTCCCTTGATTTCCATGGCGCCTTCTCCTTCATAGGGATACGCGGAGCCGATGGAAAGCTTAATGTCCTCGGCGGTTCTTTCGCCGATTAAGAGTTTAAATTTCTTTTTGACATAGGAGATAATTGCTTCATCAAAAGCATCTCCCGCCACGCGCACGGTTTTCGAGGTCACAATGTCGCCTAAGGAGATAATGGCGATGTCGCTCGTGCCGCCGCCGATGTCCACAATCATGGAGCCGATGGCTTCGCTGACGGGGAGCTTGGAACCGATTGCCGCCGCCATCGGTTCTTCAATAATCGAAACGTATTTGGCGCCGCTTGCTCTTGCAGCGGAATCCACCGCGCGGCGCTCTACATCCGTGACCCCGGCAGGGACACAGATAATCACTCTTGTTTTGGTAAAGAAATTGGTTTTGACCGCTTTGCCGATAAAGGCTTTAAGCATGTCCGAAGCAATTTCCCAGTTGGCAATAACGCCGTCTTTGAGCGGGCGCACTGCCTTGATGGTGCCGGGTGTTCTGCCAATCATATCCTTTGCGGCTGTGCCGACGGCAACAACCTGTGTGGTTTTCAAATCGACAGCGACCACACTCGGCTCTCTGATAACAATGCCCTCACCTTTTACACAAATGAGGGTGTTGGCAGTTCCCAAATCAATTCCGACATCCTGCGTGAATAATCCCATTTTTCCACATCCTTGAATTTATTTATATTACTCTTTAATATTTTAATTAATAAGTCTACTTGAACAACTATTATAGATTTTATTTTCACAAAACTCAATCCAAAAGCGCACATTGTAAATGAATTGTTATCATTTGATTTACTTTTGTAAAAAAGTGTCGCAAAAAAAGAAGCGGACAGAAAGGCTTGAAAAAACCTGCCGAATATAGTATAAATAGGATAGATTATGCGGGAGGAAGGCAGATGGCAAAACAAAGAATGAAATTAATTGATATTTCAACGGAGCTGCTGCATGCGCAGCCGGCTTTTTCGGACACGCCGGCAGTGCTGCAAACCGAGGCGAACACCGAAAACGGCGGCAAGAGAAGTATTTTGCTTTCCTCACTTCATAACGGCACACACATGAGCGCGCCAAGCGCTTATTTGGAGGGTGCCGACAGCCTGGACTGCTATGCCCCGGAGCGCTTTATCGGCGAATGCCGCGTGGTCAAAGCAAAGGGAGCACTGACCGGCGCGTGGATTGAAAGCATGAGCCTTTATCAGTGCGACAAATTGTTGATAAAAGGCGAAGGAAAAGGAAAAATTGACCCTTCTGCCGCAGAGGTTTTGGTGGATAGCGGAATCAAGCTCATTGGCACGGATGCAGCCGTTATCGGGATTGAACCGATGAATGCCGAAGTGCGGCGCATTCTTGCGAGGGCGGACTGCCTGGTGCTGGAGGGGCTCAACTTGGAAAATGTGGAAATGGGCACGTATTTTTTGCTCGCGCAGCCGCTGTTAATTGAGGGGAGCGAGGCGGCACCCTGCCGCGCGTTTCTTGCGGAAGATTACCTGTATTGGAATCGATAAAACGCAGGCAAGCCGGGAAGCCGAAGCGCAAATATTGCTTTTTTGCTTCAAATAAGGTATAATGGTTAGAAATTGAGCTTTTAAATATTTTTTAAGGAATACGCATATGAAAGTTATCAAACGCGCAACGGATATTTTTGTGAGTTTGTTTGCATTGATTATATTATCGCCGCTGCTGCTGTGTGTCTCGCTGATTTCTCTGTGTAAGCAGGGTCGCCCCGTTCTCATCGGGCAGAGGCGTTACGGCAAGAATGCAAAGGTGATTAAAGTGCTTAAATTTCGCACAATGCGCACAGATGCACCGGTAGTGGCAAGTGCCGAAATCAAGGCAAAATACATTACCAAATGGGGCGCAGTGCTGCGCAAGACAAGTATTGATGAGCTGCCGCAGTTAATTAACGTGCTCAAGGGCGATATGAGCCTGGTGGGGCCGCGGCCGCTGATTGTGCAGGAAAAAGAAATTCATGAGCTGCGCTTAAAAGAGGGCATTTATCAGGTAAGACCGGGCATTACCGGGCTGGCGCAAATCAACGGCAGGGATGAATGCACCAATGAAGAAAAAACCTACTATGACAAAAAGTATATTGAGAAAATGAGCCCGCTTTTTGATTTGAAAATCCTGTTCGGCACCGTGTTGCCCGTGATTATGAGAAAAGATATTAAGCAATAAAAACAGAAGGGGCTGTCTCAACTAAATTAAATAGTTGAGACAGCCCCTTCTTATTGCGTTTTTGGATACAGCCGTTAATCGATTTTGGAGAGAGAAGCGTTTTTGTACGCCTCATCCTCGGTCACTTCTTTGATGATTTTCAGCATGGGCGGGAAGTGAACGGGCTCTTCTTCACTTTTGAGTTCGATTTCGCAAATGGCTTTATCGTCCCAGAAAGGGTACACATCAATTTCAAAATATTGGTTTTTGTAGCTTAAACAGTAACGATTTTTGCGAATTTGGCGGCGAGAAGTATCTGCCTGCATCAGCAGAGCAAGGTATTCTTCCTTTGAGAGGCGGTGCTCAATTTCCACGCGCTTGAGCTCATTCACTTTTCGTTTGAGAGTTTTAAAATAAATATAGTGACCGTTTTCCCCTCTTTGGCGAATGCGCAGCTCATCCCCCTCTTTCTCCGGAACAAGGTAGGTTTGAATGATTTCGACCTTTTTGCACTTGGGGTTGCTTTCCAGCAGGCGAATATCGGGGTATTCAATAAGAAATTTACGCTCAATTTCATAGGGCTCCGGTTCACCCAAAAATGCGGCGACTTCACTCATTAAGCGATTCATTTTGTCCTTAAAATCGTTTGCATTATCAATGACTCTGAAATGAGGATGCCCTGTCCACGCGGCAATAAAGCGGTCATCTAATGCAGCGGCTTCCTCTACGGTTTCCGTGCGCGCAGCGTTATTTGCCGTTGTATAAAAAGCTTCGGCGCCCTTTGCGGCAGTAACCAAATGGAACACACAGTCATAATTGTCGCGCAGCTCCACTTCGTTTAAGTCGAAAGCATCGAGCAGGAGGGAAAACTCCTCCGGATACATATAGGCTTTGCTGTCCAGCGCACCGCGGTCACAGACAATGAGCACTTTTTCGCAGTCCATTTCCCGCGCGGCAGCTTCGTAGATTTTTTCTTTTTCAAGCTGTAAAGCCAACAGCTTTTTTTGAAACGCAAGGTTTGTGGGGCAGCTCCAGGGCGCCACGCCTCCGGTAATCAGCTCGGTGGCGCTTTCGCTGACAAACAGCACGGTATAACCCATTTGCGAAAAGGTGTTTTGCAGATGGCTCATCGCCGTGGATTTTCCGGCACAGGGGCCTCCGGTAATCACCAGCTTGGTAATGGCGGGAGCATGATTTTCGGGCACGGTTTCCAGCAGAGCATCCACACTTGTGTTAAAAAACAGCGCCAGCTTTTTAAGGGTTTGGATTTCCGGTTTGGCATAGCCGTTTTCCCACTTGGAAACCGCTTTATCCGAAACGCCTAAGCGCTCTGCCAGCGCCTTTTGGCTAAGCCCCGCTTCGGTTCTTAAGCGCGTGATTTTGTTGCCGAATGCATAATCATTCACAGGGCAGCACTCCTTTCTCTTACAACTCTATTGTATGGCGGAACAGCGCCGCAGTCAACCGGCGCAACTCTACCGGCGGTAGAGATGAGGCAGCTTATTGGTATAAAAGCACGGTGGCGATTACTTCGGCGGTCTCTTCGCCGCGGTTGGCAATCGAGTGAGTTTGCCCGCCGAGGCAAATGGCACTGTCACCTTCATTGAGGGTGACCCATGTGCCGTTGTCATAGTAAGCGGTGCTGCCTTTGGCGATATAAAAGATTTCTTCTTCGTCAACATGCGTGTGCTCGCCGATAGAGCAACCCGGTTCAAGCACAATTTTGGCAAGCAGGCGGCATTTGCCGCCGATTTCTTCTTTCTCGGCATAGTGGATGATTTTTGCCGTGCCGTCTCCGCCTTTCATGTGTTCATTATAAACGATTCTGAAATCATCTTTTCTTTTAATCATGGAAAAGCCTCTTTTCTTAAATATATTTTATTACTTTAATAATCCTAACACCTTTGCGCAAGGTTTTCAAGGGGAGAAAAGCGGAGAAAGGTGTCTCAAGGCACAGAAAATATCGGCTGCCCGCAAGCGATGAGCCTCCAGGGGCGGTTTCGTTGAAATGGAGTTGTTTATGGTTGACTCACAATGCTGCAATGTTTGCCAATCACTTTGTGCAGCAAAACATCACTACCGCAGGCGAACATCATTCTGCCAATAGAAAACACCGCTTTGTATCAAAAGCGGTGTTCCTCTCATTTATCACTCTTTTTTTCTTTGGCGTGTTTGACTAAGCTTATGCAGGTAAACAGTGCAAGAATACCAACTGCGCCATATGCCCAACGCATAAGCTGTTTGCTTTTTCTCCATAGAGCAATAATCAAAATAATTAAAACTGAAGGAATTAAAAGTGTGAGTTTTTTCATTTGCATATCTCCTTTTACAGTATTATAATACATTATCCCAGTGGGGTGAGGGGCTAAGCGCCTCTTATGTCTGCACCGATTGTTTGAATGAATGTTGCAAGCGTTCTCAACAAGATTGGCATTCACTCAATCCATTCAAAAGAGCCGGGCTTTTTGCCTTTTTTGTTTCTGCTATTATCATAACAAATACGGCTTGTTTTGTAAAGTGTTTTGCCATTAATTTAAAAAAGGATATTTGAGTAAATTCTCAAAGTCAATTCCACAGGGAAAGGGCGTGCAACTTTTATTGCATTAAAAGAACACCATTTGCGCAATCATCGCAAATGGTGTTCTTTCTTGGCACCCCCAGTAGGAATCGAACCTACAACTAATCCTTAGGAGGGACTTGTTATATCCATTTAACTATGGGGGCAAATCAATGTTTAAGAAAAGCATTTATCCATCAGATAAACCTTATTAAGGGACTTGTTTAGCCGAGCAACCGAAGGTTGCGAACGCCAAGGTTCTGAGCCGAAGGCTCAGGTTCTTATATCCATTTAACTATGGGGGCAAATCAATGTTTAAGAAAAGCATTTATCCATCAGATAAACCTTATTAAGGGACTTGTTTAGCCGAGCAACCGAAGGTTGCGAACGCC
>JAFRLX010000059.1 GCA_017430965.1 Clostridia bacterium | reverse complement strand
TATTCACGACTACTTCTTTGCAAAGTCCATTGATAAAGTCCGTGCCGGCGGTCTTTTGTTTTTGGTTACTTCCAAAGGCACGATGGATAAAGAAAACTCGGCGGTGCGCAGATATATTGCGCAGCGAGCGGAGCTTCTCGGAGCCATTCGCCTGCCGAACGATACATTTGGCGGCAATGCAGGAACCGATGTCACATCGGATATTCTTGTATTGAAAAAGCGTGACCGATTGGTCAATGAGGAACCGGACTGGCTGATGCTTGACAGCAGTGAAGACGGTATTCGGTTGAACAAATACTTTGTCGAGCATCCCGAAATGATACTCGGCAATATGGTGATGAAATCGGGCAGGTTCGGTCCCGAAAGCACATGCGAGCCATTCGATGACAGAACACTTGAAGAACAGCTTGAACAGGCGTTTTCCAATATCAGCACAGAGTACACCGAAGTCACTCTTGATGATGATTTGGAAGAAGATGTGGCATATATCCCCGCAGACCCGACAGTTAAAAACTTTTCTTTTACTTTGGTTGACGGAACTATTTATTTCCGCGAAAATTCCATAATGAAGGAAGTAAAAACTTCAGCAACAGGTGAAAACCGCATTAAAGGATTACTTCAAATCCGCGAGAGTGTACGCAAGCTCATTGAACTGCAAACCGATGACTTTCCTGAAAGCGAAATCTTGGCAGAACAAAAGCATTTAAACGAAGTTTATGATGCCTTTACCAAAAAGTATGGTCTTATCAATAGTCGTGCCAACCGCATGGTGTTCTCTGATGACAACTCATATTATCTGCTTTCCGCATTGGAGGTGCTTGACGAAGAAGGCAACCTTGAACGAAAAGCGGATATGTTCTCAAAGAGAACTATTAAACCGCATATTCCCGTAACAAGTGTTGACACATCTATGGAAGCTCTCGCCGTATCTATGGGCGAAAAAGCAAAGCCCGATATGGAATATATGATGCAGCTCACGGGCAAATCGGAAGAAGAAATCTATTCTGATTTAGTCGGTGTTATCTTTCTTAATCCTATGTACTCGGAAGATAGACCATCCGAAAACAAATACTTACCTGCCGATGAATACCTTTCGGGAAATGTTCGTGCCAAATTGCGAGCCGCTGAAAACTTGGCAAAGGTTAATCCTGAATTTCAAGTTAATGCGGAAGCACTTGAAAAAGTGCAACCAAAAGATTTAAGTGCAAGTGAGATTGATGTGCGTTTAGGTGCCACTTGGTTACCGCCCGATGTTGTACAGAAGTTTATCTATGAGTTTTTGGATACCCCCTACTATTCCAGATACAAAATTAAAGTGAACTTTTCGCCGCATACAGGTGAATGGAACATCACTGGCAAATCAAGTGACTACGGGAATGTTAAAGCAAACAGCACCTATGGCACAACACGCATCAATGCCTACAAAATCATCGAACAAACTCTTAACCTTAAAAATGTGCGCATCTTTGATTATGTGGAAGATGCCGATGGCAAACGAACTGCCGTGCTCAATAAAAAGGAAACGGCTATCGCGCAATCAAAGCAAGAATTGATAAAGCAGGCTTTCAAAGATTGGATATGGTCAGACCCCGACAGAAGAACAAAACTCTGTCGGTTATATAACGACAAATTCAATTCTACACGACCTCGTGAATATGACGGAAGTCATATTATTTTTAGCGGAATGAACCCTGAAATAAACTTGCGCCCGCATCAAAAAAATGCCGTTGCGCATATCCTCTATGGAGGCAATACGCTATTGGCTCACGCAGTCGGTGCCGGCAAAACTTTTGAGATGGTTGCTGCTGCGCAAGAGAGCAAAAGACTTGGTTTATGCACCAAGTCTTTATTTGTTGTCCCAAACCATTTGACGGAACAATGGGCAGCCGAATACTTAACGCTCTATCCTTCTGCAAACATTCTTGTCGCTACTAAAAAGGATTTTGAAACAAAGAACCGTAAAACCTTCTGCGGCAGAATTGCAACAGGCGATTATGATGCTGTTATCATCGGGCATTCGCAGTTTGAAAAGATACCAATGAGCTTAGAGCGACAGCGATATTTAATCGAACAACAGATTGATGAAAT
>JAFRLX010000058.1 GCA_017430965.1 Clostridia bacterium | reverse complement strand
GTTAAAAGCAGTCCATAGGCGTCAGCCTGATGGGCTGCTTTTGCCTTCTTCTTGCACAAAAATATAGAATTTGAGGTGCAAAGCAGTTCATTTCGACTGATTTTGCTCAGATTGGCAATGATAAAAATGAGGGAATACTTGTCGTATTGGCTTATTTTTTCATTGTCAAGATGGGTGAGAGCAGTCGAAATGAACCAAAACTTCCTTATCGCCACTCTCCGTATTTAGGGTGCCCCTTGCGGCGTTTTTTTGCTTAGAGGATTAAGCTTTTAGGCGATAATAGAGTTTGTTTGATTTTTGAACTGTCCTCGAAATCACGAATCACCGCAGCATTTATGGTTGTTTTGAGATATAATGAAAAATTAAACCGATTCGGCATTTTTTTACCAACTATATTTTGCCCTGCATTGCAAAAAATAATGAGAGGGTGAAAGAATGAAAAATGTCAAAAACATCATATCGCTGTTGTTGGTGATTGTGTTTGCAGTTTTTGTGAGCAACTACGATGAAAGCGCGCAGGCAGCCGCACAGCTGAGCACCGGTACGGTCAGTATCAGCGGTGAGAGCTTCGGCATTAAAATGCACACTGCCGGCGTTTTGGTAATCAGCGCGGCAGAGGTGCAAACCGAAGCAGGCACGAAGAACCCGGCAGGTGCGCTCGGTTTGCGTGCGGGAGATGTGATTACGGAGATTGACGGTAAGGCGATGGCGGATTGCGCCGCGGTTTCCACAGCGATTGAAAAAAGCGGCGGAAAAGAAGTTATCATCACATATCAACGCGCAGGAGAGAAAAAATCGGTTGCCCTAAAACCGGAACTAAGTGTGGGCGACGGCACCTATAAAGCCGGTTTGTGGATTCGCGATTCCTCTGCGGGCATCGGCACGGTGACTTTTTATGATAAAGACGGCAATTTCGCGGCTTTGGGACATGGCGTGACAGATGTGGACACGCATACCTTGATGCCGCTGAGCGATGGGGAAGCGCTGCAAAGCGAAATTATTGGCTTTTCCAAGGCGCAAAAGGGAAGTGCCGGAGAATTATACGGCGTGCTCGGAGATACCAAAATCGGGAATATCACGAAAAATACCGAGGGCGGTGTTTACGGCAAGAGCGTGAACGCGACAACCGGGCGCCGCTATATTCCTGTCGCGCAGCCGAAACAAATTAAGCGCGGCAAGGCAACACTGTTGACAACCATTGATAAGAACGGTGTGCAGGAATTTGAAGTCGAGATTCAGTTTGTCTCGCGCTTCGGTACCGCTTATAAAGATATGATTGTAAAAATGACCGATGAGCGTTTACTGGAGCAAACGGGCGGTATACTGCAGGGAATGAGCGGCAGCCCGATTGTGCAAAACGGCAGATTTGTGGGCGCATTAACGCATGTGTTTGTGAACCGACCGGAGCTCGGTTACGCGGTGTTCGGCTACAAAATGGTCAATTTATCCAAGCAATGAATACAGCGGAGTGATTCCAACTTTGGAACAGCTCCGCTTTTCTTGTTGTTCGCTGTTCTTGCGCGGCGGCAAAAAGGGAAAAATTCTTGATAAAAGATAAAAAATCCCAAAATATGTAAAATTTTTCGACAAAAAACTATTGCCAAAATTTCCCAAATATGGTAAAATCTGGGAAAATTAAAGAAAAGGAGTTCCAATTATGAAAACCAAAATAAAAGTGTTACTTGCCGACAATTCCGAACAATTCGGCATTCCTTGCGCCGCTGCACTGCGCGGGTTCGGCTTAGATGTTGTCACCGCCGAAAAGGATGGTGCCGCCCTGCCTCAACTGCTAAAGGAGCAAGGTTTTGATGTGCTGATTATGGATGCTTTCATGCCGGGTTTAGATGCCATCGGCGTGCTCAAAAAGCTGCAATCAGAGGGGCAGCAAAAGCCTGTTGTGATTGTCATTTCCGGCAGCAGCAGTGAGAAAATCGGCGCGCAAATTATCGCGCAGGGTGCGGATTATTACTTTATGAAACCGATTGATTATGCCGTGCTTTCGCAGCGCATCACCCAACTGGTGGATTGGAATGCGGCACAGGCACAACCCTTGCTTGCCGGTCGCGATTTAGAGGTGATGATTAGCGAAGTGCTGCACCAAATCGGTGTGCCTGCTCACATCAAGGGCTACCAATATCTGCGCTACTCCATTATTCTCTGCACAAAGGACAGCTCTATGCTCGGTTCCATTACCAAAATTCTCTACCCGACCGTTGCCAAGCAGTTTGCGACAACGCCTTCGAGAGTGGAGCGCGCCATTCGTCACGCCATTGAAGTGGCTTGGGACAGGGGAGATGTTGATGTGCTGATGTCCTATTTCGGCTACACCATTCAGTCCGACAGAGGCAAGCCGACAAACTCCGAGTTCATCGCCATGATTTCCGATAAATTGCGCCTGGAAATGAAGGCGGTCAGCTGATTGTCATACTTTGTCTAAAATACCATAATATCACCAAAAATAAGGGTACTTTTTGTATCCTTTTTTTGTTGCCAAAAAAAGGCTTTTATATTATAATAAATCATATATAATTTAAATTTTATTATAATGGAGTATTCTGCGTGAGAGCGGTATTTGTTGAGAGCGAACAATTAGACAGGCAAAAGGAGTTTGCGGCGCTTGCCGGGCAAATTCTTTCTGCGCGCTATTTGCAGCCACCCAAGGCGTATGTGCACACCTACGGTTGCCAGGGCAATGTGGCTGACAGCGAGAAAATACAGGGCATGTTGTTGGAAATCGGTTATGAATTGACCGAGGATTTGAGCGAAGCCGATTTGGTGCTTTACAACACCTGTGCCATTCGCGAGCATGCCGAGCACCGGGTGTTCGGCAATGTCGGGGCGCTCAAGCACTACAAGGCGCGCAAGAAGGACATGATTATTGCCCTTTGCGGCTGCATGATGCAGCAAAGTCAGGTGGCGGAAAAAATCAAAAAAAGCTACCCCTTTGTCAACCTCGTGTTCGGCACGCATGTGCTTCACCGCCTGCCCGAATTTCTCTACAGCGTGTTAAGCGGCTCCAAGGTGTTTTGTATTGAGGAAAGCGAAGGGGTGATTGCCGAGGGCTTGCCCATTCACCGCGACGGTTCGTTTAAAGCGTGGCTCCCGATTATGTACGGCTGCAACAATTTTTGCTCCTACTGTATTGTGCCCTATGTCAGGGGCAGGGAGCGCAGTCGCAAAATGAGTGATATTTTGCAGGAAGCCTCACAGATTATCGCTGCCGGTTACAAAGAAATAACGCTGTTAGGGCAAAATGTCAATTCCTACGGTAATGATTTGGAAGACGGCAGCAGCTTTGCCGCTCTGTTGCGGGAGCTGGATGCGCTTGAGGGCGCGTTTAAAATTCGCTTTATGACCTCTCACCCGAAAGATTGCACCAAAGAGTTGATTGATACCATTGCCGCTTCCAAGCACATTTCGCACCACCTGCACCTGCCCTTCCAATCGGGCAACAGCGAAGTGCTTAAGGCAATGAACCGCAAATATACCAGAGAAGGCTATTTGGAACTGATTGACTATGCCAAGGAGCGCATCAGCGATTTGTCGCTGACCTCCGATGTTATTGTCGGCTTCCCGGGCGAAACCTATGAGCAGTTTCTCGATACGCTTTCATTAATTCGAGAGGTGCAGTTTACTTCACTCTTTACCTTTATCTTTTCCCCGCGCCACGGTACACCGGCAGAAAAAATGAATGACCCTGTCAGCGCCGAGGAAAAGGGCAAGTGGTTCCGAGAGCTTTTGGCGGTTCAGTCGGAAATTGCAGCGGGCAGAACCGCGGCGATGAAAGGGAAGGTCTACCGCGTGCTTGTTGAGGAAAAGAGCAAGCAGGAGGGGCACCTTTGCGGCAGAACGGATGCCAATGTGATTATCGATTTCCCGGCGCCGGAAAGCCTGATTGGCACTTATGCGGATGTGCAGGTAACCGAAAGCTTGACCTGGATTGTGAAGGGAGAACTATTATCATGCGGAATGCGAAATTCCGAATGAATGGTGGCGAAGCTGAGCTTCGTATTATAAAGAATATATTACGAAAAGGAGAAATAGAAAAATGGCAGATGTGATTCAAATTGCAAGAGAATTAGGGGCAGCGCTGCAGGAGGATGCGCGCTACAAGGCATTGATGCAGGCAAGAAAGGCGAACGATGAGGACGAGCAGCTGCAAAAGCTGATTGGCGAGTTCAACATCATTATGCTCAATGCACAGCAGGAGGCGGAAAAGGAAGATAAAGATGAAGCCAAGCTGCAAGCCTACAATGAACAGTATGTCGAAGCCTACAAAACCATTATGGATAATGAGAATATGCAAGCTTACCAAGCGGCGCAATCCGAGCTCGAAGCCGTGGTCAACACCATCAACGGCATTATCGCCATGAGCTTAAACGGCGAAGACCCTGCTACCTGCGACCCGGATGCACAGAATTGCACCCACGATTGTTCCACTTGCGGCGGTTGTCACTGATGGGAATGAATTTGACAGGACATTCAAATACGGCTTTTTGTCTTTTTTCGTTTCTGCTTCAGAAAATCTCCTCGTAATACACAAAGTATTGCTTCGTCGATTTTCTTTGCATAATTCAAAAAAATCCTAAAAATCCGTTATTTAACTGCCTATCAAATCCATTCCGAGAAAAAAAGTATGATGTTTTGTACATTCCGGTATAATTTATCTTAAGGAACAAAAAAGGCAAAATCGCCTATATAAATTTATGTGCTGTGCCACGCTTAGTGGTAACACGAAATCTGTTATTTGGAGGAAGAAAAGTGACCGGATTATCCCCTATGATGCGGCAGTATTTTGAAATCAAGGCAGATTATCAAGATACCATTCTCATGTTTCGCGTGGGCGATTTTTATGAGATGTTTTATGATGATGCCAAGCTCGTTTCCAAGGAGCTGGAGCTTGTTTTAACCGGCAAGGATTGCGGGCAGAGTGAGCGGGCACCGATGTGCGGTGTGCCGTTTCATGCTGCGGACAGCTACATTGCGCGCCTTGTTTCCAGAGGCTATAAGGTGGCGGTGTGCGAGCAGGCGGAGGATCCTGCTACCGCAAAAGGCATTGTCAAGCGCGAGGTCATTCGCATCATTACCCCCGGCACAACCTGCGACAGTGCAATCCTCAACGAGGGCACCAACAATTACCTGTGCTGCATTTATGCCGAGCGCAGAAAAATCGGCGTGTGCTTCTGCGATGTTTCTACCGGTTCCATGTTGGCAACCGAGTTTTCCAAAAATGCGGAAAATGAACTGATTAACGAATTGAGCAAATACCTGCCCAAAGAGATTTTGCTCAACCGCAAGTGCTTGGAATATGCCAAGCTCAAAGCGCTGCTCAGCGAGAGGCTTGATTGCATTGTGGATGAAGTGCGCGAGGAGGACTTTGCGCTTGATGTGCTGAGCAAAAAAGTGCTTTCGCACTTTGGCACCAAGCATGCCGATGACTTGGAACTGGGGGACAAGCCCTTAGCCATGCGCGCGGTTGGCAAAGCGCTCGTGTACCTGGAGCAAACACAGAAAACGGATTTAAAGGGTATTACCAAGTTAGATGTCTACTCCTCGGCGCAGTTTATGCACTTGGATGCCGGCACGGTGCGCAACCTTGAACTGTGCGAAACCATGCGCGGCAAGGAAAGCCGCGGCAGCCTTTTGTGGGTGCTCGACAAGACCAAAACCGCTATGGGCAAGCGCATGCTGCGCGCTTGGATTGAAAAGCCGCTGATTCATTCGGTGGAAATCAACAAGCGTTTAAATGCGGTGGAAGAATTGTTTGGCAATATCGAGATGCGCAGTGAACTGCGCGAAGCGCTGAGTGCTGTGCTCGATATTGAGCGCATCATCACGAAGATTGTTTACAAAACCGCCAGTGCCAAGGAGCTGCGGGCATTGCAGCAGGCAGTTGAAAATCTGCCGGGCATTAAAGCAATGCTCGAAAACGCGAACAGTGAACTGCTGCGCAGCTGCGCGGCGCAAATTGACCCGCTCGACGATATCTATCACCTGATTTTTCAGGCGATTGTCGATGAACCTCCCGCCACCATTCGCGAGGGCGGCATGATTAAAGAGGGCTTTAATGCGGAACTGGATGCGCTCAGGGATATTATGAAAAACGGGCGCAACTATCTCAACCGCATAGAAGCCGAAGAAAAAGAAAAAACCGGCATTAAGTCACTGAAAATCAACTACAATAAGGTCTACGGTTACTATTTAGAGGTGACCAACCTCTATAAGGACTTGGTGCCCGAACACTATATCAGAAAACAAACGCTGACCAATGCAGAGCGCTATATCACCCAAGAGCTCAAAGAGTTAGAGGACAAAATCTTAGGTGCTAAAGAACGCTCCGTGCAGTTAGAAAGCGAGTTGTTCAGCCGCGTGCGGGACAAAGTCGCTTCCCAGTTAGAGCGCATTCAGCGCACCGCCTTGCATTTGGCGCTGGCAGATTGCCTGCAGTCGCTTGCGCAGGCGGCGGCGGATCACAACTTTGTGCGCCCCGATGTCAACGAAGGGGAAGGCATCACCATCCGCGATGGCAGGCACCCTGTAGTGGAGCGCATGCTCAAACAAGCGCCCTTTGTGCCGAACGATACCGTGCTGGATTGTGCCGACAACCGCATGCTCATTATTACCGGCCCCAATATGGCGGGTAAGTCTACTTTTATGCGCCAGGTTGCCGTGATTACGCTCATGGCGCAAATCGGCTCCTTTGTGCCGGCAGGCAGTGCCACCATCGGCGTGGTGGATGCCATTTTCACCCGCGTCGGCGCTTCGGATGATTTGAGCGCGGGGCAATCCACCTTTATGGTGGAGATGAGTGAGGTGGCAACCATCCTCAAAAATGCCACCAAAAAAAGCTTAATTATTTATGATGAAATCGGCAGAGGCACTTCTACCTTTGACGGTATGAGTATTGCCCGCGCCGTTTTGGAATACACGGCGGACAAAAAGAAGTTAGGAGCAAAAACACTCTTTGCTACGCACTACCATGAATTGACCGCCATTGAAAATGAAATTGAAGGCATCAAGAATTACAATATCGCCGTCAAAAAACGCGATGGAGATATTATCTTCCTCAGGCGCATAGTGCCCGGCGGCACCGATGATTCCTACGGTATTGATGTGGCGAAGCTTGCCGGCGTGCCGAAGGATGTTATCGCCAGAGCCGGCGAGGTGCTCGCACAGCTGGAAGAAGAGGGTTCTTCCGCGCGCGTAATTGTCAAAGAAGTACCCGCCGAAAGCGAAGCGCAGATGAGCTTTGCGCTGGCGGGCAGCAGCGAAATTACCGAGGAACTAAAGCAAATTGATGTCAACACCCTTACCCCGATTGAAGCCATGGAAAAGCTCTATGAACTCTCAAAGCGGGCAAAGGAAGAAACATAATTGATTGATATAACACAGGGTAAAACGATGAAGATTCAGGTAATGCCTAAGCATATGGCAGACTTAATTGCCGCAGGCGAGGTGGTAGAGCGCCCCGCCAGCGTGATTAAGGAGCTGGCGGAAAACTCCATAGATGCAGGCGCAACTGCCCTCACGATTGAGATTAAGGGCGGCGGCAGTGCGTATATGCGCGTGAGTGACAACGGTTCCGGCATTCTCAAAGAGGATTTGCCGCTTGCTTTTCAAACCCACGCAACCAGCAAAATCCGCACCGAGGCGGATTTGGAAGGCATTGCCACGCTGGGCTTTCGCGGCGAAGCGCTCGCTTCCATCTGCGCCGTGAGCAAGGTGGAGGTCTTAACCCTTGCCGAGGGCGAAAGCATCGGTTCTCTCTACCGCATCAGCGGTGGGGAAGAGCAGGCGCTCGAAAGTGCCGGTTGTCCGAAAGGCACAACCGTTGTGGTGAGAGATTTGTTCTACAACACGCCGGCGCGCATGAAGTTTTTGAAGCGCGATGTGACCGAGGGGAACTATGTGGCGGCAGTGGTTGACCGCATTGCCCTCTCACACCCGGAAGTGAAAATCACCTTTATTCGAGAAGGCAAACAGGTCTTTACCACGAATGGGGACGGGAAACTGTATAACGCCATTTATGCCGTGCTCGGCGGCGCCTTTGCCAAGTCGCTGCTGCCGGTGGATTACAGCTTGGGCGGTATCCGAGTAAGCGGCTTTATTTCCAAGCCCTTGCAGTGCCGCGCAAACAGAAGCATGCAGTATTTCTTCCTGTGCGGCAGGCAGATTAAAAGCGTAACGGCAATGAGTGCGCTTGAAAACGCCTACAAAAATTCCATTATGGTCGGTAAAGTGCCCGCCTGTGTGCTGCATATCGATATGCCTGCAGAGGCGGTGGATGTGAATGTGCACCCTGCCAAAACCGAAGTGCGCTTTTCCGATGAAAAGGCAGTGTTTGACACTATCTATTATGCGTGCAAAAATGCCTTGATGGAACAGGACACCCCTAAAGAAATTGTTTTTGAAAAAAAGAATGTGGTAAAAAAACCGCCGCAGCCGCAGCAGCAAAGCCTCGAAGCGTTTGCACCGAAGGCGGAACCCAAGGCGGATTTTTGGCAGCAGCAGTCTGCAAGCGCTTTTCAATCGCAGGCGCAAAAGCAGGCGGAAGTGCCGAAAAAAGAAAGCCGGAGCCCATCTGCCGAGGCGGTGGATTTTCTTGCGGCGGCAACTTCACCTGCTGCGCCGTACCGCGCCGCGCGCGTGAATATTGACATTGCTTTTGATGAAGAGGACGAGGCGCCGGCAAGCGAAACCGCTGCCCCGAAAGCAGAGCCGCAAACGCAGACCGTAACAGCCGAACAGCCGAAACAGCCGGAGCAGGCTGAAGAAGCGGTACCTGCGCCAGCTGCGCAGGAAGCTGCAGCGCCAACTCCGGCAGAGCCGTTTCGCGTGGTCGGTGAAATCTTTAAAACCTACATCATTGTCGAGCAGGGTAAAGAAGTGCTGTTTATTGATAAGCACGCCGCGCATGAGCGCATGCTCTATGAGCAGCTGAAAGCGCAGGCGCACAGCGACCCGCAAATGCTCATAGAACCGATGAATGTGACCCTCTCCAAAGAGGATTACGATGCTGTTATCGCAGCTGCCGAAACCCTGCAACAGAGCGGTTTTATTGTTGAAGATTTCGGAGCAGGCACCTGCATTGTCAGGGCATACCCCATGGTGCTTGAACACGAAGATATCCAAGCGGTTTTGGAAGAAACCGCAGGCTATTTGCGGCAACACAAGAGAGACTTTTCTACCGAGGCGCTCGATTGGCTGTACCACAATGTAGCGTGCCGCGCTGCCATCAAGGCGGGCAATTTCACCTCGCGCTTTGAAATGGAAGGGTTTGTTGAAAAGCTGCTTTCCATGCCGGATATTCGCTACTGCCCGCATGGCAGACCGGTGATGGTTGTGATGACAAAATATCAATTTGAAAAACAGTTCGGGAGAGTTTAATTTCATTCGCAGTGCAGAATGAAAGGAAGGTATACTCTTGCTCGATTAGAATTTTAATGAATCAGACAACAAGTCAAAACAAAATAAAGGTGTTGGCGGTGGTCGGACCGACCGCAAGCGGCAAAAGCGCGCTGGCGGTGGAGCTTGCCCGGTGCTACGATGGCGAGATTGTCTCTTGTGACAGCATGCAGGTTTATAAAACCATGCAGATTGCCACTGCCAAGCCGACTGAAGAAGAAATGCAGGGCATTCCTCACCATTTGATTGATTTTCTGGAGCCGAGCGCGCAGTTTTCGGTGGCGGAATTTGTAGCGCTTGCGGCGCAAAAGGTTGAGGAAATCGCAGCGCGCGGCAAGCTGCCGATTTTGTGCGGCGGCACAGGCTTGTATGTTACGAGCTTGTTGGAAGGGATTCGCTTTTCCGATGCCGGCAGTGACCCCGCCTACCGAGAAGCCTTGGAGCAGCGCGCACAGCGCGAGGGGGCGCAGGTGCTTTTAGATGAGCTGGCGCAGTTTGACCCCGCCTCTGCCGCTAAGTTGCACCCCCATAATCTCAAGCGCATCATTCGCGCAATGGAGCATTACCGCTTAACCGGGGAGACCATTAGCCGGCAGAATGAGAAAAGCCGCTTGGAACCGTCTGCCTACACCTCCCTGCGGCTTGGTATCGGTTTTAGTGACAGGCAGCATTTGTATGATAGAATTAACCTGCGGGTGGACTGCATGCTCGAGGCGGGTTTGCTCGAAGAAGCCCGGGCATACTTTGCTCTGCCGCAGGTGGGCACCGCTTCTGCGGCAATCGGCTATAAAGAACTGCAACCCTATTTTGAGGGTGAGCTTTCTTTAGAAGAAGCGGTTGAAAACTTAAAAAAAGAAACAAGGCATTATGCCAAGCGGCAAATGACTTGGTTTAAAAGAGACACACAAATTCATTGGTTATGTGCCGATAATCCCTCACTGCCGCCGCTGTTGCAGCAGGCGCAGGAAGTAATCGAAAAAGAGAGATTTTTAGTATGATTAAAGGTGTTAAAACAAAATATATCAGTGTAATTATCATCGTTTTGGTGCTGTTTTATATCGGGTTTCAGGTGTTCCAAATCAGCTATAACCCGATTAAAACCATCAGCGCCGAGAAGGAGACAGTCTATGAAAGCATCACGGAGGATGCCGTTACGATTCGTGATGAAGATGTGATTGTTTCCCCGAAAAGCGGCACGATGGTCTACGATGTGAAGGATGGCACAAGGGTCGAAAAGGGCGGTGTCATTGCCAACGTCTTTTCTTCCGATGCGGAGGCAAAATCCTATTCACAGTTAACCAATGTTGAAAAACAAATTGCATACTATGAAGAAATTATTTCGCAAACAACTGCCGGCAATAACAGCCTGGAAGTGATTGATACCACCATTGAAGGCAGCATTAATGACTATATTCGTTCTCTGGCGAGCGGAAAGCTGGATTTGGCACAAGAGCAGGGTGAACTGTTGGCGGATAATATCAACAACAGAAAAATCACCATCGGCGAAAGCATTGATGTCAACTCCATCCTCAATGAACTGTATGCCAAGCGCAAAAACCTGCAAGGCAATATCACCAAGAAAACCGCGGTTGTGTCCGAACAAGCGGGCTATTTTGTGAGCACTTCGGACAATGCACAGGTCGATGCGGATTATGAAAAGGCAACGGAATTGTCGGTATCCAACATTCAAAGTATTCTGAAAAAATCGCAGTCGAAAGCCGATAAAAACGCTGTCGGCAAAATTGTCAAGAGCTTTGACTGGTACATTGCCTGTGCTGTTGATAATAAAAGCGTTACCCAGTTAAAGGAAGGCACTGAAGTCAATGTCAATTTCCCGCAGTCCGATGTGGGAGAGCTGCCGGCGAAGGTCGCAGCGATTAATGCAGATGCCGAAAAGGCAAATAAGGTTGCTTTGATTCTCAAACTGGGCAATATGGATGAAAGCATTGCAAAAATCCGCTCGGGCAAGGTGGAAATTCGCTTCAATAAGTATGAAGGCATCAAAATTCCGAACGATGCTTTGAGAGCGGTTACCGTTAAGGATGAAGAGAGCGGAGAAGAGAGAACCGTCAAGTGCGTGTATGTGCTTTCGGGCAATATAGTCAAATTAAAACTTGTGGATATTATCTATACCGGGGAAGATTTTGTGATTGCAAAATCCAATACCACTCAAACCGGTTATGTGCGTTTATATGACCAAATTATCATCAAGGGAGAGGATTTGAGCGATGGAAAAATTGTTAAGTACCAGCCGGCGAATTGAGATTGTTAAGGAGAATTGCAGCATCATTCGCGAGCGCGTTGCCGAGGCTGCTCTCAAAAGCGGCAGAAAACCGGAAGATGTGCGCCTGATGGCGGTGACAAAAACCGTGGAACCGGTATTGATTAATACAGCCATAGAGCAGGGGATTACCCTGATTGGAGAGAACCGCGTGCAGGAGTTCCTGTCAAAAGAGCCGGAGCTGCATTTAGAGGGCGTGGAAAAGCACTTAATCGGGCATTTGCAAAAGAATAAGGTGCGCCAGATTGTCGGCAAGGTCGATATGATTGAATCGGTCGACAGTGTTGCCCTTGCCAGGGAGATTGATAAGCGCAGCGAAATGCAGGGAATCGTTACGCCGGTGCTTTTAGAAGTCAATATCGGAGAAGAGGACTCCAAATTCGGTTTTTCCAAAGAAGATTTAGAGCAGGCGTGTGCCGAAATTGCCACCTTTGAGCACCTCACCGTACAGGGAATGATGACAATTCCGCCTATCTGTGAAAAAAAGGAAGAAATCAGAGAAAATTTTTCGAAAATGCACCAATTATTCATTGACTTTAGCTCTAAAATATTTAATAATATAAATATGAATGTTCTTTCAATGGGAATGAGCGCCGATTTTGAGGAAGCTGTCCTGGAAGGCTCCACGCTTGTCCGCGTCGGCTCGGCTCTGTTTGGGGAAAGAATATATCGTTAAACTGTAAATACTGAAAATGTGACAATAGATGCGCAAATCGATGGAGGTAGAAAATGAGCTTTATTGACAAAATCAAGGACCTTGTAAATGTTCCCGATGATGATTACGAAGAGGATGATTACATTGAGGAAAGCTTTGAGCAGGAGGAAGTGAAAAAACCGCGGCATGAAAAGCCGGCATTTCGTGCAGCACCCGAGCGCGAGAAAAAAGCAAGCACTTCCGACTACAGCCGCTTTAGTGAGAGCTATGCAGAGCCGAACCGCCCTGCCAGAGCAGAGAATGAGAGAAACGATAAGCAAAACAAGGTTGTCAATATCCACACCACAACACAGGTGCAAGTGGTTTTGGCACATCCCGAAAAGTTTGAGGGTGTCACCAAGATTGCCGACCATTTGAATAACAAGAGAACCGTTGTGCTCAATCTGGAAGCCACCCAGCGCGATACCGCCAGAAGAATTGTCGATTTTCTTTACGGTGCCGCTTATGCCAACGGCGGTGAAATCCGCAGGGTAGCCGCAAGCACCTTTATCATCATTCCCCACAATGTCAACATTGTCGGCGATTTGATTGATGAATTGGAAAATAATGGTGTATTTTTCAGCGAATAAGTTAATATAATCTTTGCGAGAATAAAAAAATTAATTTGGGAGAATTGTTGTCATGATTATGCCAGATCAAATCACTAACCACGAATTTACATATGCAAAAGGTATGTATAAAGCTTCTGAAGTCGATGATTTTTTAAAGGAAATTGCCGCTTCCTACGACCAAACCTTCCGCGAGAACGGCGAGCTTGTCAAAAAGCTCGGCATCCTTGCAGATAAGGTTGAGGAATACCGCACGGAGGAAGACAATATCCGCGTGGCGCTTTTAGCAGCCCAGAAGGCAGCCAGCAAATTAACACAAGATGCGCAAGAGCAGGCGCAGAGCGAGCTGAGCCAGGCGAGTGTCAATGCGGAAGCATTGCTCAGTGCCGCAAAAGAAGAGTCCGAAAAGACCATCGCCGAAGCAGATGCTTATTCTGCCAAAGCGATTACCGAAGCGGAGGAAAAAGCGCACGAAACCGTTGCACAGGCGCAGAACAGTGCCAATGTTATTGTGGCGGATGCTAAGTTTAAGGCAGAAGCTATGGTGGCGGAAGCGAATGAAGAAGCCGCTAAAATCAAAGCGGACTATTTGCGCAACAAAAAGATTGAAGAGGTTGCTTTAGAAGCAATCAAAAAGGAAACCGCTAAGTTTAAGAGCGAATTGTTGGAGATTTACAGAGCGCACATTTCTTTGATTAACGAAATTCCTGCGCTCATTGAAATAGATGAATCCGATTTTGAAGATGCTCCCGCTGAGCAGGCAGCGTTTGGCGAGCCCGCAGTGGAACCGGAAGAGAGCGAAATTACCGTTGCGCTTGAAGAAGATGAAAAACCGGAAACATTTGCGCAGCAAGAAGTTCCCGTAGAGCCGGAAACAGCCGAAGAAGCGCCTGAAGCCGAAGAGGCAGAAGAAGTGCAGGAAGAACCGCTGGAAGAAGCGGTGGAAGAAGCGCCGGCACTTGAAGACTCTTTTGCTGCAGAAGAAGCAGAAGCAGTAGAAGAGGAAGAAGAGGAAGAAGAACCGGAATTTACTTTTGCTGACAGCTTTGAGCACAATTCCGAGGAAGCCTTTGAAGAGGAGATTGAAGAAGCCTTTGAAGAGGACATTTCGGAAGACACCGCAGAAGAAGCGGAAGCGGAAGATGAAAACCAAGTGAGTTTTGACGATATGATTTTCGAGGAACCTGCCGAGGAATCCGAGCCGCAGGAAGACTTTAAGCCCACCGTTGCGGCGATTGAAGTCAACCAGCCTGCCGAGGAAACGCAACAGCAGAGCGCTGATGCAGAGGAAGAAGCCGCAGAAGAGCCGGAAGAAGCGCCGGAGCAGGCAGCCGAGGAACCGGAGCAGGAAGAAGCACCTGCAAAGGTGGCAAGAAAGCAGTCCTTTGAAGAGGCTTTTGCTGCTTTCTTTAATGACGACGATGACGATGAAGATGATTTTTCCGATTTGGAAGATTTGGAAGATGATTTGGATCTCGGCGATGATTTTGATGAAGAAGATTTCGATATGTTCGGCGTTGATGACGACGATGATGATGACGACGAGCCTGATGATTCCCACAGGGGCTTCGGCAGATTGTTCAAGAGAAAGTAATCAAAATCAATCACATAAAAAGCCTTATTGTTGCAATAATAGGCGGACATTGTCCGCCTCAGCTTGTAGACAAAGTCATTTGTCTACAAGCTGGCAGAGGTCGAGAAAGTGAGATAAAATTTGTCAATCTCTGCGCTGAGCTGTACGACGGTACCGCAAGCAGAGATTGGCAAAAGCACAAAAAAATAGCTACGGCGTTTTTAAACCATTTATTTATGGTTTGCACATAACAACAGACTTGTTTAAAATTAAAATACAAATTCTTTTAAAAAGTCATATTGCCATTTAGTCGTGCGGTTTTAGCCACTTTGTCGACACTTTGAGGCGGACATTGTCCGCCTTTGCTTATTAAGCTCAACCTGATACTTGGAGGATAAAAAAGATTATGGATTATAAAAGTACCTTAAATATGCTCAAAACAGATTTTCCGATGAGAGCAGGGCTCCCGCAGAGAGAACCCGGTTTTCTTGAGCAGTGGTATCAAGACGATATATATGCGAAAATGATGGAGAAAAACGAGGGAAAGCCTCTTTTTGTGCTGCACGATGGCCCTCCTTACGCTAACGGCGGCATCCATCTCGGCACGGCAATGAACAAAGTTTTAAAAGACTTCATTGTCAAATATAAAAATATGAGCGGCTTTAAGAGCCCCTTTGTTCCCGGTTGGGATACACACGGACTTCCCACCGAGTTGAAAGCGCGCAAAAAAGCCGGCATTTCCGCCGATTCCACCATTTCGGATGTTGAGCTGCGCAAAATCTGCCGTGACTACGCGTATCAGTACATTGATGAGCAGCGCAACCAGTTTAAGCGCTTGGGCGTTTTGGGTGAGTGGGAGAACCCCTACATCACCTTGACCCATGATTTTGAAAAAGAGCAGATTAAGGTGTTTTCCGAAATGGCGCAAAAGGGCTATATTTACAAGGGCTTAAAGCCCGTGTATTGGTGCTCGGATTGTTACACTGCCTTGGCGGAAGCCGAAATCGAGTATCAGGATGATGATTGCTACTCTATTTATGTGAAATTTAATGTCAAGGATGATAAAGGTGTGCTCAGCGCATTGGGCGCCGATGTTGCCAAAACCTCTTTTGTGATTTGGACAACGACTACCTGGACCCTGCCCGGTAACCTTGCCATTTGTGTCGGTCCCCGCTTTAACTATGCACTGATTAAGTGTGAGGATGAATACTTTATCATGGCAAGAGAGCTGTGCGAAGGCGCTATGGCAGAGTATGGTAAAGACTATGAGATTATTGCCGAGCTGCAGGGCAGCGAGCTGGAATATATCACCTGTCAGCATCCGTTCTTAGACAGAGAGAGCCTTGTCATTGTCGGTGAACATGTCACCCTCGAGAGCGGTACCGGTTGCGTTCACACCGCTCCCGGCTTTGGCGTAGAGGACTTTGATGTTTGTAAGAATTACCCCGAAGTGGGTATTGTGGTGCCGGTTAACGATAAGGGCATTTTGACAAGTGAAGCCGGTCAGTTTGCCGGCCTTACTACCGATGAAGCAAACAAGAAAATTGCCATGTATTTGGAAGAAAAGGGCAATTTGTTTGCGCTCAAAAAGATTGTGCACCAATATCCGCATTGCTGGAGATGTAAAGAGCCGATTCTCTTTAGAGCGACCAGCCAGTGGTTCTGCTCGGTGGATGATTTTAAAGAGGATGCCTGCAAGGCGGCAGACGGCGTTGCCTGGTACCCCGGTTGGGGCTTGGAGCGCATTAAGAATATGATTCGCGAGAGAAAGGATTGGTGCATTTCCCGCCAGCGTAAGTGGGGCGTGCCGATTCCGGTATTCTATTGTGATGATTGCGGCAAGGAAATCATTGATGCCGCATTAATGGAAAAGGTCGCCGATGTCTTTGGCGAGGAAGGCTCTGATGCCTGGTTTGAACACGATGCCGCGTTCTTTATGCCGGAGGACTACACCTGCCCGCATTGCGGCGCTTCCAAAGGCTTCTCCAAGGAGAAGGATATTATGGATGTTTGGTTTGATTCCGGTTCTTCACACCGCGCGGTGTGCAAGAATAGGGATTACCTGAAGTGGCCGGCTGATGTTTACCTGGAGGGTGCAGACCAGTACAGAGGCTGGTTCCAATCCTCTATGCTGACCTCTGTGGCAACGACCGGCAAAGCGCCCTATAAAGAAGTCATTACCCACGGTTGGGTGGTTGACGGTAACGGCAGACAAATGCACAAATCGCTGGGCAACGGTATCGACCCGAGCGAAGTTATTGAGAAATACGGTGCCGATATTTTAAGACTGTGGGTGGCTTCCTCCGACTACCATGCGGATGTCAGGATTTCTCCCGATATTTTGAAGCAGCTTTCCGAAATTTACAGAAAAATTCGCAACACCTCTCGCTTTATTCTCGGCAATATCAGTGACTTTGACCCGAATGCAGATATGGTTGCGGACAGTGAATTGGAAGAAATTGACCGGTGGGCATTGTGTGCACTGGATAAATTGCTTGCCTCTGTCAGAGCAAGCTACGATAAATATGAATACCACACCATTTTCCATGCCGTGCACAATTTCTGTGTGCTCGATATGTCCAATTTCTATTTGGATGTGTTGAAGGACAGGCTCTATGTAGAAAAGGCAGACTCTAAAACCAGGCGCGCAGCGCAAACCACCATGTATAAGATTTTAGATGCTCTTTGCCTGCTCATTACCCCGATTTTGTCCTTCACGGCTGATGAAATCTGGAAGGCGATGCCGCATGATGCTTCGCGCGATGCTTCGAGCCCGCTGTTCAATGAAATCCCTGCACCGAAGGGGATTGAAGAGGGCTTTGCTGCAAAGTGGGACCGCATTCATGCCATTCGTGATGATGTCAATAAAGCCCTCGAAGAAGCAAGAAATGCCAAGGTAATCGGCAAGAGTTTGGAAGCGAAAATCGTGCTCTTTGCCGAAGGCGAGTTGTTGGATTTCTTAAAAGCCAATGCAGAGCAGCTTCCCGCTGCCTTCATCGTTTCGCAAGTGGAAATTCAGGAAGGCACCGGTGCTTTCAAGGGCGATGTAGAAGGTTTGAGTGTAACTGTTATGAAGGCGGCAGGGCAGAAGTGTGCGCGCTGCTGGAGCTACAGTGAAAGTGTCGGCAGTAACGCCGCACATCCCGAAATCTGCGCAAGGTGTGCTAAAATTCTTGGAGTATAATCGTAAATGTCAGTTGTCTATATCGTTATCATTCTATTATTAATTGCCGTTGACCAGGTGACAAAGTTCGCCGTTATCTCTTGGTTGAAGCCGCAGGGAACCTTGGAAATAATTCCCGGTTTCATCCGCTTTCGCTATGTGGAGAATGACGGCGCGGCTTTTTCCATGCTGCAAAACGCACGGTGGTTTTTTATCATCCTTACAACTGTGTTTGTAATCATCGGTTTAGTGTGCCTGCTTAGCGGAAAAATGAAATTCCGCTATCCGACCCTGCATTCCCCGTTTATTAAAACGGCAATCATTCTCATTTGTGCAGGCGGCATCGGCAATATGATTGACAGGCTTTTCCGCGGTGTGGTGATTGATTTTATTGAGCCCACCTTTGTCAATTTCGCCGTGTTTAACTTCGCCGATATTTTAGTGACCTGCGGCGCGGCAATTATCATCATTTATCTGGTGGCAGATGTGATTTTCGATTTCACTCAAAAGAAAAGAGAAATCAGAGATTATAAAAAGAGAAGAAAACACAGATGAGTAAAACCTTTCTTTTTACTGCCGATGAAGCGCGCGCCGGGAACCGGCTCGATGTTGTGGTGGCTTCCTTTTTTTCGGATGTTACCCGCTCGCGCGCACAGCAGCTCATCTCTGCGGGCGATGTCAGTGTCAACGGCAAGGTGCAGACCAAAAACTATAAGGTTAAAGCAGGGGACAGGCTCAGCATCAATACACCTGCTCCCAAGCCTGTTGAGACAGAGCCTGAGGATATCCCGCTGGATATTCGCTATGAGGATGAAGATTTGCTGGTGGTCAATAAGCCAAAGGGTATGGTGGTGCACCCGGCTGCCGGGCACGAAAGCGGCACTTTAGTCAATGCACTGCTTTTCCACTGCGGCAAATCGCTTTCGGGCATCAACGGTGAACTGCGCCCCGGCATTGTGCACCGCATTGATAAAGATACCAGCGGTCTGCTGGTGGTTGCAAAAAATGACTTTGCGCACAATTCGCTTGCGCGGCAGATTAAAGCGCACAGCTTCACCAGGGAGTATGAAGCGGTGGTTTACGGCAACCTCAAAACCGACAGCGGCACCATTGAAGCCGCGATTGGCAGGCACCCTACTCACCGCAAAAAGCAGGCTGTGACCGACAAGCATTCCCGCCCCGCGGTAACCCACTATGAAGTGGTCGCGCGCTATGAAGGCTTTACCCATGTCAGGTTGCGGCTGGAGACCGGCAGAACCCACCAAATCCGTGTGCATATGGCACATATCGGGCATCCGGTTGCAGGCGATGCGGTCTATGGTCCCAAAAAGGTGATTAGCTCCCTTGGCGGGCAATGCCTGCATGCAAGGCTGTTAGGCTTCGACCACCCCCGTTCCGGCAGGTATGTCGAGGTGGAGAGCGAATTACCGGAATACTTTACTGCTTTTTTAAAAAAGCTCAAGCAGTAAGCGAATCAGGCTGATATATCCCTGCCGTTGTGCGGCAGGTTGAAATACCACTTGTTTCTTTGCCTGCAGGGCAAGTGGCGGAGAATAGAGTTGCGGGCTGAAAGGCTATGGTAAACAACATGGAGAAATCAATCATTAAGGAATTGGAGAAAAAGGCTTGCAGAGTGCGCCTTCATATCATTGAAGGTACCTTTAATGCAGGTTGCGGTCACCCGGGCGGTTCGCTTTCGGCGGCTGATGTCATCACCTACCTCTATTTCAATGAAATGAGGGTATTCCCTTCAAACGAAAAGAGTGAGAACAGAGACCGCTTTGTGCTTTCGAAAGGGCACGCGGCACCGGCGCTCTATGGTGCGCTGGCACTCAAGGGTTTTATTTCCGAGGAGGAAATTAAAAGCTTGCGAAAGGTCGGTTCCACTTTGCAGGGGCACCCGAATATCAGCACACCCGGTGTCGATATGTCCACCGGTTCTCTCGGGCAGGGCGTTTCCGCTGCCGTAGGTATGGCACTTGCCGGTAAGCTTGACAAAAAAGACTACCGCGTGTATACCCTGTTGGGCGACGGTGAGATTGAAGAAGGCGAGGTTTGGGAAGCCGCGATGTTCGCTTCTGCCAAAAAATTGGACAACCTTGTGGTGATTGTGGATAACAACAATCTTCAAATTGACGGCACTGTTGAAGAAGTCAATTCTCCGTATCCGATTGATGAAAAGTTTGCTGCCTTTGGTTTTGAGGTCATCAATATTGACGGCCACGATTTTGAGCAAATGGAAACAGCCTTTGCCAAAGCGCGCGAAGTCAAAGGAAAGCCCACTGCAATTGTGATGAAAACCACAAAGGGTAAGGGCGTTTCCTTTATGGAAGATGTTTGCGGTTGGCATGGTAAAGCACCCGCTGCAGAAGAGTATATTACGGCGATTGGCGAGTTGAGGCTTCGCTTGGCAGAATTGGAGGCGTAAGGGTATGGAAGAGAAGAAAGTAGTTAAAAAAGCAACCAGAGAGGGGTATGCGGCAGCACTCGAAGAACTTGCAGAGCGCCCCGATATCGTTGTGATGGATGCCGACCTCGGCGCAGCAACCAAATCGCTGACTTACAAAAAAGTGGCACCGGAGCGGTTTTTTGATGCCGGTATTGCCGAAGCAAATATGATGGGCGTGGCAGCCGGGCTTGCCACCTGCGGCAAAACGGTATTGGTTTCTTCCTTTGCCATGTTTGCGACAGGCAGAGCGTTTGAGCAGATTAGAAACAGCATTGCCTATCCCAACCTTAATGTGAAAATTTGCGCTTCCCACGCCGGTATTTCCGTGGGTGAAGATGGCGCCAGCCACCAGTGTAATGAAGATATTTCGTTAATGCGCTCCATTCCGAATATGGTCGTGATTAACCCTGCCGATGTTGTGGAAGCAAAAGCGGCGGTTTTGGAAGCCGTGCGCCATGAAGGCCCTGTGTATGTTCGCTTTGGCAGGCTTGCCATTCCGCAGGTTTTCAATGAAAACTATCGTTTTAAAATCGGCAAGGGACAGGTGCTTGCCGATGGTGAGGATGTTACCATCATCGCCACCGGTTTAATGGTCAATGAAGCGCTGATGGCAAAAGACCTGCTTGCCAAGCAGGGGATTACGGCGCGCATTGTCAACATGGCAACCATTAAGCCGATTGATAAAGCCATTATTATTGAGAGCGCCAAGAAAACAGGTTGCATTGTGACTGCGGAAGAGCATTCCGTGATTGGCGGTCTCGGTTCCGCAGTCGCTGAGGTGCTCAGCGAAGAGTGCCCCACACCGCTGGTGCGCGTGGGTGTGAATGACAGCTTTGGCGAATCCGGTCCCGCTTGGGAGTTGCTCAAAAAGTATGGGCTTTCGGCTGAAAACATCGCCAAAAATGCCGCCATTGCCATTGCAAAGAAGTAAGTATGAAAGCATATGATAAACAAGTAAAATTGTTGGCAGCGATAGGTATTCTGCTTATCGCTGCCGTCTTTATTGCCGCAGCATTTGCGCCGCTTGAAAGGCAAAAGGTCTTTCGAAACAGCAGCACCGCTGCCTCCGCCGAGAGCAGCAGTGAGCAAGTGCAGCTGTTCCCGATTGAACTTAACAGCGCCACGCAAGCGCAGCTGGAAACAGTGCCGGGAATCGGCGAAAAAACCGCTGCCAAAATTATCGCCTACCGCGATGCTCACGGCGGCTTTAACAGTGTCGAGGATCTGCTTGAAGTGGAAGGCATTGGGGAGAAAAAACTCGCCTCCATCCGCGACTATGTTTGTGTGAAGTAAATAAAGGCTTTACCATCTGATAGCCTGCTTGATTTTGCGCCACGCCTTTAAAAATTTGTGAAAAACAAACTGCCGAGTTATTACTCGGCAGCTTTTCTTTTAAAATTCATTATTTGCTGGAACCTGTATACTTCGCGATCATGTTCACAAGCATAACGCCTACATATAAATTCGCCTACACATCAAAGCAGTTTGTATTTAGTTGATTTGTTTTCCGGCAAGGCAAAAAGCGCAGAAATACTTTGTGTATTTCGAGTATTTTTAACGAAGCGGGAGAGCAAATCAACAAATAGAAACCGAGTTCATATGTAGGCGTTATGCTCTTATTTGACCACCAATGCTACCAGCCTGTCTCGAAGTAAGGTCACCTTTGTAACCATTCTTAAAACTTCGCTTGCTGCTTCTGTCTTTAAGCTGCTAAGAGCTTCCTTAGCCTGCTTGATTTTGCGCCACGCCTTTAAAAATTTGTGAAAAACAAACTGCCGAGTTATTACTCGGCAGCTTTTCTTTTAAAATTCATTATTTGCTGGAACCTGTATACTTCGCGATCATGTTCTTCACCATTTGACCACCAATGCTACCAGCCTGTCTCGAAGTAAGGTCACCGTTGTAACCGTTCTTAAGGTTAACACCAACCTCTGTTGGTGTACCACAACATCAAAAACTTAGCTTTTTTTTACCGATTTTTGCATTTTTTCTTGCTTAACCGGCTTTTTTTTGCTCGAACTCTCTGGTGAAAGAATAATCGCTATTTTGAATCTCTCCAATAAAACGATACACAATTTTAATATGCTGTTTATATGGAACATTGTGTGAGGCGATTTGATAGCCTTCCGGCAATTCTTTTTTGCCTATTTCAATTCTTTCAATAAAGGTTCTCAGTATTTCAGGTGTAAGTTCATCAATATGAGTGTATTGCTCGACCAATGAAAAGAAAACTTTATATGCATCTATCGCACTGTCATTTTTCGCTTGTTCAGAACGAAGTCCATCGATTTTCTTTTTTAGGCTTTCAGATTCCTTCGAAAGTGATTGAAGCATTGTGGATAGTTGCTCATCATTGATTAAACCACTGGCATTGTCATTGTAAAGTTTTAAGATGATTTGGTCAATGTGTTCGATTCTCTTTTCCAACTCAGGAATTCTATCACTCTTGTCCACATATGTCGAATCGTTACTTTTAACTTCAATAGCAGCTTGAATAATGGATTCAATATCATCCTTAGATAAATCAATGAATTTATTTAATTCCATTTTAATAATTTGCTCTAAATCACGATATTTTATTCTTGCACCTTTATCACAATGCTTTGCTGAACGATTTGGAATGTTGATACAACTTAAATACCAATACTTTTCTCGTTCTCCGTTACAGACACTTCCGCCGGAACACATTGCACCTCCGCAATTTTCGCAGTAAACCAAGCCATTAAAAATACTCTTTCTTGGCTTTTCAAAATCTTGCCATTTGCGAGTGTTAATACCCATAAACTGTTCTGCTTTGTCAAATTGTTCTTGCGAAACCAAAGGTGTATGAGTGTTTTTAGTGATCATCCAGTCTTCTTCATCAATTAAGACTTTTTTCTTTGATTTGATGCTGGCTTTCTTTGTTTTGCCCATAACCGTATGCCCAAGATAAACCTTGTTCTTCAGTATCCTTTTGACGGTGGTGTGACACCAAACATCTGTTGCTCTGGCTGCTCCTTTATCACCAAAATCATCACGAAAGAGAACTCGATATTTTAACGGGGTGATATCTCCATCGTTAGTTAATTGAATAGCAATAAATCGAGCGGACTTTCCATTTGCTGCAAGGGAAAAGATTTTCTGAACGATAGGTGCTGTCTTTGGATCGGGGATAAGTGATGTTTTGTCCTGTGGATTTTTCATATATCCGAATGGCGGGCAAGCACAATATTCACCTTTTTTCTTTTTTTGTGACAATACTTGCTTTATCTTTCTTGAGGTATCTCTAAGATAAACATCGTTCATCGCGAATTGAAACGGAGCCATAAGATTTACTTCTTCCGAATCAAATCCGTCGCTTATTGCAAGGTAATGAATACCGCTTTCAGGGAAAAATGTTTCGGCATAATAACTTGCTTCTGCCATATTTCTGCCAAGTCTTGAAAGGTCTTTTGTGATAACCATGTTTACAAGTCCTGTTTTTATATGGTCTAAAAGTGATTTGAATCCCGGTCTTTCAAAATTTGAGCCGGAAAAGCCGTCATCAATAAACTCTCTGACAATGGTAATTCCATTATCTGAACAATACTGTTGAATAATACTTCTTTGGTTTTTGATACTCTCTGATTCACCGTTTTTTGCTTCCTCAACGGATAATCTCAAGTAAATGTCGGCGAGCTTAGCAGCAGTTCTCATTTTAACCTCCTTCACCATACTGCCGCTTACATAATAATTACAACATTATATTAACACATTATATGTTGCTCATCAATTATGCAAACGAACATTGTTGCTGGTAATTTTTTCCACAATAATATCTTTAAGACTTTTTTGGAGATTAAATTCTCTCGTGATTTCATAACAACTGTTACCGATTTGATAGGTTTTATATCCTGTATTTATCAAAGTGTCCATTTAATACCTCCAAAATAAGTATTTACGTAAATTGATTCGTTAATCATTTATATTATTTGAATTAAGGTTTCGCTTTGTTATGCGGTAGTCGTAACCTCTGTGTGTTTGGCAGTAGGTACAGGTATCTTTTTCAGTTTGAAATCTGTCAACGCGATGAATTTCATAGTTGTGAGTGGCAAAAAAATTGTCCAAACAAGTGTGACAGAGGCAAGCAACAAATATGTCTTGGTTGTGTTTTTTGCTTAAACCAACGCTAACCTTAAGCGCCTTGTCTACGATTTTCATAAAGTCCTCTGTTGTGATGCCAACAAATTCCCTCAAATCCTCTTTGTTGATAGTTGTTAATTGTTCGGCAAGGATCATTGAGTCTTTATGTAAACCGAATTGTGTTCCGATAAAAACATGTGTGGGTAAATCAAACCTTTTAGGAACGCTTGTAATGGGCGCAACTACCACTGTTGAACTATGAAGATTACCGACATCGTTTTGAACGATAATTGCCGGTCTCAATCCGTTTTGAACAGAGCCATCTTTATTTTTAAACGCGCAATAAAAAATACTGCCTCTTTTGATTAAGTTTTGGTTATTCATTTTTCCTCCGTGTATATTTAATTCCTTATCAATAATTTCTCTATGTACTATCGTTTGCCTTTTTCTAACCTTTTAAGGAAAGAAAAAGGCATTCGATATGCACAATATTTGTTCTCAACACCCTTTGTGCAATTAGGAAGTCATCAGCAGGCAGAGTGCTAATCTGCTCCATGGGAGTTTCACCCCTCCGAGAATTCTCCGAGCCGTTTTTTACGGAAGTACCATTATCCTTTCAACTGTCATCGCCATATCAACTGCGGGTTGATATTTGTAAATGTCTTTCTCGCTCGCTCGTTTGAGGTCTTGGCGTGGCACTTACAGTGGCTTGTGTTTTCACACATTGAAATTGATGTTGCTGATGAATGTGTATTCAATTTTCTGCTTTTGAAGTTGTTCTTTTAAAAACCCCTTCACTAGTTGCAGAAAAAGAGGGCGTTTTATGGGGGTGTTTTAGAAAAAAAGTTTAAATTTTTTTCGTGCTGCTTGGATTGATTCGAAAATTGTTTTCGGATCTTTTTGTTCAATTTTTGCGATTTCGTTTATAGATAAGCCAAAAGAAAGCATCAACAGTCTCCTTTGCTGTGTTTCAGATAAGGTATTAAAGCAATTCTGGAAGCGAGTGGTTTCATATTTGCTTACTATGATTTCCAAGGGGTCACTATAATGTGATGCCAATTTGCTGCCTTCGTGCTCATAATCGTCCATTGAGAAAGCTCTGTGGTATCTTTCTTTTTCTTCTAAAGCGTGCTCTTCTCTATCGAATTGACAAAGAATATCTGCCCATTCCTCACTGATTTCCACAGTTTCAGTTCCTGTTGCAGTTATGTACTTATAGTTCATTTTTCTAATCTCCTTAATTTTGAATTTTTGTTTTTGGGTGTTGTTCAAAACCGGAGATTAGGGATACTTGGCAAGGTATGGCTGCCAATGTTTTTGCATAATAAAAGTCCTTTCCCTCAAGAAAGGACAGTACATACCGATGATTAGCCGTGTTATGGCACAAAAGGGCATAACGAATAGAGGCTAATACATATAACTATTGAGCGATGATGCTCGAAAGTTGATATATACTATCCTTTGCCCTAATGCGCACTTAGGCGTGAGATTTTGTTGTTTTTGTAATATAATCGTTTAGAAGTGAAGATTTAAGCCTTTTTTGTCAAAAAAAGAAAGCCGAGCAGAAAAACAGACATTTAATGCTGTTTTTCGCTCGGCTTCAAGAGCTCGCAAAAGCGAATGTTATTGAGGTATATATGTTTTTTCTTCAATCACTGTATAAGTGTGAGTACCTCTTATGAGTTTTATTTTGTATTTCTTGCGTTTTCTAATGACTGTAATAATATCGGTATTAGGCTCCCAGTCGAAAAGTCTATCACCTTTATTGTAATCTGTTCGTACTTCCATTTTATTACCTCCAAAGTACCATCTTAAACCATTCTGCTATGCTATATGGTAATAAATAATAGTGCACGATAATTGTTATTATCTGCAAGTTAGTAAGCCACTGGGCATTTTAATGCCTTTTGATTTTTCAGGGGCAAGTGAGTCTAAGTTCAATAAACTTGCACGTAATATTGATTTTTCTCCGTATTTAGTTCGTATTTGGTCTATTAACCTATCAATCCTTTCGAGTTTATCGACTTTGGTTCTGTCCGAGAAAAAATCTATTTGGATGGGAGTATCGGCTGCTTGTAAGTCTATGGCTCGTATCGTTATAGAACGAATATCCTTTTCCCAAGAGTAGCATTGCTGAAACAAGTGGAATGCCATTGTGGCGATATATGTATCGCTTTGAGTGGATAATGGCATTTGTGTTTGCCATTCTTTGGAAAGCAACTCAGTATCTCTTACACATACACTTACGCCTTTTGCCGATAGTCCGTTTTCCCTTAGTTTGTGTCCGATGTCGAATGACAGTTCAAGAATGACCGGCCATACATCGGACTCGTTTTGTAAATCTCTCCTTGTAGTGATTCCGTGACCAACGCTTTTAATGGGGCTTTTGTAATTCATTTCCATCACAGGGGACTTGTCATAACCATTGGCAAAGCGCCAAAGGGTTAGCCCGTGAGATTTCATGCTTGCTTGTAACACATTCGGATCTGCATTTGCTAATTGCCCGATAGTGTAGATACCAAAAGCATCAAGTTTTCGCTTACTTGCAAAACCGACACCGAGCATATCACTTGCCGGCAGATGCCAGATTTTCTCTTGAAAATCGTTTGAATAAATGCAAGTGACGGCATCAGGTTTCTTCATATCGGAACCGAGCTTTGCAAAGATTTTGTTGAAACTAACACCCACCGAAACAGTTAATCCGAGTTCCGTTTTGATAGTCTCTCTAATCTCATTAGCAATCGTGAATCCATCGCCAAATAATTTGGTGCTGCCTGTCACATCTAACCAGCATTCATCCATACCAAACGGTTCAATCAAATCGGTGTATCGTGCATATATCTGACGAGCAAGTCTGGAATACTTGATGTAGATGTCATAGTGTGGCGGGACAATAATAAGGTCTTTGCATTTCTGCTGCGCCTGCCAAGTCACTTCACCGGTTTGCACTCCGTATGCTTTTGCTTCATAGTTTTTAGCAAGAACTATCCCGTGTCTTTCGGAAGTGCTACCGCAGACAGCGACCGGCTTCCCTTTTAAGTCAGGGTTGAGCAGACACTCAACGCTGGCATAGTAATTATTCATGTCGCTGTGCAAAATAACTCTTTCCATAAGACTTTAAAAAAATAAAAGGGTAGGCGTTTCTAATAAATCAATATTAGAAGCCTACCCTTTGTTCGTATGTTCACGGATACGAGGACGATTCTCTCTTAAATGTTTACAATTTTGTTTTTTAAAAGCGGTATAGTGACTGCACGAGGCAGATTACTTCGGATTCCAATGTAGCTTTTGCATTTTGTGCAAACCATTAAGTAATCATACCTATGAGTGATGTCAGCTATTTCTGCGGTGGTTAGGTTTTTAACCTCTTTGTCACCGGCATCCATCAATCTTGCGCCGCAGTTTGGGCAGAGGATTTTAGGATGTGCTTTCTGATATTCTCGCATTTATGATTACCTCCTCTCTATCGAACATTTGTTCGATGACTGTATTATAAGACTTTCAATTTGATTTGTCAATAACTTTTTTTGGAAAAATTAAAACAGCACCAAAAAATGGTACTGTTTTTCGTATTTTATGAGTTTTGCTTTATAGAATAATTATATAACTTTTATTAAAGCTTTTCTATTGAGGATAGTTTAGATATTTCGATACTTTCTCCTGTTACCAAAATGATTTGCTTTTGCACTTCATCAATTCTTCTGACATCTGCCTCAATAGTGATATACTTACCACCCTCCTTTTTTTCATCCGGAACAAAGTAGGTGATTCTTGCCTTTGGGGTTGATTTGATACTTTCACTAATCATATTCAGTTGTTGATTAATAAAGGCAATTTGCTCATCATTTAATTCAATTTGTCTGTCAGTCAATCTGGCAGTTTCATTGATTTCATCATCATAGCCTCGTAAGGCAGCAAAAGGTGCAAATTGTGCTGCTCTGTCGTGTAAACTCATATGCGGTCTGTTGGCAGACTGATGATGCGGCAAATTGATAATATCTTGATACTCTGATTTACTCATTTGAATATCCCATCTTTTCAGTTAAATCGGTTAAACTCTTTTGATATTGTTCCGGTGAGATTGCCTTGTGTTCCAAAAGAGTTGCTAATAATTCTTTTTGCTGAAGATATAATTGACGGTTCTTTTCCTCATATGAAAGCGAATCCCAATTTTCTTTTTCTGTATTAATCATTGCTTTCCTTTACAAATCAGAAATTGTCTTTATTATTTATAATCGAAAACGGGCATCTTTTTCCTATGCACTGATTATTTTTTAAAGAGTATTTACAAATAATCTTTGATTTTTCCATTTCAATTCC
>JAFRLX010000057.1 GCA_017430965.1 Clostridia bacterium | reverse complement strand
TAAGGCTAACGCCTATGAGCTGCTTTTAACGCACTTATTGTGCGAAAAGATGCAATTTTGAGACAAGCTTTCCTTATCGCTACCCTCCGTGAGTGAAGTCAGGCAATTTGAACCTTGTTATCCTTAACAGCACGTGGGCAAAGGCTTGAACAAAGCGGCAGATGTTGATATCTTTTTACAAATTGCTTCTCAATATAAAACAATCTAATGCAATTGGAGAATGAAACGATTATATAAAATGATGAGTTGTCGCGTGGTTTCAGCCGCTTTTTTCGACAGTCTGAAACCCGCGCCTTGGGGCGCGGGTTTTTAGCTATTGGTTTATTTCTTTTCTATCAACTTGACTTCAATATCCTTGGTGTCATACTCGCCTGTTTTCTCATTTTTATGAGCAATGGTCAGCGTGATGGTATCGCCAACGGATTTTTCATTAATGATTTTTACAATGGTATACTTGTCGGTAATTTTTTTGCCATTGGCGGCAATGATGAAATCGCCTTCCTCGGCTTTTCCTTTCATATCGCTTTTTTCATCGATGGATTTAATGACAAGCTGCTTGTAATTTTCATCAAAATAGGAAGCGGAAACATAGTATTCCACACCGATTCTTGCGCCGTGTGTTTTCAAGTTTTCAGCTATAATTCTATTGGCTCTTTCCACGGCGGTATTGCTCGGAATGGCAAAGTTCATGCCTTCATAGTCTTCCATAGCGATTTTAGAATAATTAATGCCGATAACCTGACCGTATTCATTAAACAGTGCACCGCCCGAAGAACCGGGGTTAATGGCGGCATCATGCTGAATACACATAATGGCTTGGTTGGAAATGGAAAGCATTCTGTCCGTAGCGGAAATGACACCTTGTGTCACCGAGCCGAAAAACTCCGAACCGCCGGGATTACCGATTGCCACAACGGTTTGCCCTGCTTGCATTTTGGAGGAATCGCCGAATTCCACCGCTTCAAAGTCGGTTTTCTCTACCGACAAGACACCGACATCCTGCCCTGCATCATAACCGACAACGGCTGCCAAATACTCCTTGCCGCTGCTGTCAACAATTTTAAAAACAGTTTCTTTCTCGTTTTCATCCTCAATAACATGGGCGCAGGTTACAATATAGCTCTTGGTTTTGGCAGTATTGGTGCCGACTACCATGCCGGAACCTTCGCCTTTCAAAATGCCATCGGTCGAATAGACACTGATACCGATAACGCTGTTCTTACTTTTTTGAGCAATTTCCGTGGTGCTCAGCTTTGAGCCGGTTTCTTTGTTTACGGAAAGCTTTAAATCGTTATTGCCGCTATCCACACCCGGTTTGAGCGCATTATCATCTAACGAATCAAATTCATCGGCAGAGGGCACGGTCGGCTCCGAGGAGTCGGAGGATTGGTTGCCCCTCAAATTGGTTATGGTGCTGTGCACCAAAACACCGAAGCCGATTAAGACGACAGCCGAAATAATGCAAATGAACACAATTAAGCCGGCAGATATTCTTTTACGCTTCGGCGGCTGTGCATAGTAAGGTGCGTAAGCTCCCTGCTGCCCGTAGGCATTGTGCGGTGCATAGCCCTGTGCACCGTAGGGGGCATAAGGCGGCACCTGTGAGCCGCTCTGCGGATGATGCTGCACCGGCGGCAACGCGGTTGTGCTTTGATACGGCGCCGCAGCATTTTGCGGCGCAGGTTTGCTGTAAGGATTTTTTTGCGGTTGTGTGTATTGATTGTGATTCTGTTCCATTTCTTCTCCACAAGGTGCCTGCATTGCCACATAGCAACAGCACCTATATAATATAGTATTTATTTATGTTTCACGGCAAGCGGAAATGGCCGCCGTATTGACCTTCTCAAACACTTACTGTGCGGGTATCCAAAACAGGAACTCGCAGTCCGACCCCTCATGGCTTCTTGCCGTGATTTGCCCGCCATGCATGGTAACAATGGTTTTGGTGATATATAAACCGAGCCCGAAGCCCTGAATGTCCGAATTTCTGGAGCGGTCAACTTTATAGAAGCGCTCAAAAATCTTCGCCATATCCTCTTTGGAAATACCGCTGCACTCATTGACAATGCGAAAACCGATTTTACCCGAGGATGTGGTCAGCGAAACAAAAATTCTGCCGCCGGGGTCGGTAAATTTCACCGCGTTATCGGTCAGGTTATAAAAGACCTGGTACATCATATCTCTGTCGACATTTGCGCTGATATCGCCGATTTTGTCCAGCCCCAACACTTCAATGTGGTTGCTTTCAATCGCCTGCTCGAAGCTAATCATCACCTCAACCAACATTTTTGTGAGGTTCACGTTTTTCTTTTCAAGCTTGCGCTCCCCTGCCTCAATTTTGGAAAGGTTGAGCATTGCCACGACCAAGCGCGAAAGGCGCTTTACCTCTGAGGACACAATCGCCAAATAATGGTCCTGCTTATCTTTATCAATCGTGCCGTCCATCATCGCATCGATATAGCCGCCGATGGTGGTCATGGGTGTTTTCAATTCGTGCGAAATATTGGCAATAAAGTTGCGCCGCGAGGTCTCCAGCGCCGCCAAATCCCGCGCCATGGAGTTAAAAGCATTGCCGAGGTACGCAAACTCATTTTCGCCATCAATCTCCACGCGGAAGGAATAATCACCTGCGCCGATTTTTTCGGTCGCATGCTTTAGCTGCGAAATCGGCTTATACACGCGGTAAACCAAATAATATGCCACCGGAACGGAAATCACCAAAGAGCCCAAGGCGGAAAAGAGGAACATGCGCAAAATGTCCTCAATAAACGGGAAGAAGACATTCACTTCTTTGAGCGCAATGACTCTGCCGACCTGTGATTCGCCCATAATAATCGGGCAATTCGCCACAATGACTTTGCCGGAATAATGATGCAGCTCCACGGCTTTTCTGCTGTTTTCGGCAGCAGCTGCATCCGCCGCAATTTCCGAGTCCTCAATCGCACAGTCTTCGCTTTTTTGAACAATGGTATTGTTACTGTCGACTATGACGACATCGCAGTTGTTCATTTTTGCATAGGCGTTGATGCTGGAAATCAGGGTTTCCGTTTTCACCCGCACGGAGAGCGGCTGCGGCACAAGGCTGTCGGAATCCAGTAGGGCTGCAATATTCTCAGTCGCAGACTCCAGACTCTCAAAGGATTTGTCCTGCCAATAGCCGTATAGAAACACCGAAAAAATTGTTCCCAACACCAACAGGCTCGCAATCACGGTCGCTGCGATGGCAATATAGTATTTGGTGAACAGGCTCAGCCGCTTTTTATTCGGTTTTACTGCTTGCGTTTTTCCCATTATTTTGTTTCAAACTTGTACCCGACACTCCAAATGGTTCTCAACTCCCACTTGTCGGAAACGCCTTCCAGTTTTTCTCTTAATCGCTTGATGTGTACATCGACGGTTCTGGAATTGCCGTAGTAATCAAAGCCCCACACCTCATCCAGAAGCTGGTCGCGGGTAAAGACTCTGTTGGGATTGGAAGCCAAGTGGTAAATCAGCTCCAGCTCTTTGGGCGGAGTATCCACCACCTTGCCATCCACAATCATTTCATAATTGGCAATGTTGATTTTGAGCTTGTCATACTCGACAACACCCTCCGCTTTTTCCGGCTCCTTTGCCGCGGCACTGCGGCGCAAAACCGCCTTCACGCGGGCAACCACCTCTTTGGAATCAAAGGGTTTGACAATGTAATCATCCGCGCCGAGTTCAAGCCCCAACACCTTGTCAAAGGTTTCACTCTTTGCAGAGAGCATGATAATCGGCATTTCGGAAAACTTGCGAATTTCACGCAGTACCTGCCAACCGTCTAACTCCGGCATCATGATGTCCAGCAGCATTAAATTCGGCTGTTCGGATTTAGCCAGTTCGATAGCAGCCACGCCATCGTTGGCGATGGCGGTTTTAAACCCCTCTTTTTCAAAATAGAGGCGCAACAGCTCACATATATTTTTATCATCATCAACAATCATGATTTTTTGTTCTGCCATGGTAACCATCCTTTCCCCCGCCGGTAATGCACTGTGCATTTTTCGGCAAATGTACATAGTGTTCCATTTTAATTGTTACTATTTTAACATATATATAAAAAAAATAAAATACCAAATCATGAATAAATCGTGAACTTTTTGACAAATAAGGGTTTGTCGCGCTCGCCGAGCGCACAAACCCTTATTTGTCAGTTTTCAGTTTTCAGCTTTCAGTTTTCAGTTCCACCCACCGCGCGCTATGCGCGCAGCGCCAAGCAAGACGCAAGGCGAAGCCTTGCCGCTGAACACTAAACACTGAACACTCAACACTAAAGAAATACCCGCCTGCACCTAAGTGCAAGCGGGTAAGGGTTTTACTGTTGATTAGTCGTACATCATGAATTGAATCATTACAGCATCGGAGAGGTCAACAACACCGTCGCCATTCAAATCAGCAGCATCCAGATAGAAGCCTTCTAAGCAATCTTCATTGAATGCATAGTCATACACAAGACCAAAGTCGTTATCGGTTACTTTTGCATCACCGATGACATCGCCCTTAATGACATAGTAATGTGTTTCATAAATCTCGTCGCCGTCTTCATCTGTCAGCACAATCTTATAACCGGTGCCTAACTTACTGTTGAGCGCCATTTCTCTGTCTTGAGCATCATAAACTTTCACAATGATTTCATCGCTGTCGTTGACGATATCCAAGTCATTGATGGCATCTTCAACGGTTTGACCGATAGCCTCACCATAGATAACGCTGTCTTGACCGGGTTCGATTTCAATGTCTTCAGTAGCCGGTACGAAGCTGGGCTTCAAGGTCAATGCTGCAAGTGCTTCGTAAAGCTCTGCTGCCATTTCATTGGCTACATCGGTAGTGACTGCTTCCGGATCACCGTATAACTGCGGGTCGGAAAGCTTCTCAAGCGCTGCTTCTGCCATTGCGATTTGCTCAGCTGCATCCGCTGCGGATTTCGCTGTATAGAGGCTCAAATCATAGTTTTGTGCTTCTGCATAAGCTTCTTCCAATGCGGAAGGATCAACAATCCACTCAAGGTTGTTCACCTTATCAATCAAATTATCGCGGCAAGCGTTGTAATCTGCTTGAGAGGATAAGAACCAAATGTTGTTAATCATGGAGTATGCGGGAACGGAGAGTTCACCGACATCGCTATCTACCGGATACGGCTCCTCGGTGCTGGCACAAGCAAAGTAACCCTGTACAAAATCACCGTAAAGAGCATCCTGGAGCATGTACCAGCTATCCGGATCGAAGTCTTCTTCATGAAGTTTGTAGTTACCGAAGCTATTATCTAAAATATCATTGTAAACTTCTCTTAAACCATTGGACTCCGTGTGGTTATCTTTCAAGGATTTGTAGTAACCGTACTGGTCAATGTCCGCATGGCGGGTACCGTCTACCCTCAACAGACCCATGGTCTTGGTATCCACCGTGCGCAAATCATTGATTGCCTGCCAAAGTGCTGCACACACTCTTTCGGCCTGCGCCTTGGTGAAATCGGGGTCATTGGTCACTTCAACTGCTTCGTTGTAAGCGGACTGCAGGTTGGAATAGAGTTCCTGACCGTAAGAGGAAGCAAAGAGTTCAGTGGTGTCCCAACCATAGCCGAAATCATCATCATAAGAATTTTCGGTGATTTGGTATGCCCACTCAATGCCTTCCGTTAACCATTCAATATCGATGTCAAGCTTCTTAAGGGAAGCAGCCGCATTATTGAGTGCTGCGGTTTCTGCATCTATATCTTCTTGGAACAAGGTCGTGTCGTTGAGGATTCTGGTGGCAGTAACTGCTTCATCAGCATAATTCTGCCAGGAATCGGCGGTGTAAATTTCGTTACCGTCTTCATCCACATTTGACTTGGCTGCCTGTGCCGCAATTGCCGCTTCGAGTGCAGAGGTGTCGACATACCAATAATACTGATTGATAACATCGGTATAGTTTGTCTCTTCATCGACATGAATTGCCTTCTCGCTAATGACATTGGTTCTGTTAAACGGATACTGAGCATAGGTACCGTTGGTCAAAACTTCAACAGGGTGGGAAGCGTGGTTATTGACCTGCATCTCATACTTCTTGGCGATTTGAACCGGATTTTGGTCATTGCCGCCTTCATAGTAGACATGGTTGGTCAGCACAACCGCATAGCGCACTAAGCCGTTGTATGCCGCGTTGACTGTGGTCAAAGCGTTCTCCACCTGCGTAGCGGTCACCTGATTGGTACCGAGCACCTCGTAAGCATTCTTTAAGGCAGACTCGAAGGTTGCCCAACCGCTCTTGTAGGAAGCCTGATTCAAGCCTTCATTGGAGATTTCCTTTAATCTCAGGCGCAGAGCCTCTTTATTATAAGTGTTAAGAGTGATATTCCATACGGCAGTCAATTCTTTTGTCTTGAATGATGCCAAACCGAAGACACCGCCGGTTTGACCATAGCCGCGAAGCTTAATGGTGATGCTGGAGGAAGCCTCCTGCGCAATTTGACCGGTAAGCGGAATATCCGTGCTTTCATCCTCACCTACTTGAATAAAGAAGCCTTCCGGGTTATCCTTACTATTGTTGAAAGTACTTTCCAAAGTCTTGTTGTCTTTATTGACTTCGTAACCGTTGACGGCAAAGGAGCCGGTATTACTGGTTTGAGAAAGGTTGATTTTATCCCAGAAAGCGTGGTCACGAATGGTACCGTTCTTGTAATTGATATTGCCGTTTAAGCTGTCCCAAGTGTCATATATAGACCTGTCAACATACAAGCTGATGGTCATGACAGGCTTTTGGGTCCAGTCGCCTGTTTGGGCAACAGAGCCGGTGGAGACAGGGTAGAATTTTTCAGTGGTGTCTACACCATATCTAAGAAAGCCGGATTCAATACCGCATGCGTTCTGCAACGTGGAATAAGCCTGACCGCTGCTGCAATAGATGTATGCGGACGCTGTTTCGGATGTCGCAGTGGGGTTGCCCTCCACATAGTAGGTCATCGTAATCTTTAAGACCGCATTGTTATTGGTTGTGCCTTTGACGCCGACATTGGTAACACCGCCGGGACCCAATCTCATGTTGGTGGTCCACTCGGTGTAACTGATACCGGTGCCGTTGTTCTCTAATTTGCTGATAACAATTGTATCTTCGCTGCCGTTAGAAATAGTAACCTTCAGCGCAGAATCCTGAATGGTGGTTCCACTCAATGTTACCCAGTCATTTTGAGCGCCGGTAAACGCAATGTTGACACCGGCGGGGATTGCTTGTGCCGAGGAAAAGATACTCGAAAAAGCAAACGCACTGACTGCTACTGTCATAACTAACAGCGCCGATAGAAGTACTTTAATACACCTCTTCATAAAAATGCCTCCAATCAAATATTTACTCTTGTGGTTGGTGTGAGTAAAGTTGGTGAGAATACTCTACTCTAGGTTCACCCTTATTATAGCAAATTATTATTAATAAGACAATATGTTTTTAAACAAAAATTATTTTCTGTTTATTTTGTTAGAAAAATGAAAAAGTGCTTTATGCAGATTGTGCAGATTTACTTTTTTATTTTTGTAAATAACAACGAATTTTTTGCTGAATTTTAAATATTTTTTGGCAATTTTTAAGTGCAGAGGTTCGCTGCATGTGACAAATAAGGGTTGTGCGCTTTCCGAGCGCACAACCCTTATTTGCAGTTTACAGTTTTCAGGGTTCAGTTTTCAGTTTCACAAAAGGCACTCTCAGCCGAGAGTGCCTTTCAGCGTGTAGAAAAACTTGTTTTTCTACACGCTGACAGATGTTGAAAGAGTGAGATGAAATTTGCCAATCTCTGCGCTGAGGCAGGGAATAAAAATAATCAAGGATAATGTGGTTTGGCTGATTTCTTTTTGTAAC
>JAFRLX010000056.1 GCA_017430965.1 Clostridia bacterium | reverse complement strand
GGCATTTTTGCCGAATTTTCTTTGAATGCCTATCATGGCTTGCTGCAGGTCTTTTTCTTTACTCAAAGCCTTATCTTCGGCTGCTTTTTCTTGTTCTTTTTGTTCGGCATCGTCAAAAAGACCTAATTGTTCACCCTCCGGTTCACCCGCTTTAGCTTCCTGTTCTGTCAATAAATGATTGACTACCACATACATTCTGCGCACTAATAAGTTTTCGTCTACGATGCGGTCAAACAATCGCTCCATTGCCGTCATGATAAGCTTGGTGGAAGAAGTGTATCTGCCGAGATTTTCGGTGCTGTGTGCCGCCTTTGGCACCTTCCTGCCGTATCGGTCGATTTTCACTTCACCGCCATAATCTCTGCCATCTGTGAGGTTATCAATATCATAGCCGACAGTCAATTCCACTTGGTTAGTCACATAGCCTTTTTCCACGATATTTAGAACGACTCGTTCCGTCATTTCCTTCACAACGAGTTTTGCTTTTTTATAGGTATACGGTTCTTTGAGCACTTGTCCTTCGCTGATGGATTTGGTTTCCGGTTTGTATGCCTTGATTTCGGCAATCGTGCACGGTTCCCAACCCCAAGCATGGTCGATGATTAACTCGGCGTTAATACCGAATTCTTTATACAGTATTTCCTCATTGTTAAGAGAACAACGAGCAATATCGCCCATAGTGTTAATGCCTAATCGCTTCAGTCGCTTCGCAATTCCGCCGCCAATTCGCCAGAAGTCGGTGATCGGTGTGTGCGACCATAATTGCTCGCGGTAGCTCATTTCATTAAGTTCGGCAATGCGCACGCCGTCTTTATCTGCCGGAATGTGCTTTGCCACAATGTCCATTGCGATTTTGCAAAGGTAGAGATTGGTTCCGATACCGGCAGTTGCCGTGATACCTGTTTCGGATAGCACATCCTGAATCATGGTCCTTGCCAATTCGTGTGCAGTTTTATTGTATAACTTTAAATAGTTAGTAACATCAATAAATACTTCGTCTATCGAATACACATGAATGTCATCGGCAGAAACATATTTAAGGTAAACTTCGTAGATTTGAGAACTGATTTTTTCGTAAAGCAGCATTTGCGGTGGTGCTACGATATAATCAACTTTTAATGCAGGGTTCTTTTTAAGTTGCCTGTAATCGTAAGAGGAATCAGAAAAGCTACTGCCTCTTAATTCTTGCCTGCGCAAAGCATTAACTTGTTCCACTCGCTGCTCCACTTCAAACAGACGCGGTCTGCCGGGGATACCAAAGGATTTTAAGGCAGGTGAAACCGCAAGGCAAATGGTTTTAGAAGTTCTGCTTTCATCCGCTACCACAAGGTTAGTCGTTAAGAGGTCAAGCCCTCGCTGCATACATTCGACGGAGGCATAAAAAGACTTTAAATCAATAGCAAGGTATTGTTTTTGTTGCATTTTTAGCCTCCTCATATATAATGATATATTTTATCATAATAAAGGATTTCATTCAATATTTTACAATAATTATTAGATGCAGTCCGTTTTTTGGTATTATGCTTTTTAAACGTATTTACTTTAAATATATTTTGTGCTACTGTCTACTTGCAATTATAAAGTATAGTGCTTTATAATTGTCTGGAGGCGATTTAATGAAAACCAAAAAAGAAAACAAAACCGGTTTGGATTTGTTTTGGACAACTAATGAAGATAGGTATGTTAAATTGGGGTGTTTTGCCACAATTCGAGATGACGCTCCACCGAAGGCAAAGGCAAGTTATGAAAGGTGTATGCGTCAGTTTGCATCTAAAGGCAAGTCCAAACAGCCGACTGAAGAATAATTTTAGTGCAAGGATGTGAGAGTTATGTGGAACGAGTTTTACAAATTTGCTGTTGAGATGGATACATCCAACATTCATTATGATATACCGCTAATAAAATACCATAATCCTCGTGATAAGGAAAAACCCGTTTATCGCACATTGACTGAAATGGGTTTTCCTCACGATATAAAAGAAACATCCTTTTATTATGATTTTAAATTGGTGAGTTCTTTTAATAGCAAAACTATGGCGCACTGGAAGCGCAAACTGCCAAAATTTGAAGATCATTATTTGCAATACCTTTTGGTCTTCGGTAATAGGGAAAAAGCGCGAGAGCAGTTTTATGAGGACTGCAATCCCTATGGTATTTCCAAGGAAGAGGCGGATAGCTGCTTGAAAAATGAGGTGCTGTTCACCTTGGAACCCGATAATGCTATAGAAGTGATTAAAGAATTCATTTTTATCATTTATGAATATGCGCCAAATGACTTTGGACACTTTGCGATGTGCTACGGTTTGAAGAATAGTTTTGCTTATGACAGGTTGTATCAAACTGCATTAGACATTCTTCAAACCAAGGTGGATACATTTTCTCTTACACCAAGGGTGGTGCAAAGAGAAGTTGTCAAAGGTACTCCGCTTATTGAGATTTACCATAACATCTTCAAGAACAAATCCGTTATTAAGGAAACGGTAAAATCGTTTAACCGGGATCAGTTTTGCGCCATGCCCGTCGGTTACTATCAGCGAAAAATTGAACGTATTTTGCTTTCGCAAAGCGGAATTGATTACACTGTCAATGAATTGAGGGATGGGATTCAATTTGACTATTGCATTTATAAAGACGGGGAGTTTTTATTTGCCGTGGTCAATGATAAAATGCTGTTTTCTTACGATGACAGTTTTACTTCCATTTTTGAAGAAGATGATGACACACCGTATTATCCAGAACAATTCGAAGCGGAAATTGATAAAATCAAAGAGTTCGATAATGAGTGCCTAAAAAAAGGCATTCTTGTTTACCATATTTCCTATTTGAGCTTGGATGAATATGATATGACTGTTGCCGATGATATCAGAAAAGCAAAAAAAGACCTTGATTATTTGAAAAACCTGATTGAGACAGGGCAACAATATTCCTCTATTCGAGAGTATTTCCGAGAAGCAAACGAAGACGATGACTGGGAAGATGATGAATGGTATTAAAAGGAAGCAATCATGGTTAGTCTTGAAAACTATTGTTTGCGTTACTATGAACTCTATGATAGAATATATTTAATATTAATTTGCAGGTGTGATTATGGCATTAAAGAAAGATATTGAAATGAAAAAAGCTGCAAAAGAGTTTGCAGCATATTGGAAAAACAAAGGATACGAAAAGGGAGAAAGCCAAAAGTTTTGGCTTGAACTTTTAGGGCAAGTGTTCGGTGTGGAGAATCCTTCTCACTTTATGCAATTTGAGGAGCAGGTAAAGTTGGATAACACCAGCTTTATTGATGTTATGATTCCCTCTACTCACGTGATGATTGAACAAAAGAGCATTGATAAAGATTTGCGAAAAGGCATTAAGCAGTCTGATGGCTCTTTCTTAACGCCTTTCCAACAGGCTGTTCGCTACAGCGCTGTTTTGCCATATTCTCAAAGACCTCGTTGGATTGTGACTTGTAATTTCAAAGAGTTTCTTGTGTATGACATGGAGAATCCCAACGGGGAGCCGGAAAGTATCCTTTTGGAAAACCTACCGAAAGAGTATTATCGTTTGAACTTTCTTGTTGACACCGGTAATGACTTCGTTAAAAGGGAAGAAGAAATCTCTATCAAAGCCGGTGAGATTGTCGGAAAGCTTTATGATGCCATTAGCAAGCAATATGTAAATCTTGAAGATAAGCACACACAAAGAAGCTTGAATGTTCTTTGTGTGCGGCTTGTTTTTTGTTTCTACGCCGAGGATGCAGGTGTATTTGGTAAGCATTTAATGTTCCACGACTACCTCAAGGATTTTGACGCAAGGCATTTTCGTTCTGCTATTCTTGATGTATTCAAAGTATTAAACACCAAACCAGAAGACCGTGACCCGTATATGGATCCAGAACTTGCGGCGTTTCCCTATGTAAACGGCGGTCTGTTTGCCGATGATACGATAGAGATTCCGCAGTTTACGGATGAAATCCGAACTTTAATATTGCAAAATGCGAGTGAAGATTTTGATTGGTCTGAAATCAGCCCGACCATTTTTGGCGCAGTGTTTGAAAGCACATTAAATCCGGAAACAAGGCGCAGCGGCGGAATGCACTACACATCTATTGAGAATATTCACAAAGTCATTGACCCGCTGTTTTTAGATGATTTAAGGCAGGAACTCGCCGAAATCAAGGAAATTAAGCAGTCTAAGACACAAAAAGAGTATGCAGAAAGATTCTGTCAAAAACTATCCACCTTAAAATTTCTTGATCCTGCATGCGGTTCGGGTAATTTCTTAACGGAAACATATATCTCATTGAGAATACTTGAAAACCAAGCATTGAAAATCATTAGGGGAACACAGATTACTTTTGCTGATAATGTTGATGATTTGGTTAAGGTTTCAATTGACCAATTCTATGGCATTGAAATCAATGATTTTGCTGTTACTGTTGCAAAAACGGCATTGTGGATTGCGGAAAGCCAAATGTTAAAGAAGACAGAGGAAATCGTCAATGTCAATATTGATTTTCTTCCGCTTACAACGAACGCATATATCGTTGAAGGCAATGCACTTCAAATTGATTGGAACGATGTTGTGCCTGCTTCGGAACTCAATTATATTATGGGTAATCCTCCATTTTTGGGCTTTACTTATATGGATTCTATTCAAAAGGAATCAATGCAGAAATTGTTTCCAAAAGTAAAGAATCTCGATTATGTGTGTGGATGGTATAAAATAGCAAAAGAATATATTGAAGGCACCCAAATTGAGTGTGCTTTTGTATCAACTAATTCAATAACACAGGGAGAAACAGTTGCTCGTCTCTGGAAGTTCTTAAACGGCATAATAATTAATTTTGCATATCGAACATTTATTTGGAGTAGTGAAGCCTCTGATATTGCACATGTTCATTGCGTAATAATTGGTTTTTCTTATAATGAACGTAATAGAAAATTGTTATTTAACGAAAAGGGTTCTCAACAGGTATCGAATATAAATCCTTATTTATGTGATGCTCCAAATATAATTGTTGAAAGTAGAAATGCTCCTTTATGCAATGTGTCAAAAATGGTCTATGGCAACAAGCCTGCTGATGGTGGAAATCTTATCATTGAGGAGTGCGATTACGAGAACTTTATTAAGCAAAACCCATCTACGTCGAAATATGTAAAACCTTTTGTTGGCGCAGTTGAGTTTCTTCATAATAAAAAACGGTATTGCTTGTGGTTGGAAAATGCTAATCCTGTAGACTTAAAAAACTCAAAAGAGACTTTGGCAAGAATTGAAGCATGCAAGAACGCAAGGGAAAACAGCATAGCGGCAGGAATTAGAAAGTTTGCAATGACTCCAACGCTTTTTGCTCAAAGGACTCAACCAATTGGTGCTCCTTGTATTGTGGTTCCGAGAGTTTCTTCACAAAGGAGACGATATGTTCCAATGGCGTTTTTGCCCGAAGGAACAGTGGTTAGTGATGCTGTCCAAGTGATTCCGGAAGCAACAATATTTGAATTTGGTGTTATAACATCAAATGTTCACATGGCTTGGATGCGCGCTGTGTGTGGCAGATTAAAAAGTGATTATCGCTATTCAAAAGATATTGTCTATAACAACTTCCCATGGTGTAACCCGACTGATGAGCAAAAGGCAAAGATTGAACTGACGGCGCAAGCGATTCTTGATGCAAGAGCGAAATATCCCGATTGCTCGCTTGCGGATTTGTACGATGAATTAACTATGCCACCCGAATTGCGTAAAGCACATCAGGAAAATGACAAAGCAGTTATGCAGGCGTACGGCTTTGATTGGCGGCATATGACCGAAAGTGAATGTGTTGCTGAACTGATGAAAATGTATCAAAAACTCACAGAAGAAAACTAAAATACGTCACAAAACCACAGAAGCATTTTCTGTGGTTTTGTTGTTAAGATACTGTCATTCGTTTTTATTCAATTGATTCTAAATGATGGTTAAAGAATTCGATTTCAGTTTCAATATTCTTACCTATTGCAAATCCAATACAAAAAGCCGCAAAAGCATATTCATCCATATAGTCGGATAGATACGTATTGAGTTCGGCATCATACTCACCCAGTATTTTCGGATTGTTTTTCACTTTTTCCATAAAGGAATAAAACGCTTCATTTGTTTTCTTGATTTCGTCTTTATTGGGTAAAGTGCTATTTGACGCAGTGCTAAAGAAGATCTTATATAGTTTTTTTAATAATTCTTGATTGTTCATATTCATTCCTTTCTAAAATGACAGTATCGAAATTTTAGTATATCATTTTAGTAAAACAGTTGAAACGAAATAGGAAAAATGATGCAAAAACAGGGCTAAAATGTATTTTTTTGCATTATTTTAAAACATTTTTGCAGATTGCTTGATTTTTTTGCCTAATCTCATCATTATTAAAGTAGAGAAATAAAACGAGGTTTTTTATATGGTAAATGGCAGCTTAATTAAAGACTTACGATTTGAATATGGATATAGCAAGAGTGAATTTTCAAAAATTATCGGGATTATTCCAAAGACACTGGTAAGAATAGAAGCACAAAGTGATGTCAAGGAAAAATACATTACTAAAATTAATAATGCGATAGGTGTTAATTTGAACAACTATTCTTTGAATATTTCAAAAATGCCGGTAGGAATGAGGATTAAGTATTATCGTATGAGTGCCGGATTCTCTGCTGAAGATTTTGCCAAACAACTTGGAGTAGATAATACTTTTATTTATGCTATAGAATCCGGAAAGAGAAATCCATCACCTCCTGTGTTAAAAAGGATTTGTGGGATTTTAAATGTTCCTGTCAAAAAACTCACATGTGTTAAGTTAAATAGGCACAGTACAGCGGGAGAACGATTGAGGTATTATCGAGTTTTAAATGGCTTGACACAGAAAGAGTTAGCGGAACGAATAGGTGAAACAAAAGCGTTTGTCAGTAAAGCAGAACGAAATCTCTTTCAGAGCACAAAGCAAATAAAAAGGATCAATTCAATTATCGACTATTTAACTAATAGTAAATAAAACGCTGGAATTTTCCAGCGTTTTCGTCTTAAATGAAGCAAATCATTATTTATATACCAGTTTGCATTTAGTACAAGTTGTTTTGTAGCCCCTCATTTTGTCAACTAAAGTAGCCTCAATCAGTTCGTTGCCACATTGTTGACACTTGCCTTTCCAAAACGGAGTCATTGCAAATGTGTAAATCACTTTATTCTAATTTAAAATGATAATTAGGACTCTTGGCATTCTTTTCTGAAGATTGTTTTTTGTTCCCACTCTTTGAATGCTTCACTTGTTTCAAAAGGAGGGACTTCGTCTACTTCGGGAAGAGAAGCAAACCATTCTTCATCCATTTCTTTTAATGCTTTTTGGAGGTTGTTCATTGTTTAATCCTTTGCTAAATTGATTATATTAAGTTGCTTTTCTGTTGCGTATTTCACTGTGTATGCTGTGCCGCCGGTATCACGGGTTTTGTAGCAAACGCAATATCCGCTATTGTCTACTAGGTGTTTGTTGCGTTTTAGCATACAACCATTGTAATACATTTCGGAGGTAAAGACAACTTTGTCTGCTTGTGATTTGATGTTTTCATATACCTCAATATCGCTTTGCTGCCAATTCCTTGTTTGGTTTTTGCAGGGTAGGACAAGAATCAGTTTAATTTGCGGGTATTGTTGTTTTAATTCAAGCACAGTTAGTGCAGCGAGGGTATCAAACCCTAAAGCACCTCCGGCACCGTAATAAATAACACCATTGTTGATTAACTCAATGATGGTGTTCTTGAGTTTTGATTTGATTTGCGGTAATTCATCTTTTGGGATTTTTCTGTGTCCCGTAAAACAACAAGTTTGGCTTTTCATATCTCTCGATAAACAAAAAAGGCGTGCAGTAGATGCACGCCAAAAAATGCAATGCTCTAACTGTCGCCAAACACTTTACATCTATCGCAATCAATAGTATGCAAAAAAGAGCCTGCATTTTTATCGGGAAGATAAAAATGCACACTATATTGATTGCGATTAAAATAATAAAGTATTTGGCAAAACTTATTTTATCATTATTTCATAATGATGTCAATTTGTTGCGTTCCTTATTGCATAAAACAAAAAAAGGCGCACAGTAGAACTGTACGCCCAAAAACGCAATGCCCTTACTGTCGCCAAACAATATACATAACTATCCTAAATGATACTATGAATAGAGCACGCATTTTTATCAAAGAAAAATGCATGTATCACTTAGGATTTTATATTAAAATTGTATATCATTTGGCAAGACCTATTTTAGCATTATTTACGATTCAAGTCAAACACCAATATGTATTTTCACTCTATATTTTATACAAAAAAGTAAAAGCGAGATTTTGGGGTACCCTCAATAAAGAGGTGCTCATTTTTGGCGATATTTTTTTAAAAATCGTATTAGTGATATTTTTTCAAGAAAACTGTACTGTGCTTGCGGTGCACCTTACGGCAGAAAAGTTCACCACTCCAACAGCAAATACCGCACCATCATTTATCGCTGCAACAGCGAGTACAAAGAACCGGACGAAAAGCATTCTGCCCGGTTAAACGAGGAGCAAATCAAAACGGCTTTTGTGGAGGCGGTCAATCTGCTTTTAACCAAGGACACGCTCATAGAAGACGTGCTTGAAATCGCCTGGCTTTTTGAAGATACCGGAGACACCGATTCGCAGCTTGCCATCCTGGCGGATAAGCAAAAAATTATCGAGAAGGAAATCGAGCAACTTATCGAGGAGAGTTCCAAATCGAGTGAAATCGACTCCTACCGGAAACGCTACGATGCCTTGATTGATGAGTACGACCGGGTTACCGAAAAACTGGTGAAGCTCCAAAACAAAATTGATGAAAGGAAGTCAAAGTACGAGGGCATCATTCGATACGCTGCCCGGCTTCGCTCCCTTCAAAAACCAATTGAGATTTTTGACGAGGAACTTTGGTACACCCTTTTGGATCGGGTAACGGTCAAAACCGACACTCTCGTTTACACCTTTAAGGACGGGACGGAGATTGAAATAGAAATTTGAATATTGGATAGAGATTGATGCCCTTCTTTCGAGAGGGGCTTTTTTTGTTGGTCTATAGCCGTTTTTCACCCCTATTGCCACTGCCCGCTTAACAAAAAAAGTCAACAATCTGTTAACTCAACCTTGACATATATATATATATATATGTATAATGAAAAATGTATAATTGTTATTTGGTGAACTGCACCTGTTTTATTAAATTCCTTTCTGTCACTTGACTTACCTTGCCCGCTGTTCGCTGCGGCGGGCAGGCGGTCGGTGAAAAGAAAGGAAAAAACAGAGATGTTGATTATAGCCGTATATTGGTTTGGAAATCTCTAAGATTTCCGGCAAAGGAAGTTTTAGAGATTTCCGGTAGCAATATTGAGGTCAGGCGGCGAAAGTCATAGAGCAAGACTTCGTCTTGCAAACAATTCGGAATGCGGAATACGGAATGCGGAATTATTGGTGGCGTTGCCTTGCAACGCAATAAAATGCAACGCTTTAGCGTTGCCACCACAACTCCACTCTCCACTCTCCACACTCCAAACTTTAAAAAAATAAAAAAAGAAAGGATATGATAAACATGAATCTTAAAAAAGTTTTATCAATTTTACTTGTTGCAGTGATGTTGCTGTCTGTGATTCCGTTCACGGCGAGTGCGGCAAGCGAGCCTTACCTGACCTTTACCGGCACGGATTCCTTCAGCATCCAAACCAATAATAGCGCGAAGAACTGGAACGGAACGCTGGAGTATTCTACGGATGCCAACACATGGACAACATGGGAGGGTACTTCGGAAATTAGTTCGGATAATAATGTACTGTATTTGCGTGGAACAGGGAATAGGCAAATAACCGGTGATAGTAGTTCCAGAAATTGGGTGATTACCACCCAGGGTACTGTTGCCTGCAGCGGTGATATCAGAACGCTTTTGGATTATACTGAACCTGAGAGTTCCAGTATGGGTGATTATTGTTTTGCTTATTTGTTCAAAGATTGTACAAGTCTTACCACAGCACCGGAGTTATGGGCAACAACCCTGAGAAGGTATTGCTATCGAAATATGTTTAGTGGCTGCACAAGTCTGACAACGGCGCCTGATTTACCGGCAACTAGCCTGGAAAGAGATTGCTATTCTTATATGTTTGATGGCTGCACAAGTCTTACCACAGCACCGGAGTTACCGGCAACATCCCTGACGAATTATTGCTATCGAAATATGTTTAGTGGCTGCACAAGTCTGACAACGGCGCCTGATTTACCGGCAACTCTCCTGGTATATGCTTGCTATTATTCTATGTTTGAAGGCTGCGCAAATCTGACAACGGCGCCGGAGTTACCGGCAACTAGCCTGGCATACAATTGCTATCAAAATATGTTTAAAGGCTGCACAAGTCTGACAACGGCACCGGCGTTACCGGCAACAGCCCTGACGAGATATTGCTATTACAATATGTTTAATGGCTGCGCAAATCTGACAACGGCACCGGAGTTATGGGCAACAACCCTGGCAGATTTTTGCTATTACCAAATGTTTTATGGCTGCACAAGTCTGACAACGCCATCGGAGTTATGGGCAACAGACCTGGAAAACAATTGCTATAGTGGTATGTTCCAGGGCTGCACCGGTATCAAATTATCAACTGAAAAAACTGGTGAATACAGTGTCCCGTACAGTATTCCTAAAGAGGGAACGGCGGAAAGTGTGGGAAACAATGCGTTGACTGATATGTTCACCGGCACCGGCGGAACCTTCACAGGCACTCCCGAAATCAACAAAACGTATTATATGTATAAACCTATTCCCACCACAGGCTTCCTTGTAGGCGAGGATTGGTATGAAACCTTTGACGAGGCGGTTGCTGCGGTACAGGAAGGCGACACCATTGTTTGCTACGAGGATGTTACAATCCCGACCACCAAGGAAATTACAAACGGCGTGCATTTTGCGATTGACCTCAATGATCACGATTTTGAATCAACCGTTCGTATGTTCAACATCCGCCACGGCGGTATTGAATTCAAGGGCACCGGTACTGTTGCAACAAGCGTAGCAAACGCAGCAGTGGCAGTATATGGCTCCACTAACAGCGCTGATGCAGATTATGCAACCTTCAAGCTCGGCGAGAATGTAATCTTGGATGTGCCTAACGGCTACGGCGCTATGATTGGTGCAAACGGCACTTCATCATACGGTGCGGTTCTCGATATTGACGGCACGGTTAATTCCAAGTGGGGCGTTTATATCAACGGTAACGTTGCAGAGCCGGCAGACAAAACCAACGCTGCAAAAATCAACATTAGCGGAACTGTTACCGCTGCAAACACCGAGGCTGCTATCTATGCGGCAGGTTATGCAGAATGGACAATTGAAGACGGCGCTAATCTCGAAGGTGGTTCCGGCATCTACATTAAGTCGGGTAACTTAACAGTTGGCAATGCAACAATTACTGCAACAGGCGCAAAGACCGATTATGTTTTCAGCAACAACGGCTGTGGCGCAACAGGCGACGCTATCGTGATTGATTCCTGCGGATATCCCGGCAATGTGCCGACTGTAACCATTAATGCAGGTACGATTACATCTGATAACGGCGAAGCTGTAGCAAGCTACTGCAAGCAGGATGACCCGCGTTATCCGACTGCCGAGTTCCCGAGAGTGGGCGATGTTATCCCCGCAACCTCAACAGCAGTGTTCTCCAGCGACGTTACACCTCTTGCCGCACAAGGCTATGAGACCAACTATGATGCAGTCAAAGGCGGCTATGCGGTAGAAAAGGTAGATGCCAACAACGGCGTGAATCTCACCGTCGGCAACGACATCACCTCTAACTACTTTGTAGACTACACGGAATACAAAGGCGCAGCAAAGATTGTTTACACCTACAACAGTGTGAATGAGCAAGAGAACCAACAGTCCACCACCGAGAGCATTAATGTGGCAGATATTACCGATTCCATGCGTGATAGTTTAGACAGATTTGTGATTCCGGTTTCTCAGGCTCCCGCACAGATGGCAGAGACCACCGAAATTCAAATTCTGAACGCAGATGATGTGGTGCTCGATACTCTCGAATACAGCGCCAAGACCTACTGCGACAATGTGATTGCAATGGATGATGAAGCACTTGCCGCGCTGCCTACAGTCGGTTCCACCGAAAAGGCAGAAAAGCTCAAAACCCTTTGCCACACCATTATCGCTTATGGTCAAGCGGCACAAGGCGTGTTTGACAGTTATGATACCACAAAGGTTTATTGCACAAATGATGCAGTCAATGCACAGATTGCAGGCGCTTCCAACTCTTCAAGACCGACTGTTGACCAGGGCAGTCAGATTCGCTTCACTTCCGTTTCCTTTGCTTGCACAAAGGATGCAAGACTGCGTTTCTACATTGATGCCTCTGCTGCAACCCATATTCCCGCAGCACCTTATGAAGAGAACGGTCACAGTGCTGCAGTGAAGTATGTGGTCGTTAATGATGTGAAGCATTACTTCATCGAAGTGAGCGACATTGATGCAGCTGACTTTGACCAGCAAATGGTTGTGCACTATGGCGACGCTAGGATCGAGTGCAGTGTGCTTGATTACTGCACCCTTGCCCTCAACACCGGCAATGATGCGTTGCAAACACTTGCAAAAACGCTCATCGTTTACAACACGAATGCGGAAGCATACTTTGGTTAAGGAGGTAAAAGAGAATGAAAAAATATATTGCACCTGAAATGGAACTTGTGAAATTTCAAGTAGAAGATATCCTCGCCACCTCCGGTACAGTTAATATTCCCGCCGAACAAGGCGGCGCATGGAACGCCGGTCAAGGCGAACTTGGTATTCCGCTTGACTAATTTAACAAAAGGTTAAAATCATAATCACCGCCTGTGAGCAGAACTTGCTTGCAGGCGGTAACGCTAAGCGGATAATCTTTGAATGATGAATAAAGGAAATGACAACTCATTTCTTTTATTGGTTATTCAAAAGTACTCATAATTAAAGGAAAGACAATGCCGAACTATTTATGTAAACAATGTAACTGTATCAATCAAGTAGCACCGGAAGCCACACATTTCACTTGCAAAAACTGTGGGGTGAAGCAAGAGACACCCTCCTTTTTGGAAAGCGTGGACAGTGATGCGCTTGATGAGGCAATGTTAGGAAACCCTGTTGATGAGGGGCAGGAAAAACCGTTTATCGAGACCAAGTTGAATGTTCCAAATCAGCCTCAAAAAGCGGATTTTAACGAAGTGAAACCGGAGGATGCTGCCGGCAAAGACAGCATTTATTTTAAGGCAGTTTCCAAAATGGGCGGCGCAAATATTGTTTTACTTGACGAAGCCCTTACTTTGCTCCAAACCATTCGAGGTTGGAAAGATGCCGAAGCTTTAATCGAACAGTGTGAGGAAAAAATCGAGCGATTGCTTGAAGAAGAGCGCCTTGAGAAAGAAGCAGAGCAAAAAAGGCAAAAGAGCCGAAAACGCGCTGTTGTTATCGGCGTTTCCTTGTTTGTCTTTTTGGTGGTATTTGCCACCGTGTTCGGCTTGAAAATTTACCCGGATATTCGCTATCATAAGGCTGTGGCTTTTGCCGAAAGCGGCGACACGGTGAAAGCGTATGAACTCTTTAAGGATTTGGGCGACTACAAGGACAGCTCAGACCGCGCTGCAGCACTCTATGAAACCTACAAAACAGAGAAACTCACAAGTGCCTTTGCGGGTGATACCGTGTATTTCGGAAATTATGAGCAGGATGGCAATACCAAAAACGGCAAAGAGGCTATTGCGTGGGTTGTGCTTGAGAAAGCCGGTGACAAACTCCTGTTGTGTTCTCTCTATGGCTTAGATTACCAAAAATACAGTGAGGAAAAAGAAGACACCACTTGGGAAACCTCCAATATGCGGCAGTGGCTTAACACGGATTTTGCCGAAGAGGCGTTCACCAAAGAGGAAATGGCATTCATCGCCACCACAGAGGTGCCAACAGGTGATAACGAGCATTATAATAGCACGCCTTATGGGAATGAAACGAAAGATAAACTCTTTTTGTTGAGCCTTTCCGAAGTGAAAAAGTATTTCCCGACAGCAGAGAAACGCTTGGCAAGCCCGACCGATTATGCGGTGAAACAAGGCGTTTACCAAAGCAATAAACGCTTATCCGGCAACTTCACCTGCTGCTGGCTGTTGCGCACTCCGGGCAGTGACGGCACCCAAGTCGCTTATGTAAACTACGACGGCGAACTCCACTATTCCGGCGCAAGCGTCAACACAAGAGGGGCGACTTTCCGCCCGACAATGTGGATAGAGATTCAAAAGGAGCAATAAAATGAAACATATTATTAAAAACATTATTTGTATTACCTTGGCACTCACGATGGTGTGCAGTTGTTTTTGCGGCATCACTTTCACTGCCAATGCGGGAGATTGGAACACGCCGATTATCCCGATTAATCCCGGTCACAAGCATTCCTTTGTCGGCAATGTTACAACCGAACCGACCTGCACTGCGGCGGGCGTGATGACCTACACCTGCTCTTGCGGCAAGGGTACTTACACAAAACCGATACCCGCCCTCGGGCACGATATGCTCGTGCATGACGGCGTGGGAGAAACCTGCACCGAAGCGGGCAACAAACCCTATTGCGAGTGCCTGCGTTGCGGTAACTATTATATTGATGATAAGGGTGAAAACCTCATTGCCGACAAAACCGAAGTGGTGATTCCGGCAAAAGGGCACCGCTTTAATGTGTATGAGCCGTATTGCTTGAATGGTTGCGGTGAAGCAAACCCGAACTATAACCCCGCCCATGTGCATTCGTATAACGCAGTGATCACAGAGCCAACCTGCACCGAAGCAGGCTTCACAACGCACAGCTGCGAATGCGGTGACAGTTATACCGATACGCCCACCGAAGCACTCGGGCATGACTATGGTGCTGTGGAAACCAAACCGACGGCGACTGCCCTCGGCTACACCACGCATACTTGCTCGCGCTGTGGTGATAAATTTGCGGATACCTACACGGCACCCACCGGCAAGCTCACGCTTAAATGCAAGGCAAGAACTGCGGCAGCCGAGACGGTGCAGTGGAACAATGTCAAAACCGCTACCGGTTATCAGGTGCAGATTTCCACCAAAGACGGTAAGAAGTGGGATAAGACCATTACCCTCAAAGCGGGTGTGACCAACACCACCTTAAAGAGCTTGGCAGCAGGCAATGCCTACAAGTTCAGAGCGCGTTTCTATATTGCCAAGGGCGGCAAGAATTACTTCAGCCCGTGGAGCGCAACACTGACTTCACCGACATTGCCGACAGGCACCACACTCACAAAAGTGGCGGGAGGCAGCAAGTCTTTCTCGGCACAGTGGAAACAAAACAAGGCGGTGAACGGCTACCAAGTGCAATACTCTTTGAAGTCCAATTTCTCCGGCGCAAAGACCGTGACGGTGAAGAGTAACAAGACACTCAAAACTACGGTGAAGAAATTAAGCGCCAAGAAGGTTTACTATGTGCGCATCAGGACATATAAGACCATAGCAAAGGTCAATTACTTCTCGACTTGGAGTAAGGCGGTTAAAGTTAAAACGAAATGATTTGTAAAACCACAGATGCAAAACATCTGTGGTTTTTTAATGCTTGATACTATCAACGATTTGTTCATTCTTCCGGTTTTAAATGCGTTTGGTAGGAATCAAGTTCTCGTTCAATGTCTTTACCAAGTGCCATACCAACGCAAAATGCTGCGAAAGCATATTCATCCAAATAATCGGAAAGATGAGCATTGAGAACAGAATCGTCCTCACCCAAAGTTTCCGGCTTTTCTTTGACTTTTTCAATGAATGAGTAGAGTTCATCCGTTGCTTTTTTGATTTTGCAATAATTCGGCAGAGTGTTGTTTGGTGCTTCAGCATAATAATACTTATAAAGATTTCTCAGTTGTTCGTGATTGCTCATAGTTTATCCTTTCTTTTGATGACAGTATCATTTTATAATAACAAAATGCCATTTTGATTTAAACAGATTTGACTAAAATGCGAAAAATACGGACTAAAAAGAAAAAAAGCAGGGAGCAATCGCTCCCTGCCGTGTCGTTAAATAAGTCCGCCGATGCTGTTGTATTTGGGGTTGCCGGAAAGGTTTTTGCCGTTTTCCCATCCCCAGCAAACCCCGCTGTACCAACTAATCCAATGTTCGAGTGATTCGACAATCACACCGCCATTATTGTGTGCAACCATTCCTCCGCCGATATAGATACCTACATGACCGTAAGGATTGCCGGCGTAACCGTAAACGGTAGCGCCGATTTGAATTTGACTCCAATCTTTGGAAACTGACCAAGCTCTGCCGGCGGTAATGGCAGAGTAGGCATAGCCACGGTTATGAACAGCAACATTGTAAACATCAGCCACCCAACCTTCGCAATATCCTTTGATGGCAGGGATACCGTAAGAGGCGGCATTCATAGCAACAAGAGCGACTTTCTTTTGTTCACTTGTCGCTGTTTCATTTTGGAAGTTTAGGTTGGAAACATCTACTGTTTGGTTGAGTCCGATACCGTAAATCAAAGATACCCAAAGACTATCATTGGAGGGAGAAAGCAGTTCTGCCAAGTATTCTTTTTGTTTGGCTGTAAAGCCGTATTCCTCTGCCATTTGATTGGCATTTTTGGAGTTATGCTCAATATAAAGCCAAACAGTTTTGATGATTTTTTCTTTCTTGACTTTTTTGCCGTTTTCCTCGACTTCAACTATCTTCTTGGTTTCTTTTACTTCCGTATGATAGTCAATGCTGTTCATATCCCAAAAGACTTTTTCAAGCTCTTTTTTCTTGCTTTCATCCATTGTGGCGACTTCTGTCGGGTTATCGGTATCACCGCAGAGTTTGACGGTATAAACAGCTAATACATCTTTCCAATCGGCTTGCGAGCCGGACATTTCCAACTTGTCATATTTGACAGAAGAAAGAATATCATCATTCTTTTGTTGGAATGCTTCGTTAAGTTCTGCAACGGCAGAATGAACGGTAATGCCTGTCCCGCTGTCCTCGCCAGAATAAAAGATGCCGTAAACGGAATAGGCAATCGCACCGATTAAGCAGAAAACGATAATGATAACGATCGCAACCCAGCCGCCTGCACCGATTGCCGCACCGAGTTCTTTGAGAGCGGCACCGATTGCTTTAAAGAGTTTTACTAAAAACTCGGCAAGTTTCTTCGCCAGTTGAGCGGCTTTTTTTGCCGCTGCTTTGGCAATTTCGGCACTCTTTTTGGCGGCTTGTGCAGATTTCTTGGCAGCTTCTTTGGCTACCGCTTTGCTTTCATTAGCGGCTTTTGCCGCTTGCTTGCTCTTTTGAGCCGCTTTCGCTGTTTCTTTGGTGGTTCGTTCCACTGTCTTGATAGAAGTATCTGCCGATTTGTAGGTGGCTTTTGTTTTTTGTTTTACTTCACCTGCTTCGACCGTTTTGATTTTTTTACCGGGCTTTTGCGGTTCGGGCGTTTCTTGCTCTCTCTGAATTGTCCTTTGTGCCTTTCTCGGGGCATTTTCTGTCTCGGCTGTACGGCGGGTGCTTCTCGGCTCCCTCTCATACTCGGTAAAGTTAGTATCGGTTCTTGCATCCACTTCGACCTCTTCGGTGGGCTGCGGTTGATGCCTGTCGGAATAATACTTCTGCTCAAACTTTTTACGGATGCGTTTGTTGACTTGCTTTTTTGCTTTTTCCGCTCCATACACGGCTGTCTGCTCGGCAGAATGAGTGGTATCCTCAATTCTTTCCGAACCGTATTCATTGACGGTTTTTGACTTACTTGAAACTGCGGACTTGCTTTCGTTCACCGTTTTAATGCCGGTATCCTTTATCTTTTCCGTTGCCACTTTTACGCTGTCAACGGTCTTGATTGTTTTCTCTGCAACTTCTTTAATATCTGCCAATTTTTCACCTCCTGCGTGGAAAAATAGAAGCCCATTTTTGAGTTACTAATCAAATCATATTAGGAAGCGATTTATAGCACTCAAAAACCGCATAACTGCGTGCTTTTTTTGCCTCTATTTTTCCACTTTTTTTCTGTATTTTCTTTGGTATTCTGCCTTCTGCATTTGCAAGCGGAGTTTTGCACATTCTTTGCAATATTTCTTTTTATTACCGGTTATATAGATTGGCTTTTTGCATAAGGCGCATAAATCCTTGCTTGTGTAGCCGAGTAACTCTTTTTCTAATACAGGATTTAACGGTAAAACTGCTTTTTTAAAATAATTGCACATTAAATGACAACTAATGATTTGAATACAAGGGCAATTATCACCGACATCCAATAAGCAACAAGTACCGTTGAAATAGTTTGCACAAGCCTTGCAAATGAGTTGTTTGATTTTGCGGCACTGCTCGTTGTTAAATTCTTTTGCCATTTCATCACTCCTAAAGAGAACCGAGAGAGGTTAAGCCTCTCCCGGTTTTGTTGACATAAGTTTGTAGAGCGAATTGTGCGGGAATTTGTTTTCAAACGGCACAAGCGAGCTGCCTATCTTTATCAGCCCGTTACCGGCATCCACATTGGTGATATACTTCATTTCTTCATCCGAGATGCCGAGTAGTTTGGCGAGTTCCAATCTGTCGGTCGATGCCTGATTGAGCATAACAATCAATTCGGAATTCGAAAGCATAGAACGTGCAGTATGGCTTTGCAGTAAATCTTCCACATTCTGTGTGATACCTGTTGCATACGCTCCGTACTTACGCACACGTTTCCAAAGAGTGAAAAGGAAATTGGCACTGTATTCATACTCGAATAACAGATAGATTTCATCAATGAAGATATAGGTTTTCTTTCCTCTTGCTCTGTTGGAAGTCACACGGTTGAGGATACTGTCAAGAATCACCAACATACCGATAGGCATTAACTGTTTACCTAAATCTAAAATGTCATAGCAGATAAGGCGATTGTCGGTATCCACGTTAGTCGGCTGTGCAAAGGTGTTAAGCGAACCTTCTGTAAAGAGTTCCAAAGCTAAAGCCATATCCTGTGCTTCGGGTTCGTGCCGTTTGGTTAATTCATTGCGGAAGTCCACCAGTGTCGGCACTCTGCCTTTGTATCCCTTTGCGATAAAGTCTTTGTAAACGCTGATAGCGCAGTTATCAATAATGGAGCGATGCTTTGCATTGACTTCCATATTGCCCATAATCTGCTGACACAGTGACATGATGAACTGCGATTTGAGGGCAATGGGATTTGCACTCTCGTCATAGTCCTTGTTCATATCAAGAGCGTTGATATGATAGTCGGAGTTAGCAGAAATGGGTATGACTTCACCGCCGAGTGCTTTGACAAGCGGCGAATACTCTCGCTCGGGGTCAATGATGATAATGTCCGCTTGCCCTGCAAGCACTTCTGCGAAGATTTCACCCTTTGCCGTGAAGGATTTACCACCGCCCGGAACACCGAGAATAAAGCCGTTACCATTTAAGAGTTCCGCACGGTTGATAAGAATAAGGTTCTTGCTAATGGGGTTAAGCCCGTAATAGATGCCGTTGTTATGGCGAATATCCTGCACTCTAAACGGCATCAGCACCGCAAGGGATTCACTCGTTAATGTTCTCTTGCTCTCAATCTCACATTGACCGATGGGAAGGACTGTGCGAAGTCCCTCATACTGTTGGAAAGTGAGTTTGCCCATTTGGCAGTTTTCGCCTTGTGCGGTCATAAAGATTTGCTTAGTGTCAATGTTTAACTGTTCCATAGAATCGGCGGTAATGACCATTGTCAGAACGCACATAAACATTCTTTGGTCACGGTCATTTAAGTCATTGAGCAAATCTTCCACTTTTTCTTTGCGGGCTGCCATATCATAGGGAATGTCGGCACCGTAGTTACCGTTGGAAGATTGCTTGCGTTTCCAATTCGTGATTTCGGTATTGATGCCGAGTAAGGTTTTTTCCACCTTTTTAACGGCTTCGTGTGCCGCAATCGGTTCCACATCAATCGAAAGCATTAAGTTTCGGTTGAGAGAAGTAAGTTTGGAAATGAAACTGTCGGATATACCGGAAGCATAGTCACGTAGGAAAATCACTCTGCCGTATTTATCACCCATTCTGAAATAGTCACGCTTAAACTCGAATGAGTCGGGACAAATGCAGTCTTTAAAATCATGCCCTCGCTTGTCGCATACTTTTAAATCAAAATCAAATGCTTCATCTTCACCTACACGGTAGAAGTCGTGCAGAATATGCAGTCTGTCATTGGCACTTAAATCCACCAATTTACTGCCGAGTTTTTTGAGTCGCAAAGCAAAGTCTGTCTCGATTTGCGAGAAGTATGCTTTTGCTTCATCAATGTTTTCCTTCTCGGTGGTAACAGTGATATATTTTTCCTGCACAATGGAATTGGCGGTTGCCGCTTTATCCACAAGCATCTCATTGTATTCTTTGCGGTATCCGTCAAGGTTATCGTGGCGGTACGGTAAGAGCAGTTCTCTTTCAATGGATGCTTTATTGACTTCACGGTTGTTGATGGTAATTTTAGTAATGGCTTCATCATCAAACGCATTGAGAAAAGCGGAATAGTCAAGGAACATTTCCCGCTGGTCTTCATCACTTGCAACCGAGTAGTTAATATCGGCAAATCGGTAAGTTTTGGAGTACCTCTTTTTGCCGACTTGAAAGATGCCGTCATTGTATGCGGCTTCTATCGGGATACAGTCCTGCACGGATTTGGGGATTTTAAAATGCTCTTTGTTTCTTTTAATCTTCTTTTTAGGCATTGGTTTCCTCCTTCTTGTGTTTCTTTTTCTTAGGTTCTTCTTCCTCGCCGAGTAAGGTTTCAAAGGCGTTTTTGCTCTTGAATTTGAGTTCATAGGGTATTAAGATTTCACTCTTTATCCACGCCCATAGGATTTTCTCGGCGGTCATGCCGTTGTACTTAACAAAGCCCAAAGCGGCAAAGGGAGAAGCGATTAAAACGCATAACCAAGAAAGGGTTTCAAGGCTCAAATGATTTCTTAACAGGAAATATGAGCCGACTGCTGCGCCGCAGGCACAGGCAGAAAAAACGAGCTGACGCAAGTTCAGCCCGAAAAAGATAGCTTCGCTGTAATCGCGAAACTCGTTATTGATTTGTACTCTCATGTTAACCTCCTTTAAAAGCCCATCATTTCGTGGATAATTCTGTCTGACATCTTCACTGTACCGACAAGCACAAGCATATTAAATGCCAGTTCACCGACATACTTCCAAACCATTGTAACCGGTGCTAATGCGGTACTGACATGGGGCGGTGTTTTGGCATAAAGCGAGAAGATGACACAAGCAAGAATAATTACCGCACCTTCTAAAAGCACACCGCAATAAGATTTTAAGAACGCTTTGCCGACATTTTGTGTGGGTTCACCGGCAAAGGTGGAAAGCGGTATCGGTGCCAAAGCCGTATACATATACAGTTTAAAAAACCTGCCGTAAACGGTAAAGATGAGGATGAAGGAAAGAACGGTGATGACCAAACCGCCAATGAGCGTAACTGCCCATAGGGGAATACTTTCCAAAAAGGAGCAGCTTTCTATTGCCGTGACCATATTGTTTGGTAAAGTGGTTTTGGCAGTAGTTGTTAAACCTGATGCGGTCATAATGTTGGAAATGACACCTTGTACGATATTAAAAAGGGCGAGCATTAACTGCATGCCATAAGTGACAACGCCCTTTGCAAGTGCAAAACGCACAAAGAGTTTTAATGCGTGTTCGGGTTTCTTTACATCCGTAAACGATGAGCAGGTTTTCACCATACCAATCACAAAAAACAGCACCAACAGTGCAAGCCCGATTGCTTGCAAGGTGCCGTTAATATTGACGATGACTTTCCAAATGGCACCGCCTTTGAAATTTTGCGGAGATTGTGTAAGCAATCCCCATATCTCTGTCATTTTACTATTCCAAGTGTCAAGGGAATTTTGAAGGTTTTGTACTACCCAATTATCTGACATAGATTACCTCCTTTGGTTTTGGGCAAGCCTTTTTTACAGGCCTGCCCATTGTTTGTTTAACCTGTGATAAGGCTCAGGATTTCTTTTGCAAAGGTGATGACCACGCCGCCGGCAAGGGTTAAAAGCCCGTTTGCTCTCTGAGACGGATCGTGAGATTTGAGCGATAAGCCAACCTGCACAATACCGAAACCGAGAATAATCAAACCGATAGCACGGATAAGACCGAAGATAAAGGTTGAAAGATTATTGATAACGGACAACGGGTCGCCTGCGGCAAACGAAGTGACCGCAAAGCAGCAGGCGGAAATCACCACTGCAATATAGATAGAAAAAAGAGCCCTTGTCTTTGCGGACATCGGCTCCTTGTGGGGTTTAAGCCCTGTGGGCTTTCTTACATTTTTCATAGATTACCTCCAATTAAATATTGAATTTTTCTTCAAGGTCTTCTTCAGTGAGAAGTTCATAGTCGGTAGTTACATCTTCTTCATCCGGCTCATTGGATTCTCGTATACCCGTGATGCAAATCGTTGCGATGTTGGCATCCACTTTGCCGTGAATAAAGGGCTCGGCTCCACCGTCCTCCGTTAAATGAAAGTTGGGATGACCTCGGATGTTATACTTCAAATCCAAAATCGGTCTTTCACCGCGAATGAACAAAATGCAATACTTGTTATCAAGCATACGCACTTCATCCGGAGTCATCAACTCTCTGCCGGAGATTTGATAGTTGGTGGAATAATTACCGTTTCTTCCCAAGCTTTTTCCATAGGTATTGGTGTCTATGGTTTCCTTACCGAGCAGTTCCGAAACATACTTGTGCGTGGATTGTTCGTTGCCGCCGAGATACAGGAATTCATCACAGTTACCGACAATGCTTTCCCATTGCTTTTCAAAAAGGGCTTTGAGTTGTGCCATATTTTGAATGATGATAGAAACGGAAACACCTCTTGAACGCATAACGGATAAGATTTTATCGAAATCATCGGGGAGGGATATGTTTGCAAATTCATCCATACAAAAATGCACAGGCATAGGCAAAGCACCTTTGTAGATACTGTCTGCGGCATAGAACAGTTGTTGGAACAACTGTGTATAAAGAATGGAAATGAGAAAATTAAAACTTGTGTCATTATCGGGAATAACGGCAAAAAGTGCGGTTTTTTCTTCGCCTATCTTTTCAAGGTGCAGTTCATCATAAGAAGTCATTGAGGCAAGAGAATCAAGGTTAAACTTTTCGAGTCTTGCCGCCAAAGTGATTTGAATGGATTTCAAGGTTTTGCCGGAACCGCTGCGATAGGCACGGTAATACTTCAAGGCAATGTGGTTTTCATTGATTTCTTCCAAATCACGAAAAAGCAAGTCAATAGGACTTGGCAAAGCATTTTCTTCTTCACCTACATCCGCTTCACCTAACATATACATTACCATTGCAAAGTTTTGTTCTTCCTCCGGTGCTTCATAGACAAGATAGAAGATGAGTGCGAGTAAAAGCATTTGTGCAGCAGTATCCCAAAACGGGTCGTTACTTTGAGCACCCTTTGGTGTGGTTGCTTTAAAGAGATTCGTTACAAGTCTCTGCACATCATTATCATTTTGCAAATACTTAAACGGGTTATAGCAATGAGAACGATACATATTGACTAAGTCAACGACCAGCACATTGTACCCGTTTGCTTCAAGAAGAGCACCCGTATCTCTGACAATTTCACCTTTCGGGTCGGTGATAACAAAAGAACAGTTACACTGCATAATGTTCGGCTTTGCAAAGAAGAAGGTTTTTCCGGCACCGGAACCGCCTGCCACTAAAGTGTTGAGGTTTCTCATGTGTGCCTTTGCATTAAGCCCCATAGAGACTTCATTGGTTAAAATCTTGTTGTATGATTTCGGTTTTTGCTGATACTTCTTTTTGATCCCATTGATACTGCCCCATTTAGCGGAGCCGTGTTCCTCACCTTTGCGGTAGTTTCGCATACTTGCAATGGCTATGGCGATGCCAAAAGCATAGATGAGTAAAACCGCAAGGACAGTTTTTAAGCTGTCCTTGCAAAATACAATCGAAAAAGGATTGCTCATAGCATCGGTAAATGCTTTTAAGATAGCAGGCAAACCGCCGCTGACATAGGGGGCAATTACCAAGCCGAACCAAATGACGGGTAAGATACCGATAATAGCAAAGATATATACCGACTTTTTGTTGTTTTGCTTATCTTGCATCGCGGCTTTGGTCAACCACCTTAAAGGTTTTGGTTTTTGCGTGACCGATTTTGACAATCAGTTCATTAACGGCTTTGACACAATCTTCCATATCCTTGCCGTCTTTGATTTCATTCTTTAATGCCTCCATACCGCGAAGGAGTAAGCTGTGCTCCTCATTATTCAGAGCGAGAAAATAGTTTTTGGTTCTTAACATAGCGGCACCTCTTATCTTTCGTGGTCAGCAACTCTCGGCTGCTTCTCTTTGTTCAGCTCACGGTAAAGGTTTCTGCCGATTTCATTGACACAATCTCTTGCCATTGTCAGCTTCTCACGGATTTCCTTGTTCTCAAGTTTTGCCCATTCGG
>JAFRLX010000055.1 GCA_017430965.1 Clostridia bacterium | reverse complement strand
CTAATTTCAGAGTACATTGAATACTACAATACTGAACGACCATCTGTAAAATGCGGCAGAAAAAGCCCCATTCAATTTAGAATTGAACAGGGCTTTTAAACGGTGGTTTATTTAATTGTCTACTTTTACTTGACATTTGCACCCTTCCGGGTGGTGTTCTTTTCTCGTTTTTGGACTGATTCGCAGTGCGGGGCAGTCTAAAGACATGAACCGAAAAGGCTGCCTCGACAAATTATTTGTCGAGGCAGCCTTCTTTCTTTACTGCTCTGTAAAGTTTTTGCGCATTGTGAAAATATTCTTACCGTCTTCGTAACGATACTCCACTCCATCCATAATCCTTTTGACCAGGAAAATGCCGTAGCCGCCAATGCCTCTTTCATCGGCAGAAAGTGTGACATCGGGGTCCTTTTTTTCTAAGGGATTGTAAGGAATGCCGCTATCAATAACAGTAATGCTCATGCTGCTGTCATCGGAGTCGACAACCACACTGGCCGTTCCCTCTCCACCTTCATAGGCATACCGCGCCACATTGCTGACAATTTCATCCACAGCCATTTCAATATGGTTCTGTGCTTTCACGGAGAAAGGCAGTTTTGCTGCTTGGAAGCTCACAAATGCCACTGCGGCGCCAACATGTTCCAAATCGGCATCCAAGTGAAGCTCATTGGGTGTGCCGGTATATTCCATGCACAGCATTGTCAAATCATCAAACTGCGGTTCATCACCCACAAAGAGGTCAACCTGTTGCTGAATGTGCATCAGGATTTTCTGGGGTGTCTTGTCCCTGACTTCATTGAGTGCGTTAAGGGTGTTTTGAATGCCGAACAATTCATCCTGCGCATTGGTTGCCTCTACCACACCATCGGTATACACAAAGAGCTTGGCACCCTTTTTGAGATTCATTTCATACTCGTTATAGCACATCCCGCTGATGCCGCCGATAACAAAACCGTTCTTGTCTCTGTAAAACTCAAACTCACCGTCCGGCTGCATTACCATCGGCTTTTCATGGCCTGCATTGGCGGCAATTAAATTGCCGGTTTCCAAATCCAAAATGCCCAGCCAAACGGTAACAAACATTTCCTCGCGGTTATTGGAGCAAATGTGTGCATTGACTTTTTCAAGCACCTTTGCGGGCGAAAGTCCGCTCATAGCGGCATTTTGCAGCAAAATTCTGCTCATCATCATAAACAGTGCCGCGGGAACCCCTTTGCCGGAAACATCGGCAATAACAATGGCAAGGTGTGTTTCATCCGTTAAGAAGAAATCGTAAAAATCACCGCCCACCGCCTTCGCCGGTGTCATGCTGGCGTAAATATCAAAATCGCCTCTTTCGGGAAAAGCGGGAAAAATATTAGGCAGCATGTCTGCCTGAATTTTTGTTGCCAGCTCCAGTTCCGTAACAATTCTTTCCTTATCGGCGGTAATGACCTCATTCTGCTGAATATATTGGCGCAAATTGGTCTCCATTTTTTCAAAGGATTCGGCGAGCATTTCAATTTCATCATTGGTGTGAATGTCAATGGTGAGTGTTTTATCCTTTTCAATGTTATCGACAATCTCACCTGTGGCTTTTTGAAGCTTGACAACCGGGTCTACCAATTTCTTTTTTATAAAGATAAAGTAGATAATCATGGTCACCATCATGATGCCGAAGGAAGAAAGCAGCACACTGAACACAACGCGGCGCGCAGCGCTCATAATGCCCTTTACCGATAAGTCCGCTGCTGCAATCGCCACAGGCTTTCCGGCTGAGTTGTAAATAACACTGCTGGCGGTAATCACGTAGTTTTCACCATCGCGAAAATAATTCACATGCTCGGTTGCAGTGCCCTCGAACAGCTTTTTTGCCTCTTCTTTGGCACTTTCATCGGAATACGCTTCTTGTTCCAGCAACAGCATCGGTTCATCACCCGGCTCGGCGTCCCAGACATAGGTGATGTCATTCTCATTAGGAACAAAGACATAGAAGTATTGAATGCCGGCTTGTTCGGCAGTTACTTCCAAATGGCGCATGACCATTTCATACTCCGCATCCTTTTGACCGGTGGTAACATAGCGTTCAATGGTGTCACCGTCAATAAAATCTGCCGCGGCTTCGGTATAGGCAAGAGCGGTGTTGGTGTAGTTATTCACCATTTCCTTTTGCACCTGAATGCCGATGACTGCGCCGATACCCGCCATCAATACCAGTGCTAAAGCGAACATACCCAATAAGGTTCTGCGCGCGATTCTACCTTGCTTTTTCATCTTGTTTTTTCCTCTTCAACTGTATTTTGAATTGACTCCAAACCTGCGCCAGGAATATGGAAAGCGTGCTCAGTCCCAACCCCAAGAAAAAGGCAGGTACATTGCTCAAATAAGAGTCACCCTTGAGGCAATAAATAAACAAATCCACTGTCCACCAAACCAGTACCCAATGAATACAATAGACAGCAGTGACATTGCGGCTGACACTTTCAATAGGCTTATGCCAGCTTTGCGGTAAGATTTTTGACAAACAGTACGGGATAAAGAGCAAACCGACACAAGCCATAATGCAAATCAGTGCCTCCGGCGTGGTCATGTGGTAAAAGACATTGTCTCCCTCTCCCATCACCATACCGAAACCGCCGAACCCTTCCCACAAACAAAAAGCAAGGGCGATGATAATACAAAACGGCGACACGGTTTTATAAAACGCATCTTTATCTTTAATATGTCGGTAAAAATGCCCGAACAAAAAGCCGAACGCATAGAAAATAAACCAAATCAGCAGCGGAAAATCGGAATAGATATACGGGTCTCCTGCCGCTGTTTCGGTGCCGATAACGTGACCTAAAATAACATTGAGCACCGGACTGCCGCAGTCCGTGTTTCTCAAAAAAGTGCCGACAACACTCATGCCGAGAGAAACGGCAAAAATCTTTGCCGCATTCAGCTTAAGGTACAGCAAAAGCGCCATAAGCATCATGGCAAGCGCCGCAAACTGCAAAATATCATTGCCGAAAAACAAGTACGGCAGCGGCTTTAAATATTTCGCGGAGTCACCGCTAATCCCGTAACCGATAAGCGAAGGAATCAGGTAGCGAAACAGATTGAGCGCAATGCCGATAGCGCCGATTTTTAAACCGCGAAAAAACAGTTTTTTTGGAGAATTGTGGCGCGAAAAAGCAAGTCCGATGCCCATCATAATCATAAATCGCGGCGCACCGATGACCCCGCCGACAACGGAGTCAAAATAATAGGGAATCCCGATAGAATCCAGCGCAGCAGGCGGTGAAACATCCACGAACACATGAACAATAGCGAGCCGATAAATCAGGATAAAGCGAAAAATATCCAGCTCATACTGCCGCCCGGTATTACACGCCTCCGGCGAATAAACCTTTGAAATAAATTTCATCTTAATTATTCAATCGTAAAAACATCTGCAAAGCCGGTAAACTCGAAAATTTCCGTAATGGTTTCATTTGCGTTTTTTATTGTCATGCCGCTTTTGGCAGCCATTTTTTTATGTAAAGAAAGCAACAAGCGCAGACCTGCGGAAGAAATGTATTTCAAATCCTTCATATCAATCACAACAGCTTTTGCTTCTTCCACATCCGCTTCAATTTCTTTTTCCACGATAGGGGTGGTATTGGTATCCATTTTGCCGTCAAGATACACGGTGAGAACGGCGTTTTCCATTTTTTTGGTAACAATCATTTTTTTGCCTCCAAGTTGTATAGTATTATGACAATATTTATTTTATTATAACATATTCTATTGTGTTTTACAAAGCTAAATATGTGATTATTTTTTGCAATCGGCGCAAATCTATTTTGCGGCCAAAATCAGCCCTCCGCTTTTCTTTACTTTGGCGCAAAAGAATGGTATACTACCTGTAAATCAACACAAAAAAGGAGGTCCCCTATGGAAAAGAAAGCAAAAATCATTATTGCCATTCTGGCAGTAGCAGTTGTAGGCCTTGCAGCCGCATTAATCGGTGTCAAGGTGCACGAAAGGCAATTTAAGCTGTATAAAAACATCATTTCCCAAGAGGAAGTGGAGCAAACTCTTTTCGGACAGCCGATTTCGAAAGAGCGCGACGGCGAATACCGCATCGGAATCAAAACCGCTGTCGATGGTGACTACCATGCAGAGCTGAGCATTTACCAAGCCAAAGGCGGCAAATATGAAAAAGTGTTCAACTGCGCCGCATTGGTCGGAAAAAACGGTCCCGGCAAGCAGTCCGAGGGCGATACCAAAACGCCGCTCGGCACTTGGGAAATCGGCGAGGCATACGGCATTGCCGAAAATCCCGGCAGTTTGTTGCCCTACACCAAGATTACAGACGACATGTACTGGTGCGCCACCGGCTCTAACGGTAAAAAATATAACACGCTGCTGCGCAAAGGGGATGACCCGGACAACGACTATTCCGAAGATGAACACCTGATGGATTACCCCATCCGCTACAAATACCTGCTGGACCTCGGTTACAACAAAGCCGGCGCACCCTATGCGGGCAACGCCATTTTCCTGCACTGCTGGAAAGATCCCGATACGCCCACAGGCGGATGCGTTGCGGTTTCGGAAGAGGATATGGTCACCATTCTCAAAACCGTAACACCCGGCACGACTGCAACGATTTATTAAAAAACTACAGAACCGCAACCAGCAACTATCAATATTTGTAAGGAGTCTGTTGAATGAAAAAAGCAATTTCGGCACTTCTCATTGTCGGCATGCTGTTCGGCATTGCCTGTTTTGCAGGCTGTACGGCAAAAAAGGAAGAAACCACCCAAGTGACAAAATCGACCGCTGATATCGATTACCTTGTGATAGTCAATAAACTGCACAAACTCCCGGAGGATTGGGAAAAGAATCTCAATATCACAAAAATGAACAATTCTTTGGGCGATGATGTCGAAGTGGAAACCAAGGCATATGAAGCCTACCTGAAACTCAAAGAGGATTTAAAAAAGGAAGGCGTCAACATCGACTTGGATTCCGCGCGCCGCAGCATTGCCGCGCAAGAGGATATTGTCAAGCGCTTCACCGAAAAATACGGTGAAGATTATGTCAAAAAATATGTGGCGGTTCCCGGTTATTCCGAGCACCACACCGGTTTGGCGCTGGATTTGTATTTGAATATCAACGGCAAGGATGTGTACCTTAATGAAGATATGGTCAAATACCCCGAAATTTGGGAGAAAATCCACCAAAAACTTGCCGATTACGGCTTTATTCTGCGCTACTTAAAGGGCAAGGAACATGTCACCGGCTACAGCTACGAACCCTGGCATATTCGCTATATTGACGATGTGGATGCGGCAAAAGAAATCACCGCAAAAGGCATTGCGTTTGAAGAATACCTCGGTTTGGTTAAGGTGACGGATGTGGCGTATGATTACGGTCAATCCAAACTCTATAAAAAAGCACAAATTGAAGAATGTATGGATTTAGTCAAGTGCAAATTTGCCGAGTGGGAAGGCTGCGAGCTACAGGCGCTGCGCTATGCGGGCGATGAGAAAAATGCGAGAGAAAAAACAGAAAGACTCAAATCCTTAAATGAAAAAGAACCCGATCAGTACACCGCTATTATGGTGCTGGAGACGGATTTCAAGACCGGCGAAAAAATTTCCGATACCCTTACTTTGGAACCCGGGAAAGACTACACCGATTATCAATGGATTCTTGCCTGCGATAAAGAAGGCAGTTGGGAAATTGCGGATTGCGGCTATTAATACAATCTTATAGCAAAGCGTGAGAGGGCTGTTCAAGCCCTCTCTTTGTTATAATCGCTACAGCCGAAGCAATGGTTTTTGCTTATTTCTTTTGTAAAAATGCCTGCCGACAAGAGGCAGCACGCGCAAAAAAATGCCATCAACCTTTCACTTTGCCGGAGAAAAATCTTTCATTTTTCTTCTTCAGACAAGCTTTTAAATAAAATATTTGTATTATGCGCATAAATATAGTATAATAAAAGATAACGCGCATTTATTTCTGCGGGGAAGGAACAAAAAAAACGCTTTTCCTTCTCTGTTTGGCACTATGTTCCGCAACATTTCAAGCGCTTCTTCGGTGCTCAACAGTCCTTTTGCACCGAAGCATAAAACGAAAAAGGAAACAAAAAAACGATGAAAAAGCACTTATCTGTTTGCATTGCCGTGATGTTGGCATTTCTCACGATTGCGGCACCCTGTTCTCTCTCGTTTGCTGCTGCAAAGCAGGACAATGAGGGGCTGTACAAGGTGTCCGAATCCGTTTATGCCGATGCGTATATGTTAATCGACCTAAACAATGAGAGCCACCCGATTATTGCACAAAAGAATAAAGATAAGAAAAAATACCCGGCATCCTTAACCAAAATTGTCACTGCTGTTGTGGTGCTCGAGCATGCCAAAAACATCCAGGAAAAAGCAACGGTTTCGCAAAACGCCATTGATGTTTTGTACAATACGGATGCGCAGCTTGCCGGCTTAGTCCCGGGCGAAGAAGTGACCATTGAAAAATTGCTCTCTTTAATTATGGTTTACTCGGCATGCGATGCCTGCACCGTGGCGGCGGAGCACATTGCAGGCTCCATTTCCGCTTTTGTGGATATGATGAACGAGTGGATAAAAGCTGCCGGCTGCAAAGACACGCACTTCACCAACTGTGAAGGTTTACACGATGAGGATCACTACACCACTGCAGCGGATATGGCGCGCATTACTCTTGCGGCAATGCGAAATGATACCTTTATGCAGATTTGTGTTCAGCCCTATGTAGAGTACAAGGGGCTACGCTATTCTCACACCAATTTTATGCTTGATGATACACAGCCGATGTATTACTACAAATTTGCCAGGGGTATCAAGACCGGTTCTACCTCCCCTGCCGGCAACTGTGTCATTACCACTGCCCAAAAAGGTAACTATCGCTACCTTGCCGTGGTCATGGATTCCCCCACGCAGGAATACGAGGGAATGGAGGCAAAATACTCCTTTATTGATGCGGCAACTCTTTTCGATTGGGCATTTGAAAACTTGAAATACACCACGATTCTCCCAAGCGGCAAAGCCGTGACAAAAGTTTCGGTTCGCTGCGGCAAGTCTGCCAATGCGGTTGCACTGACCCCTAAAGAGGATGTGCAGGTACTGCTGATGGCAAAAACAGACCCTTCCGCCGTCAGCATCAAAGCGCTCAAAGCACCGGCAGAGCTGGAAGCACCGGTAAAAAAAGGAGAAGCCGTTTGTAAGGCAACTGTCAGCTTCAAAGGCAAAACACTCGCCACTGTTGATTTGGTGACTGCTCAAAGCATTGAGCGCTCACCCGTTAAATCATTTTTCTATTTCTTATGGCAGCACATTTTCTATACCATTCTTGCCATAGTGCTGCTGATTTTGTTGATTATCTTATGCGTTAAAATCAGAAAGAAAGTGCAGAAAAAACTACTTATCGCGCGCGCCAATGCAGCAAACAAAAAAGCTGCCGCCACGCAGCGTGTGCCTGCCAAAAAACAAGCGCCTGCCAAACCCAAAAAACGCAAAAAGAATGAAAAGAGCGAAAAACAAAAACAGTACGAGGCTTATAAGCGTGAACAGCGCCGCAAGAGCCAAAACCCTGAGGATTATTGGCGCTAAACAGGCATCCTCAATCCAGTAAATAAAAAGGTGTTTCTATGGAAGTGAATTATAAAAAAGAGGCTCTCAATGATACCTCCGGTTTTGTCCTGCTCTCGGATTTTGTGCCGGATGCAATACAGGAAATTCGCTACTTTTCCACTTACAACTTTATTGGCGAGCGCATTGACGGCTATGAGCAACCCTGCGCCCTTCTCACGATTGAAGCAGCCAGGGCATTAAGAGCTGTCAGCCTTGAAGCGGCGGTCAAGGGCTACCGCCTGAAGGTGTTCGATGCCTACCGCCCCGCAACGGCGGTCAAGCACTTTGTGCTGTGGGGCATTGAAGACCTTGACCAGCGCATGAAACCGTTTTTTTACCCTGATTTGGAAAAGCAGGAGCTGTTTGAGCGCGGCTATATCATGGCACAATCCTCACACAGCCGCGGTAGTACGGTGGACTTGACTCTGCTGGATATGCAAAGCGGTAAAGAAGCAGACATGGGCAGCCCCTTTGACTTTTTCAGTGAGGTGTCGCACCCGAATTACCGCGGTGTAAGCGAAGAACAATATGAAAACAGAATGTTTTTGCAACAGCTGATGCAACACCACGGCTTTTTGCCGCTGGATTGCGAGTGGTGGCACTTTACACTGGAAAATGAGCCGTATCCCTCTACATATTTCGAGTTTCCGATTAACACACAATTATTAAAGCGTTAAAGAAAAGATATGAAGAAAAAAAGCATTATCGGTGTTACTCTTTTTTATATCATCATCATTTTGCTGACAACGGCGGCAACCATTATAGCGGGCAGGTATTATACGATTTATATCAACCACCCCTATCAGGACACAAAGATTAAAGTTGCCATTTCGGATGAAAGCGTTGTCGAAGCAGCAGAAGTGCAATCTGTCGACGACACTGTAAAAATCACGTTAAAATCGCTGCATTACGGCACCGCAAGTGTAAAAGCCACCGTATATAACGCGCAAAATGTAAAAGAGAGCACCACGGTTTATTCGCAGCTTTCCGTGCTGCACACGGGCATCATTTTCCTCTCCGGCTACGAATTCGGCGGCTTTATTTTTGTGCTTGCAGGCATCACTGTAATGAGCGTCGCCTCATTTATCATCTTCGTGTTGCAGTTTAATAAGCGGCGCAAAATGCAGTTCTTCTCTTATAAAACCGTGTTGGATTTGGCGCTGCTGCTGTATTTCGGGCTGCAGTCGCTGTTGTACCTGGTGCTGCTTTTTGTCAGCATATATATGCCGGAATTTGCCGACCCGTGGCAAATTGTCAACATCGCAGGCTTTGTGATGAGTATTCTGTTCCTGCTTTCACTGCCGCTGTTGGTTCTGTTCGCCGGCTTTTTGTGCGCAAGTAATCTGTCACTGATTTACCATGAGGGCATGCGCTTACATAACCTGTTCGGTATCGGTATCAGTGCCGCACTGTTTCTCGGTGCTGTCGCTTGTGTTATCGTGGCAGTGCGCTTCCCGAATTCCACCGGCATGAGCGGTATTGAGGTGCGCGGTGCGCTGATTCGAACAGCGGTTTCTTCCGCCTTTGTTTACGGGGAATGTCTGCTCTTATCGGCTTTTATATGCACACTGTATGCCGCTGCCTTTAAACCGCAGTATAATCAGGATTTCATCATCATTCTCGGCTGCCGCATTAAAGCGGACGGCACTCCGATGCCGCTGCTGCAGGGCAGAATCGACAGAGCGCTTGCTTTTTACCACAAGCAGCTTGAAGAAAGCGGAAAGCAGGCTTGCTTTATTCCTTCCGGCGGAAAAGGAGACGATGAAATCATCAGCGAAGCCGAAAGCATGAAAAACTATCTGGTCGCGCAGGGAATCGAGGAAGATTTGATTTTTCCGGAAACGCGCTCCACCACAACACTGGAAAACATGCTCTTTTCCAAAGAAATTGCCGATGCGCATAAAGAAAATGCCAACATTCTCTTTTCCACAACCAATTACCACATTTTCCGCAGCGGTCTGTTTTCCGCCAAAGCGGGAATGCGCGCCTCCGGTATCGGTGCCAAAACCAAGTGGTATTTTTGGCCGAACGCGCAAATGCGGGAATTCATCGGTTTGCTGGCAAGCGAATGGAAAATCAATCTCTTGTTTATCTTTTTTACCACTGCGCTTTCGACACTTTTCGCCAATTTACCTGCTATTGTTCAATGGCTGGTTACCTGAATGTTGAAAATGATATTGCTAAAAAGAACTGCCTCTTGGCAGTTCTTTTTTGCCCCTCTCCGCGCAAAAGCCGCCCCGCAAGGCTTTGTGCACTTCGACAATATGAAACTTCAATATTTCATATAAACTGCACAAGGCGCCAAAATTAGCGGTTTTGTTTGATTTTTTGATATTTTATTTGATTTCTTTTTTTATATATAGTATAATGTTTATGATTATGGGCAAAAAATTACTACATTGCCAAATTTCCTGAATATGGAGATTACCAACATGAAAAATGTTTTGGAATTTTTAGAAAACAGTGCCGTTCGTTTTGCACAAAAAACAGCCGTAAAGGATGAAAGCAATGCCTATTCCTATGGCGAGCTGCTCGAAAAGAGCCGGCGCATCGGCTCCGCGCTGTGCCAACAGAGTCCGGCAAGAAAACCGATTGCGGTGTTAATGGAAAAAAGCTGCGACACGCTTGCCGCTTTCTTCGGCATTGCGTATGCCGGCTGTTGCTACACCTTAATGAACCCCGGGCTCCCCACACCCCGCCTGCAGCAAATCAAGCAAGTGCTGGGTGCCAACATTGTTATTACCGACACGGAACACGAAGCGCTTGCCGAGGAGATTTTCTCAAAAGAAGATATCATCTTAAATATTCAGGCGCTGCTGTCTGCTCCGATTGAGGAGGAGTTGCTCACTGTCGTGCGCCGCGGCGCTGTCGATACCGACCCGCTGTATATCAACTTCACCTCCGGCTCCACCGGAGTCCCCAAGGGTGTGATTATTGCGCATCGCAGCGTGCTGGATTTTATTCCGATTTTTACCAGGACCTTCGGTATCGGGCAAGAGGATATTTTAGCCAACCAGGCACCCTTTGATTTTGATGTATCGGTAAAAGATATTTTTTCCGCCATGTCTACCGGTGCCACTCTGGTGCTGGTCCCCAAGCAGTTATTCTCCGGTCCCACCGCATTGCTCGACTACCTTTGCGAGAACAACATCACCGTGATGGTTTGGGCTGTCTCGGCGCTGTGCCTGATTTCCACCTTCCACGGTTTGGATTACAAAGTTCCCTCCACGGTTAAAAAGATATTATTCAGCGGCGAGGTGATGCCGGCAAAGCACCTTTCACAGTGGATGGAAAAATTGCCTCAAACCACTTTTGTCAACCTCTACGGTCCTACCGAAATCACCTGTAACTGCACCTACCATATTGTGGATAGAACAGAAGAAAACAGTGTTTTGCCCATCGGCAAACCCTTCGATAATGAGCGCGTGTTCCTGTTGGATAGTGACAATCGACTCATTCTCGAAAGCGAAACAGATAAAACCGGCGAAATCTGCGTGGCAGGCACTGCCCTTTCTCCCGGCTACTTTAATGCGCCGGAGCAAACCGCCAAAGCGTTTGTGCAAAACCCGCTCAATCCTTACTATCCGGAAACCATTTACCGCACAGGCGACTTAGGGCGCTATGATGAAAACGGCAACCTGTTCTTCAGCGGCAGGAAAGATTTCCAAATCAAGCACATGGGGCACCGCATTGAGCTCGAAGAAATTGAAAGAGCCATTCACGATGTGGAAGGCATTCGCCGCTGCTGCTGTATTTTTGATGAGAGAAAGAGTAAGCTCTACGGCTTCTATATCGGCGATTTTGAGAGACGCGAGCTCTTCCAGGTTTTAAAGGACAAGCTCCCCGAATTTATGATTCCGGGCGCGCTCAGAAAAGTCGATGAAATGCCGCTGACCAAAAACGGCAAGATTGACCGCAAAGTGTTAAAGGAAAGGGTTATCAAAAAATGACAGATTTAGAAAAAGATGCATTGCTCCGGCAATACCCCACTCCCTTTTATGTGTTTGAGAGCGAAGTGCTCCGCGAAAGAGTGAAGTTTTTAAAAGCGCATTTGCCGGAAGAAATCGAGCTGTGCTATGCCGTGAAGGCAAACACATTCATTTCTCCCTATATTGCCGATTTGATTGACCGCTATGAAGTGTGCTCTCCGGGCGAACTTGCCATTTGCACCGAGCAGCAGATTGCAGCACAAAAACTGGTTATTTCCGGTGTGTACAAAACACCGGAGCTCATTGCAGGGCACATCGCTTCGGAAAACTGTGCCGGGCACTACACCGCCGAAAGCTTAGAGCAATTTGCTCTTCTAAAAGAAGCGGCACAGTCCTCCGGTAAAAAAATCAACATTCTGCTGCGCCTGACCTCCGGCAACCAATTCGGTATGAATGAGGAAGACATTAAGCAGATTATCCGAGAAGAAAAAGAGAATGAGAGCTTTGTGCTGTGCGGCATTCAGTATTTTTCCGGCACACAAAAGACCTCAATGAAAAAATACAAAAGAGAAATCACCCACCTCGGTGCCTTCTTGAATGAACTCGAACAGGAGCTCGGCTTCGTTTCCCGAGAGTTAGAATACGGCACCGGTTTCCCCGTTTACTATTTTGAGGACAGCAAGGCTTTTGATGAAGCGGTGTTTTTAGCCGAGTTTTGCGACATTCTTTCCACTCTCGGCTACGACTGTCACATCAGCTTAGAGCTTGGCAGAAGCATTGCCGCCTCCTGCGGTTCCTACTTCACCAAAGCGGTGGACATGAAAACCAACCACGGGCAAAACTATGCGATTATGGACGGCGGTATTCACCACATTGCCTACTTCGGGCAATTCATGGCGATGAAGCACCCCTACTTTGAGCTGTTGCCGCACAGGGAGGGCGCTACCGAGGCTTGGAACCTCTGCGGTTCTCTCTGCACGGTCAATGACCTGCTGGTAAAAGATTTACCGCTTGCCGATTTCAAATCAGGTGATACCATTATGTTCAAAAATGCCGGTGCTTACTGCGTGACAGAGGGCATTTCCCTGTTCTTAAGCCGCGCGCTTCCAAGTGTCATCATTTTGGAAAAAGGCGGCAAAACAACGCTGTTGAGAGGCGCTGCCGAAACTTATAAACTCAATTATTAAAACCAATCCTTTTATGACTGTTGTCAAACAGGATTTTCGTCAATTCCTATACGTGTGAGCAAGAAAACATGGGTTCTTATATTTCAATATCATATCTGCTGTTGTTTTTGCCGATTGTGGCAATTGTCTTCAGCGTTGTACCGAAAAAAATCAAACCGTTTGTGCTGCTGGCGGCAAGCCTTGTGTTTATCTGGACCTGCAGCCGATTTTGGATTATCTACTGGATATTTACAACTCTGAGTGTCTATTTGGCGGCACTGTTTGTGGAAAAATCCAAACAAAAATGCAAAGAGGCTCTGCCCTCTGCGGAAGACAGAGAGCAGAAAAAAGCCATCAAAAAACAATTCGCGCGCAAGCAACTGTGTGTGGTTTCCCTCATCATTATTGCCAATATAGGCTTATTGGCAGTGCTGCGCTATTCGCAGTTCTTTGTGGCAAACTTCAACATAATCGTCCAAAAGCTGGGCGCGGACTTTCAGGTGGCACTGCCGAAATTTGCCGCCTGTATCGGTATATCCTTCTATACCCTGCAGGCTGTCTCTTACCTGCACGATGTCTATAAAGGCAAAATTGCCGCAGACCACAACCTCGGCAGACTTGCGCTGTACATGAGCTTTTTCCCGATTATTATGGAAGGCCCCATCTGCCGCTACTCCGACACCGCGGAGCGCTTGTGGAATTGCGAGCGCATACAGTTTAAAGATTTCACCTTCGGTATGCAGCGCATAGCGTTCGGTATTTTAAAGAAAGTGGTGGTGGCGGACCGCTTAAATGTGATGGTTACTTCCATTTTCAGAGAATACCAATACTGCGATTATGACGGCGGCATTATTTTCCTGGGCGCCGTGTTATACACCATTGAGCTGTACATGGAATTCTCCGGCACAATCGATGTTGTCATCGGCAGCGGCGAAATCTTCGGCGTTACCATTCCCGAAAACTTCCGCCAACCCTTCTTCTCAAAAAGCATTACCGAGTTCTGGCAGCGCTGGCACATCACATTGGGCACCTGGTTTAAGGATTATGTGTTCTACCCTGTGACCATGAGCAAGCCCATGAAAAAGCTGACCAAAAATGCGCGCAAAAAGCTCGGCAGAAATTATGGTCCTATGCCCGCAAGCATTTTTGCCTTCGGCTGTGTGTGGCTATGCAACGGCCTGTGGCACGGTGCGGGCTGGGAATTCATCTTCTTCGGCTTCTACCACTTTGTGCTCATTTCCTTAGGCAGTCTCATTCTGCCGCTTTCCACCGCCCTGTTTAAAAAATGGAACTTTGACCGCCATAAACTGCCCTACCGCATTTTCACGATAGTGCGCACCGCAATTTTAGTGTGTATCGGTGAAATGTTCTTTAACTCCAGAGGCTTGAGCGAAGGCTTCAAGATGTTCAAAGTGCTTGTCACGAAGTTTACTTTTAAATCCTTCTTTAACGGCGCTATTTTCACCATGGGCATGGACCGCTTTGATTACATCGTGATTCTTGCCGTTATCGCGCTTGTTTTCGCTGTGGGGCTGATGAAGGAAAAGGGTATTTCCCCGCGCGAATGGCTTGCCGAACGGCACATTTGCGTGCGCTGGGCGGTTCTCTTCACCATGATTATGGCCATCGTGATTTTCGGTGCCTACGGTACCGGTTACATCCCGATTGACCCCATCTATGCCAATTTCTAAGGAGGTGCCGATATGAAAGAAAAAATCAGTCGTTCTACGATCAAAAAAATCATCGCATCGGTACTCTTTGTGGTCTTTGGCATCGGCTTACTGGGTATTGCCTCTTTCTGCTTCACTCCGGAGCGCTTCCACACCGACTCCGTTAAGGATGTGAAACCCTACGGCGTTTTAGCCGAACCGGAAAACACATTGGATGCCGTTATTTTCGGTGACAGTGAAGCGTTTTCCGCTTTTTCCCCCGTACAGATGTGGCAGGAACACGGCTTTACAAGCTATGTGTGCTCGAGTGCTTCGCAGTACATCTCTTTAACCGAGAGCTTTGTGCGCCAAACCTTAGAGCACCAAAAACCGAAGGTAATCTTTTTAGAGACAAATGCCATCTACCGCAAAATGAATACGGATAACCCGACCTTAGCCGAAGCGGAAAAAATATTCCCCGTTTTCCAATACCACAACCTTTGGAAAAACCTTGACCCGGCGGGTATCAACGAAAATGAGGATGATTACTGCTGGCAGGATGATTTAAAAGGCTTTAAATATATTGATATTATCAATCCCTCCCGCAATCCGGATTACATGAAAAAGACCAAGGCGGTCAAAAAGGTTCCGGGTTCAAATTTGACACATGTAACCAATATTTATAACCTGTGCAAAGAAAGCGGTGTTGAGCTGGTTCTGGTCAGTGCACCGAGCACCATTAACTGGAACTATGCCAAGCACAATATGATGGTTAAGCTTTCCAAGCAGCTCGGTGTGAAATACATCGACCTGAATGTCGAAAAGCTCGGTTTGAATTGGAACCACGATACCTGTGACCGCGGCGACCATGTCAATTACTTCGGTGCCACAAAAGTCAGCAAATTTTTCGGCGACTATGCCGCCAAAACTTTTTCCCTGCCCGACCGCCGCAAGGACAGCGCCTACAGCGATTGGAATGCGCTCAAAGAGAAATATGATGATGTGACGGCAAGGAGCAAAACAAAGTAAACGCGTGCCCGGGCAATGCAGCCGTGAACCAAACCCGGTTTTTCGCTGCCGATTTGCCTTTGCACTTTAATTAAGCATTCATTTAAAGGAGAGTATACTATGGACAGATTAATTGAAATCTTGGAAGACATTCAGCCCGATGCAGATTATGAAACCTGCACCACCTTAATTGATGACCACATCTTAGGTTCTTTGCAGATTATCTCTCTTGTGGCGGAAATTGAAGATGAATTTGACATCACAATTCCCACCGTAGAGATTAAACCGGAAAACTTCAATTCCGCACAAAGTTTAATGGCAATGATTGAGAGATTAGAAGACGAGGGCTAATATTCACCAATGAAAATCACATCTTATATATCAGTAGCCTATCTTGCAATCTTTTTACCCGCGTCGATACTTTTATATACGATTGTGCCAAAAAAAGCCAGACCGTTTGTGTTATTAACCGCAAGCTTTGTCTTTTTTTGGTTTATCAGCGAGTTCCTAATCGTTTATCTGCTGATTTCGATTCTGAGCATTTACCTGCTTGCACTGTGCTTAGATAAGCTCAAAAAGCAGCGCAGTGCTGCCTTGGCGGCAGCCGCTTCAAAGGAAGAGAAAAAGGCGATTAAATCCAAAAACGGTTCCAAACAGTTGGCTGTGGTCATTGTCGGAGTTCTCATCAACATCGGTATTCTTGCCGTGCTGAAGTATTCTCCGTTTCTGTTCACCAACATCAACCTGTTTTTCCGCTTAACCCATTCCAAATTAGCAGTCGAGGTGCCGAATTTCCTGGCACCCATCGGCATTTCTTTTTATTCTCTGCAAGCGGTTTCTTACATTCACGATGTCTATAAGGAGAAGATTCAGGCAGATAAAAACATTGCCCGCGTGGCACTGTTTATGTCCTTCTTCCCCATCCTGATGGAAGGTCCGATTTGCCGCTATTCCGATACCGCCGAAGCGCTGTATTCCGGAGAACGCCTGCACTACCGCAACCTCACTTTCGGTGCGCAGCGGCTGGCGTTCGGTGCTTTTAAAAAGATTGTGATTGCCGACAGGCTCAACATCATCGTCACCACCATTTTCAAAGACTATGAGGCGTATGATTTTGACGGCGGGCTGATTCTGCTCGGCGCCATCCTCTACACAATCGAGCTTTATATGGAGTTTTCCGGCACGATTGATGTGGTCATCGGCAGCGGAGAAATGTTCGGTGTCACCATTCCCGAAAACTTCCGCCAGCCTTTCTTCTCCAAGAGCATTACGGAGTTTTGGCAGCGCTGGCACATCACCTTGGGCACTTGGTTCCGCGATTACATATTCTACCCCGTCACCATGAGCAAGCCCATGAAAAAGCTGACCAAAAACGCGCGCAAAAAGCTTGGCAGAGACTACGGGCCGATGCCGGCAAGTATCATCGCCTTCTTCTGCGTTTGGCTCTGCAACGGCTTGTGGCACGGCGCCGGCTGGGAATACATCTTTTTCGGGATGTACCACTTTGTGCTCATTTCCTTAGGCAGCCTTATTCTGCCGCTTTCCAACACTGTTTTGGGCAAGCTGAAGATTGACAGAAATAAATGGCCGTATAAAGTCTTTTGCATTGTGCGCACCGCGCTGTTGGTCTGCATCGGTGAGATGATTTTCAACTCCCGCGGTATTAAAGACAGCTTGAGAATGCTGCGCATTATGTTCACACAATTCAGTTTCAAGTCACTTTTTGACGGTTCGATATTAAGCATCGGCTTAGATGCCTATGACATCATTATTCTGTTTGTGGCTATTGCAATTGTTTTTGTTGTGGGCATCATCAAAGAAAAAGGGAAATCCCCGCGCCAGCTGATTGCGGCAAAACCGATTTTTGTGCGCTGGCCGATTTATATCGGGTTGGTGGTCTTCGTTGTCGTGTTCGGTGCCTACGGTGCCGGCTACCTGCCGATTGACCCGATTTATGCAAGCTTTTAGGAGGTGAGAGTATGGATAAAAAGAAAGTCAAACCCGTTGTACAAAAAATCATCGGCAGCATTATCTTCATCCTGCTCTTGGCACTGGTGTTGCTGCTGCTTTCCTATTGGTTTGCGCCCTCGAAAAGCGAAGACATCACTATGCAGGATGTCAAGCCCAACGGTGTCTTGGCAGAACCCGACCAAACCTTAGATGTCCTGCTGTTCGGCGACAGTGAAGCCTATACCGCTTTTTCCCCCGTGCAAATGTGGAAAGAGCAGGGTTTCCCCTCCTTTGTGTGCGCCAGCTCCTCGCAATACATTTCTTTAACCGAAAGCTTTGTGCACCAATCTTTGGACCACCAAAGCCCGAAGGTGGTTATTTTGGAAACCAATGCTTTTTACAGAAAGATGCGGTCCGATAATGCGTTGATAACACGCTTGGAAAACATGTTTTCCATCTTGCAGTTCCACAACCGCTGGAAAACCATGTCACCCCTGAGATTGGATAAGAACGTTTCCTATAATTGGAAGGATGACATGAAAGGCTACAAATATGCCAAGCTGACCACAAAGGGCAAAAACAAAGAGTATATGGTCAAGACCGATGAAATCGAACCGATTCAGAAAAAAAATACACAGTATATCGAGCGCATCGTGCAGTACTGCCACGATAAAGGTGTGAAAGTGCTTTTTGTAAGCACGCCGAGCAGTAAGAACTGGAACTATAAGCGCCACAATGCCGTGGCGGCGCTCGCTAAGAAAACCGGTGCCGATTATTTGGATTTAAACTTGGAAAAGTCGATTCAAATTGATTGGCAAACCGATACGGCGGATGCCGGTGACCACTTGAATTTCAGAGGGACAAAAAAAGTGTGTTCCTTCTTGGGGGAATACTTGTATAAAACCTATCAATTAGAAGATAAGCGCAATGACCCTGCTTACAGTGAGTGGAACAATTTAATTGACAAATACGAACGCTTGACAGCTGAGAATTAGAAAATGCAGATGTCGAGAAAATGAGATATAATTTGTCAACTCGAGCGCTGAGGTGTACAAAGGTACTCCAAGCTCGAGTTGGCAAAAACACAAAATCGCCGTGGCTACGGTGATGGCGATTTTCGCTTTTCCTATTTTAAAGACAAGATACATTCTTTATTTCATTTGTAAAGTGTCCATTTACTTTAGTTTTAAAAAATATTATTGTCGTGTGGTTTTAGCCACTTTATCGACACTCTGATGCAGGGAGATATCCCTGCATTTTTCGTGTTGCGTGTTCGGTATTCAGCTGATTGCAAAGCAAGAAACAATATGCTACAATATGGATAGAACAAACGAGCAGGAGGTACATCATGAAAGTATTTCACGGTAACATTTTATGCTTAGATGCCCGCAACACCACCGCCCGCTACCTGGTGGAAAAGAACGGCAAAATTGCCTATGTGGGCGATACGCTGCCCGAAAACTACCAAAACTGTGAGCGCATTGAGCTCGGCAGCAAAGCGCTGATTCCCGCCTTTGCGGATACGCACATTCACTTTGCCTCTTTTGCCACCTTCCATGCCGGCTTAAATGTGATGGAAGCCACCAGCAACCGGCAAATCCTGGCGTGGCTCAAAGAGTATGCCGCCACTGCCAAGGAGAAGTTACTCATCACCTTCGGTGCTTCGCCCTATTCGGTGGAAGAAGGCAGGCTGGTCACGCGCGAGGAGTTAGACTCTGTCTGTCCCGATAAGCCCGTGTTTATGGTGAAGTATGACGGGCACGCCTGCGTGGTCAATACTCCCTTGCTCAAAAAAATTGAAAAGAAAGTCAGCGGCTTGCGCGGCTACCATGCCGACACGGGCGAAATGAACCAGGAAGCATTTTTTGCTGTCAGCGATTATGTGACCAATGCTATCCCGATTTTGGATTTAGTCAAGAATATGCAAAAGGCTGCCGATTTCATGGCAAGCAAGGGCATCGGCATGATTCACACGGTCAGCGGTGTCGGCTTTGCCGCGGATATGGATGTGGATATGGAGCGCTGGTGCGGCAGAGGCTTTGAAAACGGCATGCAGCTGAGAGTGTTTATGCAGACTATGCAGGTCAAAAATGCGCTCAAACGCAAGCTCCCGCGCATCGGCGGCTGCTTTGCCTGCGCGCTTGACGGCTGCTTCGGTTCGCAGGATGCCGCAATGAATGAACCCTATGAGGGGAGCGACAACAGCGGTGTACTCTACTATAGTGATGAACAGGTCATTGCCTTTTGTAAAGAAGCCAACCGCGCAGGGCTGCAAATTGAAATGCACGCAATAGGGGATAAAGCCTTTGACCAGGCAACCAAGGCGCTCAAAGCCGCGCTGGATGATTACCCGCGTAAGGACCACCGCCATGCAATTATTCACGATTGCCTGCCCACTCCGGAGGGTATTCAAATCTGCGCCGACTACCACATTGCCATGCCGGTGCAAACCGCCTTTATCGACTGGCGGCAGGAGCCGGATGCCTATTTGGAAGAATTGTTAGGCAAGGAGCGCTGTGCTAAACTCAACCCGATAAAAACATTCTTGGATAACGGTATTGTTATGGGCGCAGGGTCCGATGGTCCCTGCACTTCGCCTGACCCGATTGTGTGGCTGCACAAGGCGTGCAACCACGCAGTGCCGGAACAATCTATCGGCGTGTATGAAGCGCTGCGCATGTGCACCTACAACGGCTATTGGCTCAGCTTTGATGAAAAAGAGCGCGGCTCACTCGAAAAAGGCAAATTTGCCGATATGGTGTTGCTCTCCGAAAATCCCTACGAGATACCGGTCACGGAGCTTAAGCGCTTAAAGGTTGAACAGCTCTACCTGCAGGGCGAAAAATACCGCCCCTGCCAAAAAGGCGCTGTCGCGCATATCTTCAAAGGGATGAAAAATAAGCAAGCGAAAATTTAACCCTTTTCAATATCACCAACACACCATTTTTTTTACACAAAAAAAGCGGGGATATATTGATGGTTATCAATATGTCCCCGCTTTCTTTTATTTGCACAAAAATCCATAAAAGACTACATGGCAAAAAATGCTTTTATCTGTTCCAAGGGCGCGCAAAAGCTCCCTCGCGCCATATTGTCTCTGCCGCCTCCTTTGCCGCCGAGGGCGGCATTTGCTTCTTTAACAAGCGGCATAATCTCTGTTTCTTTCGCACTTATCACATAGCGGTAACCGCTGCTGTCATCGCCTTCAAGCACCACGATGATGCCGCCGACCTTTTCTTTTAGCCCCTGGGCAAACAGGCGCAACTCATCACCTGTGAATGCACACAGGGCGAGGTAATTGCCGGCAGTCGGCTCCACTGCCGCAACCGCTTCGGCTATTCTCTTGCGCCTGAGCCCGACCAAATCATACTCTGCCTGCTCCTTGGCGCCTTTGAGCTTTTCCACTGCCGGTGCTATGCGCTCTAACTTCGCGCACAGCAGGTGCGAAATATCCTTTGCCTGCTGCAAGAGCATATCATACTGTTCGAGTGCGCGAAAGCCGCACTGTATCCACAGTTTGGTGCCGCCCTTGTAGCTCTCACTCTGCACAATTTTAATCAACCCGATTTGCCCGGTGCGCGCACAGTGCGGCGCACAGCAGGCGCACACATCGTAGCCCTCAATGCTCACAATGCGCACATGTTCCGTCAGCTCCAGCTTGGAGCGATAGGTTAGGCTTTCTAACTCCTGCGCGGAAGGATAGCGCGCCGCAATCGGCACATCCTCAAAAACCGCCGCATTTGCCTCTCGCTCTACCTGTGCGAGCAGCTCCGCGCTCAGCGGCACATTAAAAGCAAGCGTGGTCTCGGTATCACTGAGCGAAAAAGAAATGTTATCTGCTCCGGTGTGCCGGTGAATGATGCCGGATACCAAATGCTCTCCGGAGTGGTTTTGCATTCTGGAAAAGCGCTTTTCCCAATCCAACACACCTTGTACCGTGCCCGCAAGCGCACTTTTGAGAAAGTGAAAAATCACACCTTCTTTTTCTTGCACATCGAGCACCGGCACGCCGCCAAGCGTGCCGCAGTCGGCAGGCTGACCGCCCCCTTCCGGGAAAAAGGCGGTTTGGTCTAACACCACCGCAAAGCGCTTTCCCTGCATTTCGCAGGAAAGCACCTGCGCTTCAAATTCTTTTATAAACGCATCTTCATCAAATAAACGAATTGTCTTCATCCTTCGCTCCTACTGAACCTTTAAAACCGAACACTTTTTTGCAAGGCTGCGCCTTGCCACCTTTAATACCGAATTCCGCACTCCGCATGATTCCGAATTGAATAAAGAGCCTCGCGGCTCTTTATTCTTTGACACTTAACAGCAAATCGCCATATGTCGGGAAAGGCCATCTATAGCGCGGCGATGCAAACTCAATCACATCTGCCGGCTTCCTGAGCGCCTTCATCAGCGGCAAAATCTCATCGCAGTAATAGCGCGCCTGGGCGTGCACATCTTCAATTTTTTCCGCTTCGTGCACCGCACTCTCCAATTCCTCCGTGGCGCGGTAAACAAGCTCGGACTGCTCGGCGAGCTTAAATGCCAAATCATCCTCGGCAAAAGTGGAAATCTTCGGGTTTGCCGCACGCTTGGCGGTAGAGGCTTCGCACAAATCTTTGACATATTCAATCGACATCGGAATAATCTCCTTCTGGCTCATTTTCACCATGGAGGATGCCTCGATGTGAATAATCTTGGAATAATTCTCTAAATAAATCTCGTAGTTGGCTTCCAGCTCTTCGCGGGTATATACACCGTATTTTTCATACAAAGCAATATTCTTTTCATCCAATAAATGCTCAACGGCATCCACGGTGCTCTTGAGGTTGAGAAGTCCTCTCCGCTCCGCTTCCTTTTCCCATGCTTCATCATAGCCGTTACCGTTAAAGATAATGCGCTTATGCTCTTTGATGGTGCGCTTAAGCAGGTCGTGCACCGCTTTGTCAAAATCCTCCGCTTGTTCAAGCTCTGTGGCAAATTCATCCAATTCCTTGGCAACTGCCGTGTTGATGACAACATTTGCATCTGCAATCGACTGGTTGGAGCCGACCATGCGAAACTCAAATTTATTACCGGTAAAGGCAAAGGGAGAGGTGCGGTTTCTGTCGGTATTATCTTTGGGCAAATCCGGCAGCACGACAGCGCCGATGTCCATTTTTTCGCCTGCTTTGTCCTTGTGGTGCTCATCGTTTTCGATTGCCTCCAGCACGGCATCCAAATCGTCACCCAAGAACATGGAAATAACTGCGGGCGGCGCTTCATCCGCACCGAGTCGGTGGTCATTACCGGCGCTTGCAGCAGAAATTCTGAGCAAATCCTGGTATTCATCCACCGCCTTAATCACGGCGCAGAGGAACACCAAAAACTCCGCGTTTTCACTCGGGGTTTTGCCGGGATTTAAGAGGTTAAAGCCGGTATCGGTCGACAGCGACCAGTTGTTGTGTTTACCCGAGCCGTTAACACCCGCAAAGGGTTTTTCATGAAGCAGGCAAACCATACCGTGTTTGAGCGCCACGCGCTTCATTATTTCCATCGTTAACTGGTTTTGGTCGGTTGCCAAATTGGTGGAAACAAAAATCGGTGCCAATTCATGCTGTGCCGGCGCCACCTCATTATGCTTGGTTTTTGCCATAATACCGAGCTTCCACAGTTCTTCGTTGACCTCATCCATAAACGCGGAAACTCTACCCTTGAGCGAACCGAAATAGTGGTCATCCAGCTCCTGCCCTTTGGGCGGGTTGGAACCGAACAGCGTTCTGCCGGTGTAGGTAATGTCTTTTCTCTTGTAGGCAGCCTCTTTATCAATAAGGAAATATTCCTGCTCGGCGCCGACAGTGGATTCAATTTTCTTAATATCCGTAAAGCCGAAGAGCCGCACAATGCGCAGTGCCTGCTTACTCACTGCCTCCATGGAGCGCAGCAGCGGTGTTTTTTTGTCCAAGGCGTGCCCGCCGAAGGAGCAAAATGCCGTAGGAATACACAGTGCACCGTTTTTAATAAAAGCATAGGAAGTGGGGTCCCACGCAGTGTAACCGCGCGCTTCACAGGTGGTGCGCAAGCCGCCGCTGGGGAAAGAAGAAGCATCCGGCTCGCCTTTGATTAACTCTTTACCGGAGAACTCCATAATGACTTTACCGCCCGGTGCCGGCGCAATGAAAGAATCATGCTTTTCGGCAGTCGCACCGGTCAGGGGTTGGAACCAGTGTGTATAGTAAACAGCACCGTTTTCAATCGCCCATTCCTTCATGGCATCGGCAACGACTGTGGCGATATCTTCACTCAGCGGTGCGTTTTCATCAATTGTTTTTTTCAGCGCCTGGTAGGTTTCTTTGGGAAGCCGCTGCTTCATCACAGCTTCATTAAAACACAGCGAACCAAACATCTCAGGTACATTTTTCATCGTCAATACCTTACCTTTATTCAAAATTATCTCATTTTATATAATATTATATATTGTATATTTATGCAAGCAAAATCTTTTTGAGCACCCGCAAGCCGCCGCAACATATTGATGTTTATCAATATATAAACATCAAAAAACGGTGAGAAAAAACTCACCGCTTCAGAGTGTCGACAAAGTGGCTAAAACCACACGACAATAATTGTTTTGTTAAAAATCAAAGTAAATGAACACTTTCAGTAATGAAATGGAGAATATATCTTATCTTTTAAAAAAACGGTGAGAAAACTCTCACCGTTTTTCGATTCATTCAAAAAAATGTTCCTTTATTTTTCTTCCTTCTTGCGCAAAGCAAGGGTCACACCAAGTGCCAACATTGCCGCACCGGCAATACCGCAAGCAACAAAGCTGTCGCCGGTTGCGGGGGTGCTCTGTGCGTTGTCGGATTGTGTGGCAGGTGCAGTTGTTTCTGTTACTGCATTGTCTGTACCGGTTGCGGGTGCAGTTGTTTCTTCCGAAGCGGGTTCGGTGGTATCCTCCGACATTTCGGCTGCTTCACAGGCGCTGAGGTAGTAAATCATTGCCTTGAGGGCATCTCTGGTGGCATAGTTATTTGCTTCGCCGCCAAGCTCATAGCTGAAAGCACCGTTTTCCAAAGCAAAGTTCTCGGTCAACAGTTTGTATGCGGCATCCGCATCTGTGGTATCATTACCGTTATAGTCCAAGTCGCACAATCTTGCATACATATACAGTACGGAAGCGGTAGAGTTACCGTTTGCATCCGTGCCGTATTCTTCAAGGTAATAATAGCCCTTATCAACCTTCGCCTTTTCGACAACTGCAGCGGCATCGTCCTTTAAAGCCTTCTCGTTAATCATCGCAGCAAAGTTGGCGGTATTATCCGTGCCGAAGCCGTAATAATCATAGCCTTTGCCTGCTGTATAATTGGCTTTCAAGGCATCTTGAACCTGCTGCAAATAATCTTCATTCGAAGCAAAGAATTGGATATACAGGTAGTTGTACGGAGAGTCAACACTCACGCCCAGTTCTACCATTTTGTCTCTCAAATCCACTGTAGAGCCGTCATTGAGTTCAAAGGGAATGGTTTCAACACCGAGTTCTTCCAAGCACAAGCCTGCCAATGCAATTTTGTCTGCCGTGGTCATCTTGCCGGCATCAAACGCATCCTTGACACTCTGCACATAAGCATCCTTATACTTTGCGCCGTCTCCGCCTGCATCCAGGTAGAGCATAAAGTCATAGCTTTCATCTGCGGTAAACTCTGTTTTCTCCCCATAGAGAAAATCTCTTGCCGCTTCGATTCTTGCTTTAATTTCATCCGTTTTCTCACTGGCAGAGGCCGCCATGGGAATCATGCTGACAATGAGAAGCAGAGAAACAATAATCGCAATTGTTTTTTTCATTTTTCTCCTCCTAAAAAATATGTTTTGCTATTTTCATTTTCGGCGAACTGCCGAAAATTATTTCCGTTTTATCTCGGGGAAGTGCCGAATCCCTACCCTGCTTTGTAGATAAATTCTACTTTATCGCCATCCTCCATGGTGTATTTATCACAAGACTTCGGCGGATATTTACCATTGACGGTGTAGGTCCACCCGCTTGTTTTGCCGACCTGCTTTTCGGCAAGCCCGCCGATGGCGCTGACATACATGCCGTACATGGTATTGCTTGCCACCACACTGACATCCCGACTCTCACAGCACTTGCACAGCGCATCATAGACACTGGCGCCTTTTTTGACACTCACCTGCACGCTTTTGAAATAATAGCCGGAAGAGGGTAAGCCCTCTACTTCGCCCAGTGCTTGGGAACAATCGATGGTAAAAGTGGCTTCTACCGTGTTTTTTGCAGGCTTCTTTTTGGTTGTCGGCTGCTTTGTGGTTGGCGCCTTTGTGGTCTGCTTGCCGGGCTTTTTTGAAGTGTCCGGTGCCTGCGCTTTCGAAGTAGATTCCTGCTTTTGTGTTGTTTTGCCGCTTGATTCGGAAGCGGTGGTTTTCTTTTTAGATTCTGTGGTCTTTTGTTTTTTCTTGTTTTTATCAGCAGTAGTTTTGGTCTGCTTTTTTTTCTGAGCGTTTTGGTTCTCTTCAGAAGCAGCAGTCGTGCTTTGGGAAGCAGCCGCAGAAGCGCCGGTTTCCGCCTTAACTTGGCGCGCACAGGCGCAAAGGCTCACCGAAAGCAACAGTGCAAGCAGCCAACAAACGCTTTTTTTGAACATAAAAAAACCTCGCTCTCAGAGCAAGGATATTGCACAAAAAGCGATAAATCGCCGGTTGCCCTTCTCTATCATTGCCCTAAAGAATTCGCACGCATAAACTGTGGCTCGTCTCCTGACTTATGAAGGGCTTGCAACCCCGAGGTGCCTTCTTTTGCAATGGCTAACCCTCTTTACTCAAATACAGTAATGGCGATTGTGCAGGATTCGCACCTGCTTCCGATTTGCGCTTTAATAAAAAAGCCACCACAGTTCATTCAATTTTAACGCAAATATTATAACACTACCGATTGAAGATGTCAACAAATAAGGATTTGTCGAGGTCTGCGACCTCGCAAAATCCTTATTTGTAATGAATAGTGAATAATTGAGGGAGGGACACCCTCACCCGATTGTAAAAGAACGCATTGCTCTTTTGTCTGATAGTTTTTATTGAAACTACGCCATTTTCTCCCCTTGGGGGAGATGTCGGCAGAGCCGACAGAGGGGATATAAAATCAAGTGCGAATGTGTCGCCCTTAACTATTCATTATTCATTATTAATTATTCATTTAATAAGGATTTGCGCGCCCAAAGAGCGCGACAAATCCTGATTTGTCAAATCAGTGAAGTGCTGAAATACCGTTCGGCGCGGTCCGGCAAAACGGTTGCAATCACTTTATCTTTTCCGTATTTTTGCGCCATTTGTTTGGCGGTCCACACATTGGCGCCGGAAGAGGTACCCACTAATAAGCCTTGTACTCTTGCCAATTCGCGCGCCGTCTCAATTGCATCTTCATCCGACACTTCGACAATATCCGTAATCATGGAAGTGTCTAATATATCGGGAATAAAGCCGTCACCGATTCCCTGAATTTGGTGTAAGCCCGGTTCATGCCCTAACAGAGCCGAGACATTCTGCGGCTCGGCAGCCACAATTTTACAATCCGGGTTTTGCTCCAACAGGTATTTTGAAACGCCCTGCAGCGTGCCGCCGCTGCCGATGCCGGAAACATAAACATCAATTTTCTTGCCCAGCTGCTCCACCAATTCGACCGCTGTTGTGCGGTAATGAATCTGCGGGTTTGCCGGGTTTTGGAATTGCTGCGGCACAAAGTAGTCCGGCGAGCTGCCGGCAATTTCCATCGCTTTTTCCACGGAACCGGCAATGCTTTTTTGCGCATCGGTGAGCACCAGCTCCGCACCCAGCGCGCTGATGATTTTTTTGCGCTCTTCACTCATGTTTTCCGGCATAACAATAATCACGCGGTAACCCTTGCGCACACCGCACAGCGCAAGCCCGATGCCGGTGTTGCCCGAGGTGGGCTCAATAATGGTCATGCCGGGGCGCAGCTTCCCGTCTTTTTCCGCCTGCTCAATCATATTGAGCGCAATGCGGTCTTTAATGCTGCCGCCGGGGTTTAAGAACTCCGCTTTGGCATAAATCTGTAAGCCGGTGGTTTGTTCCAAACTGATTAACGGCGTATTTCCAATTAAATCCACTACATTGGTGTAATACATATTGTTTCCTTTCCTATCTATGTTTGACTTTTATGTTTCATCGCTTGCTGCCGGGCACGCTCAGGCGCGGGTCAGCTTGACAACGGATTCGCAATGCGCCGTGCGCGGGAATAAATCTGCCGCACAGGCGCGCTCTGCCATATAGCCTTTTCTCTGAAATATCTTTAAATCTCTTGCGAGTGTAGCGGGGTTGCAGGAAATGTAAACAAGCCTCTGCGCACCGAAAGCCACAATATTTTCAATCGTTCTCTCATCGCAGCCCTTGCGTGGCGGGTCAATAACCACACAGTCGGCATGCAACCCCTTTTCTTTTAAAATCGTGGTTGCAGCAGCAGCATCCGCACAAATGAATTCGGCATTTTTTAAATCGTTGAGCGCTGCGTTTTCCCGCGCGTTTTCAACCGCTTCGGGCACAATATCCACCCCGATTAAGCGGCAGTTTTCGGGCGCTAAGCAAATGCCCACCGTGCCCGCGCCACAGTATAAATCAAGCAGGGTTTCACCCGGCTGCAGGGCGGCATACTCCGCGGCTTTGGTGTAAAGCTTCTCGCACATATCGTGATTGACCTGGTAGAAGGAAGCGGAGGAAATGCGAAATTTCCTGCCCAAAAGTACATCCTCAATATGGCTATCGCCAAAGATTGTGCGATATGTATCTCCTAAAATCACATTGGTTTTAGCTGTATTAAAATTGAGCACAATGCTCCGAATCGCAGGGAAGGAAGCGCTCATAAACGCCGCAAATGCGCGCTGTTGTGCAAAAGCAGTGCCGTTGAGCACCAGGCAAAGAGAGATTTTTCCCGCCCCTTGGGTACAGCGCAAAAAAAGATGCCTGACAAGCCCTTTGTGCGTTTGCTCATTGTAAACGGAAACGCGATGCTGTTGTAAAAAGTAAATCACGGCTTTCAGGATTTCACCGAACACTGCCGGTTCCAACAAGCAGTCCCCGCAGGGGATGACACGGTGTGAATGCCTGGCAAAAAAGCCTGCTTTAATTTCTCCGCCTTCTTCGCGCAAAGGGTACTGCGCCTTGTTGCGGTAGCGCTCCGGCGAAAGGGCAAGCATGTCTTCACAGCGCATATCCAAACCGCCGATGCGCTGCAAGGCGTCGTCAACCATCGCGCGCTTTTCGCGCTTCTCGGCTGCATAGTGCATGTGCCGAAAGGCGCAGCCGCCGCATTGGCGGTAAACCGCACAATCCGCCTCTATCCGATCGGGAGAGGGTGTCAAAATGCGATGGACTTTTGCAAAAGCATAACTCGTTTTGACTTTGAGAATGTGGGCTTCAATCGTATCCCCCGCGCAGCTCATCGGCACAAAAATCACCAGGTTTTCGTGCCTTCCCACGCCGCTGCCATCGGAAGCAACGGAATCTATATGTAAAGGAATGATATCGTTTTTTTTCAACATTTCCCTTCTAAAAAATCGGCAGAATAACCTCTGCCGATTTCTTCTGTCCTTATCATTTAAAATACAATTTTTATCAGCGTTGCCAAGTCGGAAAGAATGATACGAATCGTACCGATAACGGTTTTTAACCCGCTGAATACAATCATGGACACAAAAGAGGTGTACTGATCATAAAAGTTTTGAAACTCCTCTGCAAAACTCACGGAACTGAGTGTTCGAATCAGCAGCACCGCACTCAATGCGGAAATCACCAAGCCGACCACTCCGAGAATGAGCGCCGCAATGGTCTTTCCCTTGTTTTCCGGCTGCACTTTGTTGAGGCAAACAGCACCCATAATCATGGCAATCAACCCGCAAATCACACCCAGCGGAGAAGCAAGCGAACAGGTGAGCACCGGCAGTGCCACGCTTAAAATGCCCAAAACCAATGCCCAAGTGCTCTTTGCGGCATGCGGGTCCTTTTGCTGCAGGGGTGAATAAGCCTGCTGTTGGTAAACCGGCGCCTGCAGATACGGCACAGTCATCACCGGTGCTGCGCTATAGCTGCCCGTTGTGGGCAGCGCCTCGCCAAATGGATGCACGTTCACCGGCTGCTGCGGCACGGCTTGCGGTGCAGCTGCTTGGTTCGGTTCCGGCTGTGCTTCACTTGCCGCCGCTTCTGCTTGGCTCTGCGCGACAACTTCCGCCGCAACGGGTTGGACCGGTGCACCGGGCTCGGTTGCAGGTGCTGCCGCAGGTGTCGGCTGCATGGAAGGAACCTGCGCATAATAGGTGAGCGGCTGTGCAAAGCGCATATCAAAAGGCATCGAAGCATAAAACGGCTGAGATGTCGGCGCTACATACCACGCATATACCGGCTCTGCCGCATAGGCAGGCGGCGCCGGAGTCGCAGCAGGTTTCGAAGCACTCGGTTGTTCAGCGGCTTGCGGTATTTCATTTTGTGAGGGTTGAGGCTTCTCCGCGCGCAGAACACTGCCGCATTCGCTGCAAACCTGCGCGGTATCGGAATTTGCCATTCCGCAATTTTTACATACCATGATGTTTCTCTCTTATCTTTCCTCTTTATTCGGTGTTTCTCTAACTGTGTTCAAACACAAAACTGCACTCAAATAGTGAATAAAACGCGGAGTGTGCAAATGATGATTCTTACTCAACTGTGACACTCTTGGCGAGGTTGCGCGGTTTGTCAATGTCGCACCTTCTTGCCAAGGCAATATAGTACCCGAGCAGCTGCATGGGAATCACCTCTAAGCTCGGCATCACCAATTCGTGAGTGGAGGGAATGACCAATTTGAAATCGCATTCTTCGCCCGGGTCGGGAGATTCTTCCGTAATCAACGCCAGTGTCTCTGCCCCTCTTGCCGAAACTTCTTTAATTGAGTTCATTGTTTTATCATACAAACGCTCGCAGCAACACAGCGCGCACACAAAGGTATCTTCCTCAATCAAAGAAATGGTGCCGTGCTTGAGTTCTCCCGCTGCATAGGCTTCCGAGTGAATATAGCTGATTTCTTTGAGCTTTAAGCTTGCTTCCAACGCCACGGCATAATCTAAATTTCTACCGATAAAATACGCATGCTCCAAGAAGGCATAGCGCGAAGCGAGACTTTTAATTTCATCCTTCATTGTCAGGATTTTCTCTACCTGCTCCGGCAGCTTTTTGATTGCCTCAATAATGGCGTGATACTCTGTTTCTTCAATTTTCCCCATCAGCTTTGCCGCATAGAGCGCAAAGAGGTAAATAATGGTCAGCTGAGTGCTGTAGGCTTTGGTGGTTGCCACCGCAATTTCGGGGCCTGCCCAGGTATAAATCACATCATCGGATTCATTGGCAATCGTGCTGCCGACCACATTGACAATCGAAAGCACGCGCGCACCTCTGCTCTTTGCCTCGCGCAGCGCTGCCAGGGTGTCGGCGGTTTCACCGCTTTGGCTGATAACAATGGCAAGGGTGTTTTCATCCACCACCGGGTTTCTGTAACGGAATTCACTTGCCAAATCACATTCGACCGGAATGCGCGTTAATTCTTCTATCACATACTTGCCGACCATGCCAACATGCCAGGCGGAGCCGCAAGCCAAAATGTAGATTTTCTTAAAGTTCTCTAACTTTTCTTTGGTCAGTGTAAAGCCATCGAGCACAATTTCATCGTTTTCTTTCAAGCGCGGAGAAATGGTCTTGCGGATTGCCTCCGGCTCCTCCATAATCTCCTTGAGCATAAAGTGTTGGTAGCCGCCCTTTTCCGCCGCTTCCACATTCCAGGTGACCCGAACAACTTCCTTTTCAATCGCTTCGCCCTGCGGGTTGTAGACCTGCACACCGTTTTTCTTTAAACAGGCAAACTCACCGTCGTTAAGCTGGTAAATTTCCTTGGTGTACTTTAAAACGGCGGTGATATCGGAAGCGAGGAAATTTTCTGTTTCGCCTAAGCCGATAATCAGCGGGCTTGCATTGCGCACCGCCCAAATCTCATCGGGATAATCGGCGCACAAAATACCTAAGGAATACGCACCTTCTATTTTGGAAAGCACCTTCAATATTGTGGTTTTCATATCGCCGGTGTAGTGTTTTGCCAGCAAATGCGCTACCACCTCGGTATCGGTATCCGAGGCAAAACGAATGCCCTCATTCTTCAAATCCTGCTTTAAGGTGACAAAGTTTTCAATGATGCCGTTGTGCACCACGCTGAACTTGCCGTCATAACTCATGTGAGGGTGAGAATTGACATCACTCGGCTTGCCGTGGGTTGCCCAGCGGGTGTGCCCGATGCCGATAGTTGCGTTTCCTTCGTATTCAAAATGTACTTTTTTTCTTAAATCCGCAATTTTGCCTTTGGATTTAATGGTTGTGATTTCTCCGTTCTCTAAAGCGGAAATGCCCGCGGAATCATAGCCTCTGTATTCGAGCTTTTCCAACCCGTCTAACAGAACAGGTGCTACATCTTGAGAACCGATATATCCGACAATACCACACATAGTATCAAAACTCCTAAACTAAAAAGATATTCAATCAGTTTATTATACCACATATTGCGCAAGATAGCAATGATTTCGCGCTATATTGTGTAAAAATTATAGACTGTTTCGCTCCGAAAATGTTCTCCGGCTTCAAAAATGCAGTTAGGAAACTCCGGTCGATTCGGAGAATCGGGATAAAACTGCGTTTCCAGACAAATGGCGCCGTGTTTGACAAAGCGCACACCGCCCTTGCCGACATCTTCGCGAAGCCAGTTGCCGGAATATACTTGCAAACCCGGCAGGTCGGTATAGACCTCCATAGCCCGACCGCTTTTCTCCTCACTCAAAACGGCGACCTTGCGCAAAGTGCCTGCTTGTCCCTTTAAGCAGAAATTGTGGTCAATCCCGCCGATACCTTTAACAATGTCATCCGCCAAAATGTCTTGACCTACGCGCTTCGGCTCTCTAAAGTCCAAAGAAGTGCCTGCCACCGGCAAAATGCGCCCTGTCGGAATAAGATCGCCGTCCGCTTCGGTAAAGCAATCGGCATCAATTTGCAACAGGTGGTCATAGACCGTTTTGCCGGCATCCGCCGCCAAATTAAAGTAAAGGTGATTGGTCAGGCAAATCGGCGTTTTTTGGTCGCTCACCGCATCATAGAGGATGTGCAGTGCACCGCCTTGCAGGCGGTAAGTCACCGTGGTATCCAGCTCGCCGGGAAAACCGTTGCTCCCGGCAGGCGAGGTGTAGTGGAAAGACAAATAATCCTCCCCGCTCTCGCACAGTTCCCAAACGGCATCGCGAAACTCATTGTTGCCGTGGAGCATATTCGCCCCATCATTACAAGGGATTTGATAGCGCACACCATCTATGACAAAACTGCCGTCTTTGATGCGGTTGGCATACCTGCCGATGGTCGCACCCTGATTGTCGGTGTACTTTTCATAATCCTGCGCATTGGCAAAGCCGACTGCAATATCACCGGCGGTCCCGCTTCTGTCCGGCACAAGCAGTGCCGTTACGGTGGCGCCCAACTCCATGACGGATAAACGAATTCCGCCGCTTTCAATCGTATATTCAAAGATTTCCCTGCCATAGGCAGTGCCAAAGCTTTTTTTCTCCATAATGTTCACCATTTCCTTTATTTAATTATTCTAAAAATATATTATACTATATTTTGCGAATAAGCGCAACGACCTACGGGGTTACAATACCAACCCCGTATTGGTCCGTTTACAGTTTTCAGTTTTATAAAATGCAGGGCATAGCCTTGCGACTAAACACTGAACACTCAAATAAGGATTTGGCATCGCCAAATCCTTATTTGTTGAACACCGTCTCTATCACCTTTTCGCAACAGGCGGGGCTGTAGTGCCAGGCATCCATATGTGAACCGGCAAAAAAGTAGTGCAGCGGAGTGCTCTCATTTTGCTCAATTACATCAATAATGCTCAGTTTAATTTTCATTTTCTCGGGAATAATGGATTTGATATAAACCGATACCGCCTGCCCGGTTAACACCGTTTCATTATACTCGGCAAGTCCTGCCAAATTCGGTGCCAATTCAATAAAAACGCCATAGCTTTCCACACTCCTGACAATGCCTTTGACCGTTTGTCCGGCGCTGAAAGCGGCTGCATTTTCTTCCCATGTGCCAAGCATTTCTCTTAAAGAAAGAGTAATCTTTCCGTCCTCTTTTTTGCGCAGCACACAACAAAGCTCTTGTCCCTCCCGCACGCGCTGGGCGGGGTGCGCGATGCGCGACACCGAAAGCATATCAATCGGAATTAAAGAGTTGAGCCCTGCGCCAATGTCCACAAAGGCACCGAAGCGCTCCAAATGGGTTACCTTCACCTGCACCACATCACCCGGCTGCAGGTAGCGCAGGTAGCTTTCTCTGCACTGCTGCTGCACCGCCTTTCTCGAGAGCACCGCCTGCACGCTTTGCCCTGTGCGCAGCAAATCCGTGATAACAAACTGCACCGGCTTTCCCACCTTGGAGATAAATGCAATGTCCTTAACTTTTCCGCTCTCTGCGCCGATAGCACCCTCACTTTTCGGAATCACTCCCTCAAAGGTACCGAGCTGAACATGCAGGTTTTGCTCGCTGTCGCACAAGTAGCAAATGCTCTCTAACACCCTGCCGCTTTTCATGGCTTCCTCAAGCGCGGAAAGGGAAGCCATTGATGCCTGATTCTCCTTTGTATGCAATAATTTACCCTCAAAACAAAACTCTTTCATTGATTGTTCCTCCAACATAATACATCCCTAAATTTTATGCCGCCGGAAGAAAAATTATTAAAAAAGTTTACATTCTGCTTTTTATATGTTAATATATACTTTGATTATTTATATATTTCTATACTTATATTAATATAAAGGAAGTATGATGGATATACAAGTCGGGCAAATCATTCAAACCAAAAAGCCGCACCCCTGCTCGGGTGACAGGTGGAAGGTGCTGCGCATCGGCATGGACTTTAAGCTCCAATGCCTTACCTGCGGCAGAGAAGTGATGGTGCCGCGCAAGAAAGCCGAAAAATCCATCAAACAAATTATTGAATAGGAAAAAAGCATGATAGAAAAATTAGAAGGCATTGAAAGCCGTTTTCAAACAGTCAACGAGCAGCTCTGCTCTCCCGAAGTGGTTGCCGACATGGAGAAATACACTTCGCTGATGAAGGAGCAAAAAAAGCTTGAGCCCATTGTCGAAAAATTCACCGAATACAAAAATGCCCGCTCCAATGCAGAGGAAGCGGAAATGATGTTGGAAGAAGGCGGGCTCGATAAAGAGTTTAAGGAGCTTGCCCTGGAGGAATTAAAAACCGCCAAGGAACAAATGGAGCAGTGCACCGAGCAGCTCAAAATCTTGCTGCTTCCCCGCGACCCCAACGATGATAAAAATGTCATTGTGGAAATTCGCGGCGGCGCAGGCGGGGAAGAAAGCGCTCTGTTTGCGGGCACTCTTTACAGAATGTACACTATGTATGCCGAATCCAAAGGCTTTAAGCATGAGGTTCTCTCTGCCCAGGAAACCGGGCTTGGCGGCTTCAAGGAAATCTCCTTCTCCATTTCGGGGGACGGCGCCTATTCCCGCTTCAAGTTTGAAAGCGGTGTGCACCGCGTGCAGCGCGTTCCGGAAACCGAAAGTCAGGGGCGTATCCATACCTCTACCTCAACCGTAGCGGTACTCCCCGAAGCGGAAGAAGTGGACATTGATATCAACCCGACCGATTTGCAGATTGATACCTTCCGCTCCAGCGGTGCCGGCGGGCAGCACATCAACAAAACCGAAAGCGCCATTCGTATCACCCACATCCCGACCGGCACGGTCGTGGAGTGCCAGGATGAGCGCAGCCAGCACAAAAACAAAGATAAAGCCATGAAAATTCTGCGTTCCCGCATTTTAGAGCAGGAGCGCGCCAAACAAAATGCCGAAATTGCCGGCGACCGCAAAGCGCAGGTCGGCACCGGCAACCGCAATGAGCGCATCCGCACCTATAACTACCCGCAGGGCAGAGTCAGTGACCACCGTATCGGGTTAACCCTCTACAAGTTAGAGCAAATCTTAAACGGGGATTTGGATGAACTCATTGATGCCCTGATTACAGCCGATACGGCGGAGAAATTACGATTAAGCGAATCTGAAGCATAAAGGAAAAATCGACAACAAATGGAAACAAAGATTTTTACAAAAACCGAATTAAGCGAAGCCGCTGCCATTATCCGAAACGGCGGTGTGGTTGCTATGCCTACCGAAACCGTTTACGGCCTCGCTGCCAATGCCTTAGATACAGAAGCAGTCCGAAAAATTTATGAGGCTAAAGGCAGGCAAAGCGACAACCCGCTTATCGTGCACATTGCCAACATTTCCGATTGGGGAAAGCTCGTTGAGGAAGTGCCGCAAAATGCCAAGCTTCTGGCAGAGCGCTTTTGGCCGGGACCGCTGACCATTGTGCTCAAAAAGAGCGCACTGGTTCCCGACATTGTCAGCGGAGGCTTAGATACCGTGGCAGTGAGAATGCCCAAGAACAAAATTGCCTTCCGCTTTATCAAAGAATGCGGTGTTCCGCTCGCAGCGCCGAGTGCCAACTTGTCCGGTGCGCCGAGTCCGACAAAATTCTCTCATGTTTATGCCGATATGAACGGCAGGATTGATGGTATTATTGACGGCGGCGACTGCATGGTCGGCTTGGAATCAACGGTTATTTCCTTGGCGGAAGAAACACCGATTATTTTGCGCCCGGGCAGAATTTCCGCAGAGCAACTGCGCAAGGTCATCGGGAAAGTTGCCATTCACCCCTCCGCGACACAAGCGCTCAAAGAGGGCGAAAGCGCCCTTTCCCCCGGCATGAAATATAAGCACTATGCACCGAAGGCTGAGCTGCAACTGCTGGAGGGCAATGATTTGGCATTTTCCCGCTATATTCAAAAAAATGCCGATGAAAAAACAGCCGTTATTTGCTTTGATGAACAGTTGGATGAACTGGAAGGCTTAAACACCTTCTCTCTCGGTGCAAAGCAGGATAGCGTTACCCACGCAAAGCGTTTGTTTGATATTTTAAGAAGCATTGATGAGCGCGGTTTAACCAAAGCCTTTGCCCCGCTGTGCAACAGTGAGGGTGTCGGTTTAGCGGTCAATAACCGCCTGCTGTGCGCTGCCGGTTTCCGTGTTATTGCATTAGACCAACCGACTCCGGCAACCGTTCCCGCCATCGCTGCCGACAGCCCTGATGCGCGCGGAAGTGCAGCCGCACCGCAAACGCCTGCAAACCTCACTCAAATCAGCGAAGACAATGCGAATAGTGCGGCAAAATCAGACAATGATAATACCGAAACCTTTTTGAGTGCCGATGCACCGCAAACAGTCGAGGCGCCTGCAGCACAACTGGGTGACATGGTGCTTGATGAAAGCAGGCAGGCAGCGGAAAGCGAGGACTTCACCCAGCTGGAAGTCGATGCCGGCAGAGTGGTCAATAACTTTTCCGCCTTTGAAGAGGATTCCGCCATTTTAGCGCTCAATGATGTGCGCTTCGGTGAAGACTTTAATGAGGACTTTTCCAAAGCAATCAGCGATAATATCACCGTTGTGGAAAAAACCAGCGAAGAAGACCCGACCAAGATTTTTTATGAAGCGCTCATTGATGAGGACGGCATCAAACCTGTCGCCTATCCGGTTGATACGATTGATGATGATTTCCAATTTGATGTTTACGAGGATGAGGAGCCGAAAAAGAAAGGCTTTTTCGCCCGCCTCTTCGGCAGAAAAGACGAGGAAGAGGAAGAGGAACCGGAGCCCTTCCTGCCCATGCCCAATTACCGATGGAATTCCCAGAACCCGATTAAATACAGCGATGCTCCGACAGGCCAAAATGCGCCTGCGCCGGTGCAAACCAAGCGCTATGAAAAGATTCCCGGTATTAAAGTGGTCGGCTTAACCGGCAAAACAGGCTGCGGTAAAACCTACATCGCCACCCGCATGGCAGCAAAAACACCCGACAGCCTTGTCATAGATGCCGATGAAGTGTACCACTCCATGCTCGAAACGGACAGCATGATTCTCAGCTTGGTGCTTGCCTTCGGCGACAGCATCTTAATCGGCAAGCGCATTAACCGCAAGCGCCTTGCCGCCCTTGCTTTTGCCAGTGAAGAAAACCTGCAAAAGCTCAATGAAACCGTTTTGCCCGCCGTAGCGGAGAAAATCATTTCTTTGATTGAAACGGCAAAAACAAACGGCATCAAAACCGTGTTTTTGGATGCACCCACCCTGATTGAAAGCGGGCTCAACCAAGTGTGCAATGAAGTTATCTTTATCATTGCAGACCCGGCAATTCGCCAAGAACGAATTGTGGAAAGAGATAATATTACATTAGATGAAATCGGGCAGAGAATGCGCTTTGAAAGAGACGATGAATTTTATGTGCGCTTTGCCGATAGAATTATCAGAAATAATTAACAGGAGTGTTTCGATATGTCACAAGCCAAAGAACTCAAAAAACAGCTCTTTAATGAATTTCCCAACGGCTATCAGGCAATGAGCGAGGAAGCACTTGCCGCCTGTAGTGAATTTGCAAAAGGGTATATCGCATTTTTAGATAAAAACCGCACCGAAAGAGAGTGCGCCGTTTATGCCGAAACGGTGCTCAAGGAAAATGGTTTTGAGCCCTTCGATGAAGGCAGAACCGAACCTTATGCGCCCGGCTCTAAGGTCTACAAAATCCAGCGCAACAAGGCGGTTGTTGCCGCTGTTATCGGCACAAAGCCTTTGGCAGAGGGTGTCAAAATCGCCGCGGCACACATCGACTCCCCGCGCCTGGATTTAAAGCCTAACCCGCTGTATGAAAGTGAGAATATGGCATTCTTTAAAACACACTACTACGGCGGCATTAAAAAGTACCAGTGGACCGCTATCCCGCTGACACTTCATGGTGTCGTTTGCAAAGCAAACGGCGAAAAGCTCACGGTCAATATCGGAGATGCCCCTGCTGACCCGCAGTTTGTGGTGACCGATTTGCTGCCGCACCTTGCCACCGAGCAAATGAAGCGCGAAGCACGGCAGATTGTTAAAGCCGAAGAACTCAACCTGCTCATCGGCTCCGTACCGTTTAAAGATGATGAAGAAAGCGAACTGGTAAAGCTCAATATCTTAAACCTGCTCTTTGAAAAATACGGCATATGCGAAAGAGATTTTCTCTCGGCAGAGCTGTGCGCTATTCCCGCCTTCCCTGTCAGAGAAATCGGCTTTGACCGCTCCTTTATCGGCGGCTACGGTCACGATGATAAGGTCTGCGCCTACCCGGCGCTGACAGCGCTGCTTGAATGCGGCGTGCCGGAAAACACCTGTATCACCGTTTGGGTAGATAAAGAGGAAATCGGTTCCGAAGGCAACACCGGCATGAAGTGCGACTTTTTGCGCTACTTTATTGCGGACTTGGCAAGAACAGTCGGCTTGCAGGGCAGAGATGTCATTCGCCACTCCTCCTGCATTTCCGCCGATGTCAATGCCGGCTTTGACCCCACCTTTGCGGATGTGGTAGACAAACACAACTGCGCCTTTGTCAATAAGGGCGTTTGCTTAACCAAATACACCGGCTCCGGCGGTAAGAGCGGCTCCAACGATGCAAGTGCCGAATTTGTCGGCTACCTGCGCGGTATCTACGACAACAAGGGCGTGCTGTGGCAAATCGGAGAGCTCGGCAAAACCGACCTCGGCGGCGGTGGCACCGTGGCAAAATATGTAGCAAATCTGGATATTGAAACGGTCGATTTGGGTGTGCCCGTGCTTTCCATGCACGCACCGTTTGAAATCATCGGCAAAATCGATTTGTACAACGCCCATTTAGCGTTTAAAGAATACTTCAAAGCGTAATCACATCATGATAAAAAGCTGCCTCAGAGAGGCAGCTTTTTGTTGTTATATCGGATTTTTAACCATAGATTGACCAATCCTCGACTCTTCCGTATTCATCGAAATACACCCAACCGTAAGAGCTGCTACCCCAATCATAATACCAGCTTTCGCCATAGGCGGAGCGGTTGATTCTCGTCGGTTTTCCGAATCCGGGGCAGAGTTTTACCTGAGCCATTGTGTAACCCTGATAAATTTTTTCCGTATAATAAACAATGTCATTATACATGATGATTCTTTGATTGAGCTTATTATAATAGCGCAGGATGATTTTTGAGCCAACATTTTTGTAACCTATTTTAATTTTGTAGTTATAAACCTTAGCATCTCGCGTTACCACGGTGGAATAGGTTTTACCGCCGACAGAGACCGTGATTTTTTCCCCTTTTAACACATTTTTAGCATAGCCTCGAATCGTGTTATCGGTATAATAGAACCAATAGTTATACAAATATTGATACCCTGTAAAGACACGCTCCATCGGCGACCACTTACTGTAGATGATGGTGCCGTTCGGCATCACTTTGTATGCTCTGACAATCGCGCAATAGATGCTATCATAATCAACATATCTATAATAATACTTTGTATTCTTAGTGGTGTCAAACTCCCAACGTCCGCCTGCTCTTTTGACAGCTATTTGATACCCGCTGACACCTCCGGCTACCGCCGTATACTTGAGTGTTGCGTAAAAATCATCAAAAACATCATAGCTATCCACAAAGCCTGTGATTTTCGGTGTTTGCGGAATAATGTAATAATACTTTGTGACACTGTCGGTATACACTCCGGTGCCGATAATCGTGACGCTTCTCAGTCCGATACTCTTGTTATTATCATATTTCAACTTAAAGGTTGCGCGTTTTCCCTTATAGGTAACGGAAATTTTCTGTGCCTGATTTTTACCGTTATATACCTTGTTGGCAACACCGCTGATTTTGCACTTTTCTATACTGACACCTGCCGCCTTTTGCACCGGCGCACTCCAGTTGCCAAAGACCGTTTTACCGTCAATCACCGTATAGGTGCGCGCTCTGAACACCATTTTTGTGCCGGGCTTTAAGTTGGAAAACAACTTGGCTGTTTCCTTCTTCAAATTATATGTCACATAATTCCCGCCGGCAACTTTTGCCTGCAGCTGGTAATAAATATCGCCTGTTTTTTTCTCTAACGTGGGCTTGAGAGCAGTCGTTCCCTGCACCACAGATTGGATGGCGGTTTGCGGCATATTGATATTAAAGCTGAGCCTCTTTGTACCGCTGAAATTTCCGCTTCCCTCAATGTCCACATAATGCGTTCCGGGCGCAATACAATCATCGGAATAGGTCGCTTTATAGCTGACCTGCTTCCCTTCATAAGTGATTGTAAGCTGTTGCGTTTGCGCAGCGCCCGTAAAGATTTTGTTCGCCAAGCCGCTGATTTGGCAGGAATTGATACCAATTGTACCGACATGAATTGTAAGCTTGACCTGCGTTGACGGATAAGAGTATTTCTTGCTCACTGTGAGAGTTACCGTTCCCGGTTTGGAAGCACGAATCAAATAGTAATAATTGTAATTTGAATCAAGCTTTAAATCGCTAATGGCAATAATTGATTGGTCGCCGCTAATGTTCTCAACGGTACCGTCATAGAGCTTGATAGAGTCATACACTTTTAATTCTTTTGAAATGTCACTGCTCCCTATACGAACTTCATGAATTTCGGCACTTGCTTGCAGACTGAATATACCGATAGCCGCAATGAGTATGCCTGCCAAGGCACATAGCAGCAGTATTGATTTCCAGCCTGTCTTTTTTAATCTTTCCATGATACACTCCTTTCATGTGTTCTACTACTACTATAACGCCAAAAATGCTCCAATACAATATGAATAACGACATTCATGCAGGTTTTTAATGATAACGCACTAAGGATAAACTGATGCCGAAAAATACAGTGCTTTTAAAAAAAGTATAAGAACAGTCCCCATACTTTTCTTTCACGCTAACCATTCCATACTTTTTTGGTGGGGCGGAGCGGAAGCGTCTATAGACATTAATAAATAAAAAATAGGTAAAACCCAAAATCTCAAAAACAGTTTTGAAACTTAGGTTTTTACCTATTTCTTCTTTTATTCGCACACTGCAAGCAAGGTTTGATTGCGGCGCTTTGCAGCGCAATTTCACACACAGTGCAATCCCAACATTGTAGCAGAAATGTCGGCAGCACTTTCGCAGTGCGCACAACCGGAAACGAACTCTCGGTGCGGGAGCGGTCAAACTCCCGCACCTATATGGAGTTCATTTAAGGTCTGTTACCGCTTTTTAAAAACGGTAAGGTTGTGGTTTGTTGTTGTTACAAAGAGAGATTAGAAATCTTCCTTTCTTCTCTTGTTGAGCGTAACAACGGCAAGACCGATAGATGCAACAAGGATGACGGACATCACAACTAAGGTTGCATTGTCACCGGTGGACGGAGAGGAAGAGGAGTACTTCTTGTAAGAAGAGGACTTCTTATCGGCTTCCTTCTTATCCGTGTTATCGGTATCCTTATTATCATCGTCCTTCTTATCGTCGTCCGGAGTTTCGATCTTTCTGCAGTTATCTTCGAGATACTTGAGATAGACAGCCATTTCGTCTACTTCTTCTTGATTCGCAAACTCATTGTTGTCATACTTATCATAAATATCATCGATGTAAGCTTTGACTGCATCCAAATCTTCCTGGACATATTCACCTGATTGAACCATGTCATTGTATCTTTCAACAAGTGCTTCAATCTCGGTCATATCCGGTACGAATACGGTTTCAACTTTGTAGATAGCTGTGTAAACAGTATCTTCTGTTGCAGCGACAACTTCCTTATCCCAACCAACGAAGGTGTAGGTGGTGTTGCCATCTGTAAAGTCAGCCGGAGTCGGAACCTCAGGCTTTTCGCCTTCAGCTACAGTCTGGAAGTGGTCTTCAAGGTGACCATCGTCAACCTCAGCAGCGGTAGCAGCATATCTGAAGTTGATTTCAAAGGTTTCGGTAAGAGGAGTTACATCATACTGAGCAACATAGGTAACATCTGCTTCAGCAGGACCAACTTCCTTATCCCAACCGGTGAACTTGTAGCTTGCGCTTGCAGTGGTGAAGTCTTCCGGAGTCGGAACGCTCACGGTTGCATCCTTCGCATAAACTGCAGTGTGGTCTGCGTACTCTGCTTCGCCGGCAACAGCCTGCTCTGCAGTATCCGCATACTTAAAGTTAATGGTGTAGGTGTCGCCTTGTACCGGAGTCTCGGTGTACTGAGCGGTGTAGGTAACATCGCCATCGACCGGAGCAACTTCCGGATTCCAACCGGTAAAGTCATACTGGGTGGAACCAACGACGAAGCCTGTTGCCGGAGTGGGCATTGCCGGTGTGTCACCAAAGGCAACATCCTGAGTTGCAGTGACATCAGAAGCATCTGTCGTACTCTTGGTAATGATGGTCACGGTGTACATTCTCGGGGATTCATCGAACTGAGCGGTGTAGGTCTGGTCGCCTGCTACCGGTGCAATTGCCGGATCCCAACCTGCGAATGTGTAAACGGTAGAAACGCTCGGGTCCTTAGTCGGATCTGCCGGTGCTACCGGAGTTTCGCCGTAAGCCACTTCATCGGACTTCACTTCCGTGCCGTCCACAACAAACTTAATGGTGTACTTTCTTGCACTCTCATCAAACTGAGCGGTGTAAGTCTGGTCGCATGCTACCGGTTCAACTGCCGGATCCCAGCCTGCGAAGGTGTAAACGGTGGTAGCGGTCGGGTCCTTAGTCGGGTCTGCCGGTGCTACCGGAGTTTCGCCGTAAGCCACTTCATCGGACTTCACTTCCGTGCCGTCCACAACAAACTTAATGGTGTACTTTCTTGCACTCTCATCGAACTGAGCAGTGTAGGTGGCATCACCTGCTACCGGAACAATTTCCGGAGTCCAGCCTGTGAAGCTGTAAACGGTAGAAACGGACGGGGCCTTCGTCGGGTCGGTCGGAGCGACGACAGTGTCACCAAAGTGGAGTGTCTGCACATCATAATCCTGACCGTCAACCACGAATTTCACGGTGTATTCGATATAGGTCGGCTCAAAGCTGCCGTTGTAGGTTGTAGTGGCAGTTACCTTCTCTGCGGGTGCCGGAGTCCAACCGCTAAAGCTGTAGGTGTAGGTGTTGTCAGGTGCCTTAGTCGGGGAAGCCGGGACTTGAAGATCATCATTGTAGTGATAATCATTGGAAGCATACTCGCTGCCGTCCACATAGAACTTCACGGTGTAGATTTGATACTGCATATCGTCAATCGCATTGTTGATATTATCTGTAGCAGTATTTACTTCACCCTGATGGGTTCTGCCGAGACCTTGCTCAACATTGTTATCAACTGCAGTCTGCAGTGCGCTGAGAGAGTCGGATGTGTAGATCTTATCTGCGTTCTCTGTGCCGAGAATCTGATTTGCTGCTGCTACAGCGGTATCGTTTGCACCATAATTTGCTTTAACGAAGGTTCTGCTGTAGGTAGCGTTGTAGGTAGCATTCGATGTTGCGGGAACGATTGTGGCATCCCAACCGGTCTGCGCTACATCGTCGTCGCCATCTTCAAAGTTTTCGAAAGCCGGCTCCTGCGGAGTTGCGCCGTAGTCAAGTATTCTCTCGGTGTCGCCTGCTTTGGTCTGCTTGAAGGTGATGGTGAACTGGTTCGGAACAAGTTCGAAGTTCTCCAATGCCTGAGCAGTCTGGTCAACCGTGCCCTGTTGGCTGAGAAGCGGGTTGGAATCCGCTAAGTCCTGAGCACCTTGGATTGCAGCCCTGTAAGCATCGGCATTTGCATACTTCTCATCAAAGATATCCTGCTCGGCGGCAACCTTATTGTTTGCATTGCCGATTGCAGTGTTAAGAGCAGCAAGGTCAGCAAAGTGAGTAACAGTTTCATACTGTGCCGTATAGGTCTTACTCTCTGTCGGCGGATTGACTACATCTTCGCCCCAACCGATGAAGGTGTAGGAAAAGTTACCGTCTGCCGAATCCGGTCTGGTCGGATTTTCCGGAACGGTGATGGAGTCGCCTGCATTCACAACCTGCTTGGAAATCTCGGTGGCATCCCAATCCTGGAAGATGATGGTGTATTGAGTAACCGGAGCTTGCTTCTCAATAAGCTCATAGTTGAGGATTGTATTGGTATCAGCCGTTACCTGAGGTTGTGTGCTTCTGCCGTAAACCTGCGGGTCTTGCAAATACTTCTGAGCATCCTGAATGAGTTCGTTCAAGCCGGCTACGGATTCCTCTGTCCATTCCGTACCGTTATCTCTCTCGGCTATCTTCTGTGCGATAGCTCTTTCAAGAGCTTCGGTAGAAATCGGAACAAAGGTTTCATCGAACTGTGCGTGGTAATAGGTGCAACCATCGGCTACAACATCGGTGAAGTCCGGAGACCAAGTGGTGAAGGTGTAGTCGTAATCACCGTCTTCAATCGTTTGCGGAACAGTCGGTGCTTTGGCTGCAACATCTGCTGCAGCGGTGCCGTAAGCAAATTTCTCGGTAGTCTCTGTGCCGCGCACATTGTAGGTTACAGTTACTTCACTGGTTTCTAATGCTTCCATCGCATCTTGGATAGCAGCTGCCATTTGATTGACCAGCTCCTGATCTCTGTCGGGTAAACCGCGCACAACATCGTTGATAGCTTTGTCAACAGCATCTCTGGAGTCTTTGGTGTATCTCTCGTTGAAGTTCGGGTCAGCCTGCTTCATTTCATTGTATGCTGCGATAGCAGTATCCACGGCAGTGTAATCTGCCGGATGTTCAACCATAGTGTACTGTGCAACATACTGGGTGTCGCCGCTGACTTCGCCGAGTTCGGGACTCCAACCGGTCAGCTGGTATTCCTTCAAACCATCATTGGTGTAGAAGGTTACGGCATCTGCGGGAACGCAATCCGCTGCAGCGGAGCCGATATTGACTACGGTGCCATCGGTGGTGACTTCCCTATAAGCGGATTCGCCATCGGCAACGCGATATACGAAGCTGATTGTAGCAGTCTTAGGTGCATCCGTATAGTAAGCCGTATAGGTGGTTGCTTCTGTAGCGGGAGCAAGTGCATCGACCGGCTCCTTATTCTCATCTAACCAACCTGCAAAGGTATAGGTTGTGGTAGCGGTTTCGTAACCATCGGTAGAACCTTGCGGCGGAGTCGGAACCGTATCTTTCTGAGTGGGAACTGCCTGGCGTTGATCACCGTTTTCAGTGGTCCACACGAAGGTGATGTCGAAGAATACATCCTTCGGAACCAGCTGGCTCTTTGCAGTCTGCAATTCGGAAAGAGCTGTTGCAATTTCAGTTGCAGTCGGCCAGTTATCGGGATTATCGCTCGCGTTGTTTTCCAAAACAGTTTGCGCTGCAGCTAACTTCGTAGCAAAGTTATCCCAACCGGACTTGTAATCATCTTCTTTAAGAGCTTCGTCCGCTGTTACTTCAGTTTGAAGTGCAGTGGCATCGTTGTTTTTCTTTGCATACTGTGCAGTATAGGTAGCATCTGCAGCAGCGGGAGTGACAACTTCTTTATCCCAACCGGTTGCGGTATAATCAAAGTCGCCATCGTTGTAATTTACCAAAGTCGGAGCTTCTACCGCTTCGCCGTCATTGACAGTGAGCACGACATTGTCTGCCGCGGAACCGTCAGCATTCTTGATACCGGTGAAAGTAATGGTCCAAGTGCTTGTCGGATAGAATTCGGGAGAGAATTCGGTGTCGGAGCTGTTCGGAGAAGCCGGGTCAGTTGAGAAGCTGCTGACAAATGTGGGTGCCATACAAGCAGGCATGGAAGCAGCAGTTGCTTCATCATCTGTTGCCAAAAGAATGCCGCTCGGTGCATCCGTTAAATCTTTGCCGTCCTGAGGCTTCAAATACAAGTGAACCAAAGTCATGTCGGCACTTGTGCCTTCAGTGTTTTCATAAGCAAGGTCTGCGCTGTCAAGATAACCGCCCAACTGAATGAACACCATGCCGCTATCTTCATCATAGCAAAGTGTTGAGTTCGGAGAAATGGTGTAAGCTGCCTCTTCCTCTTCTTCATATTCAATCGGATTGGCAATAATTGCCCAGTCCTTGGTGGTACCGATATAACCGGCAGACTGTGCTTCCGCAATCATTGCTGCCATGTTCGGAGTACCTCTGGTTGATTTCTTCTTGCTAACAGTGCTCACAAGGGTCGGATCAAGTTTGATAACCTGATTGAAGGTAGCGAGCTTTCTGTCATTGCCCGATGCTAAATCGCTGTAATTGATGTGAATCTTTAATGCAACATCGATACAACCGGCATAGTCACCGGAGTCAGCCACGGAAACATCCAGACTAAAGTCCGAGTTGTTTCCAAATGTGGTCGGTTCTAAGCCTGCACTTGTCATCAGCTGAATCGGTATCATGGAAAATACCAACAAAACGGCAAGTACAAGGCTCAATACTTTTTTGACCTTCATAATTTACCTCCATGAAATATTTTATATACATAATCCTAAATGATTAGCGCATTACTTTTAATCTGCTACCATTAAAGTCATTTGCCTCTCGGTAAGGATTAGTTATAACGAATTAGGGGTTTTCTTCTTTTTGCGCACAGCAAGTACAATCACCACTGCCGCAAGCACGGCTACACCGGCACCGATGCCGATATAAAGCCACTTGGAGCTGCCCTTGGCGGAGGATTCAGCGGGTTCCAGCTTCTCTGCCAGTTCCGGAAATTTCTCCACCAGCGCTTTTTCGGCCTTGCGCACTTTTTCAAGCGCTTGCTGCTTTTGCTCCAAGCTTGCGCTGTCATCCTCCAAAACTTTCTCAGCTTCGGCGAGCGCCTTTTCATAGGCTTTATACTCGCTGCTCTGTTTTTGGGTCTCGGTCAGCGGCGCGCGCTCAATGGCAACTGCTTTTTGCTGCACTTCTTTTTTGATTTCCGCTTCGCTCATCTCCTGCACCTTTTTGGTGACAGGTGTTTTCGCTGCGGTTGTTGTTTCTTGTTGGGTTCCCTCGTCCCCACCGGGTTTTTGCGTTGTTTCCTCGCCGGGCTTTTGGGTCGACTGCTCTTCCGGCTTTTCGCTCGGCGCCTCAGTCGTTTTCTCTGCTTCGGTAGTCGGTTCCTTTTGCGCTTCCATCAGCGATTCATCCACCGATAAGGTGACCGGACTGGGTGTTTCGCCAATTGCTTCTTTGGAACTGATTTCCGAAACAAATACCGCCTTGGAGGGGCACTGCTTGCCGATTTCGCTCTGCTTGAGCAGGCGAATAGAATCAGCGGGCAGCTTCCCTTCGGTTTTCGCGTTCAGATAAATGGTAGCAATTTTGCTCTTTCCCTCAATCTGCACACCTTCCATGGACATACCGCAAAGGAAGATATACATCAGCTTGGAGGAAGCATTGTAAGAAGCAATGCTCAAACCGCGGAAACCGGTGAAGGCTACACCCTCGGCTGCTGCCACAGTCGAGGACTTGCCAAGCGTACTGAAATCTTTTTTATAGCTGTCAGTGGTTGCTTCACCTTTCTTATTGACAATATCGATATACTCGGTATTGATGACAAAGGTAGAGCCGAGAGTGGTAATCAATTCTTTCGGATTGGTTTGGCAATACATAGTTGCCAAAATATTTCCCGGAGCATCCTCCGGCGCTTTCGTAAAGGTGAAAGCGAATGAGGATTCTTTCGACAAATCCGCAGCCGACGGAAAAATTACCAAACACTGTAATAGTATGATTGCCGCAAGGGCAATACTGCCTATTTTTTTAATACTCAACGGGCATTAAACCTCACTCATATCAATGACTTGCTGTGCGGAACTTTGACCAAAGCGGACACCATTGATAATCATACCAAGGTCAAGCGCATTGATGGAGTTGTCACCATTCACATCGCAAGACGGTGCTTCTGCACCACCCAAACCATATCTGGGCAGATAAAAACCGATATCCAAACCGTTGATTCTGCCATCTTCATTGCAGTCACCGAAAATCAGGTAAATCGCCGGTGTAACGGTTTCGTTATCTGCAGTTACAACCACATTGTTGATGGTAAAACCTAAGGAACCTACTGCGGAAATTTGGATGGTGTAAGTACCTTCCTCCACATCGGTAAACTGGTAGCCATCGGTACCCTGCGTGGTAGTGGTGTAGGTATGGTCATCATTGAAAAGGGTTACGGTGATGGTAGCGCTCGGGTTATCCACTTTAGAAATGCCTGCCAAACCGTTGACAGAGCCGTTTTGCGGCCAATCAATGGTCACGGTAACATCGGTTACGATGTTCTCGGCAGCAGGAACAAAGTAGGTTTCCTTAGAGCTGATTTCACCGGGATAAACGGCAGAAGAGGGGCAGTCGCCTTTCCACTCGCTCAATTCCATCTTTCTCATATTGGTGTCGGCAGGCTTCACACCTTCCTTAGTCTGAAGGCGGAAGTTCGCCAGCTCGCACTTACCGTCCACTGTCAAACCATCATAGGAAAGACCGCTGATGAACAGGTAGAACTGCTCGGTTTCGCTGTTGTAGGAAACCATGGAGCAGGTAGCTAAGCTCACAAAGGATTCCCCTTCATCCACAGGCACGGCGGTGTGGTCAAAAGCCTCGCCCACCTGCTTAGAGGTTTGCTTGTAATCGTCTGTGATGACTTCGCCGGATTTGTTGACAAAGTCAAAGGAGTTTGCATCCAAAACCAAGCAGGCCCCAAAGGTATCGATAAGTTCTGTGTTGTCGGTGGTGGTGAATAATTTCACCTCGATGTCGCCGGCAGCAGAGGCATCTGCCTTGCTGACAACAAATTCATAGCTTGTGCTCTCCGATAATGCACTCGCGCTCGCGCTAAAAGCAAACGGCACTTGAAGCAACATTGCAAGCACTAATACCGGAACCAAAATTTTTAATACATTTCTTTTCATAGCTCTTCTCGATTCTTTATTTAATAATTTGTTTCTTATTTACTTAATATATAAAACATTCATTAAAACTTAATCAAGTTTACAGTGTGATAACTTGCATTGCCGCACTTTGACCGAAGCGAGTACCATTGATAATCATACCAAGGTCAAGTGCATTGATGGAGTTGTCGCCGTTAACATCGCAAGAGGGAGCTTCTTCACCGCTCAAACCGTATCTGGGAAGATAGAAACCGATGTCCAAACCATTGATTCTGCCATCCTCATTGCAATCGCCGAAGATCAACTTAACGGAAGGTACTTCCTTCACCTCACCGGCTGTCACGACTACATTCTTAACCGTGAAACCGAGAGAACCGACTGCACTCATTGTAACCACATAGGTGCCGGGAATCACATTCTCAAAGCTGTAGTTTGCGCTCTTACCGGAAACCTCGGTGGTGTACTCGTTGGTGCCATCGCTTAAGGTGATGGTGACAGGAGCAATTCCGTTATCACCGGTGAAGGAACCAATCACACTGCCTGTTTCCACAGCGGCAAGAACAAGGTCTGCTGCATCATTGTGCATGAAGAACTCTTCTTCGCCATTGATGGCTGCGGAGTAGACAGATTTTTCTGCTGTGGTGTTGGAAGCAAGCGGCACTGCCTTAATGTAGGAGGTGCTTGCTGCACCGGTTGCAGTAAAGTGGAGAGTTGCTACTAAATCTCTGGAAGCTTCTGTGGGAGCAAGCGCTGCATCGAAATCTGCTGCGAGCTTCAATACATTGGCTTTGCCCATGGTATCTAAGCCGTAATCCGCCGGGTTGAAGGAAGCAACGCCGGTTTCGGTAAACAGAAGCGAACCGTTATTGATGTCTGCTGTCTTAAAGGTCATTGCCTGTGCATCGTACAATGCGGCAATTTGGATACCGTCAACCGTATCAAGCGGGTGGTTGAGGTAAACCTTGACAACGATGTTGGCGGGATCTTCTTCATCAATCTCCTGCTCGAACTCGAGGTTGGAGTAGAAGTACGGATGGTCAACACCTTCCCAATCGGTTTCGCCCTGCCAACTTGTGATTAATTCGAGGGCGTTGATGGCAGCTTCAAGGTCTGCTGTCAATGCATCCAGAGTGGGTTGATAGTCAATATCCTGACCCTTTTGTACCTGATCAAGCACTGCCTGCACCGCTGCAACAGATGCGGGAGTGTAGTACTGAGTCTTCACAGCCGCAAACTGCTCTTCAAGTGCATTCCAAGCAGTGTAATCGGCATTCTTCTTGACCAAATCGTTCAATGCACTTCTGAGTGCTGTGATGGCGCCGGCAACCTCTTCATTGGTTGCGTTGTCATCTTCATAAACGGTGTTGGCATTGGCAAGTGCTGTGGTGACATCGCTGAAATCCACATACTTGTCGGGGTCTAATGCCTCGGCTTGGTCAATGAGTTCCTTGAGCACGCTCTTGTCGGCTTTGACAACAAGGTGTGCCCACAAAGCTTCTACTGCTGCCTTTGCATTGTCAACCGTTGTTTGGTCGATGATCTTAAGGTCTTTTGCCAACGCATTGTCGATATCCGAAAGCTCTCCGGTGACCAATGCGATGGAATCGGGTGTGTAATCATCCTTTTGCAGTTCTGCCTGTAAATCGGCAACAGCTGCATTGTAGGCTTCGTAGTCGGCAGGCTTGAGTTCAAGAGCACTGATAGCTGCCTGAATGGCAGCTGCCATCGCCTCTACCTCATCCTGCTTGGTTCTGCCAAGGCCGGTTTGAACATCTGCGAGCTTTTCATCGAGCACTGCAAGCGTTTCGGCGGTATAAATATCTCTATTCACCGCTTGTGCTGCAGCGATTGCATCATTGACTGCGCTGTAATCGGCTTCTATAAAGTCTCTGGAATACAGAGCAGTGTAGGTAACATCGCCCGCTGCGGGAACGATTGTCGCATCCCAACCGGAGTAGGTGATTTCGTAGTCACCGTCAGTCAGGTCAGCATGGTTAACCAATTCCGGAATTTCCGGCATGGTGCCTGCTTTGACAGATTGAGTGGTCTCTACGCCTTCAATATTAAAGGTAATAGAATAATAGATATCTTCCGAGGAATAGGTCGCTTCATAGGAAGCATCGCCTGCACAAGCGACCAAAGTGGGATTCCAACCGGAGAAGGAATAGGTCTTGCCGCCTTCCTCATAGCTCGGAACGGTCGGTGCCTGCGGCATATCGCCCCAGTGAGCAGTCACTTCCGCGCTACCGCCGTTCGCCCAAGTAAAGCTGATGGTATACTCTCTATAAGTATAGGTATACTCGGCGTTATATGTTTGTGCGCCCTGAACTGTTGTTACTTCTGTATCCCAACGATCGAAGCTGTAATTATAGGTATTATCCTGATAATCCGGAACATTCGGTTGGGTAACGGTTTCGCCGTAATGGTAATTGGTGGTTTGGGTTCCGCCATTTGCCCAGTTAAAGGTAATGGGGTACTCAATAAAGGTAGGAGTATAGGTGGCGGTGTAGGTTTGATCCTTGGTGACGGTGGCGCCTGCCGGAAGTGCGGGGCTCCAGCCGCTGAAGCTGTAGGTATAGGTGTTATCTGCAGGCTTGGTAGGATCAGTCGGTGCCACAATTGCGGAACCGTAGGGAAGAGATTCTTCCTTCAAAATGGTAGTGCCGTTTTCATCCACAAACTTAATGACAAAATCCTTGGTGGACTCGGTGTAGGTGGCTTCATAGGTAGCGTTACCTGCGCAAGCGACCACAGCGGGATTCCAAGCTTTAAACACATAAGTGGTGGAAGCATCCTCATAACTCGGAACGGTCGGCTCCTGCGGCATATCGCCCCAGTGAGTCTTCACGGTGGTGGAACCGCCTACCCAATTAAAGGTGATGTTATAATCAATCCAAGTTTCGGAGAACTGTGCCACATAGGTGGTGTTGCCTGCTGCCGGTGCAACAGCGGGGCTCCAACCGGTGAAGTGGTAATTCTTCGCGTCGTCTCTGTAATCGGAAACGGTCGGTGCCTGCGGCATCTCCCCTGCAGTAACCTGCTGGGTGGAAACAATTAAGCCTTTGACTTCAAACTTGATTTCGTAAACAGCTGCCTGTTCTTCAAGTTCGGCTGTCTTTTGAATGATTAAAGCTGTTTGGTCATCCACAGTTTGTTGTGAGGTTCTGCCCAAACCGCTGACATCTGTATTCAAAGCTGCTGTCAAAGCTGCCACGCTGTCTGTTGTCCAAGCAGTACCATCGTTAAGCTTTGTGTTCGCCGCAGCGACTGCAGCGTTATAAGCATTATAATTAGCAGAGACAAAGCTCTCGTTGTAAAGCGGCATATATGTTGCGGCTGCGGTTGCCACAGCTAAAGCCGGTGACCACACGCCGGAGAAGGTGTAATGATAATCACCTGAATCATAATCCGGAACAGTGGGTGCTTCGGGCCATTCGCCATCTTCCGTGGACTTGACAATCGGGTCAGCCATGGAACCGTCGGGATTTCTGATACCGGTAAAGGTAATATCCCAATAGGTGTGGCCGGAACCGCCGGTAATCTTAAAGGAAGCGGAGGGACTGGTTGCCGAGAATGCGGTTTCATAAACAGATTCGGTCGAAGTGGTAGCCGCACAGTTGAAGTAACCGATTGAGGAACCAAAGACAATAGAAGGAACTAAAGCGATTTTGCTCGACTCTACACCGTTTGTCGCCTCAAAGGTAAACTTTGCCACAGCATCGCTGCCTGCAGCCAAACCGTCAAGATTGAGCACTGCAAGGTTGATGACTGCCGGTTGACTGAGATTTGCATAACCGATAAGGTCATCAAAACTGTCTGCCGTGAAAGGATCACCGCCGATGCCCATGGTTAATGCGGTGGGGTCAATTGCCGTTGCCGCAGCGGGCTCCATTGAGGGATCGAAATACTCAAATCCGGACAACAGCTCCACGCCTGTGAAATCAAGCGCGCTCTTATCAAAGACAAGGAAGCCTTGATAGCCGATGACCGAATCATTCGGGTGGTTGAGAGTGATTGTCGCAGTTACGGTGTCGCCGACAGAATAGGTTGTTTTGTCGACATTGACAACAGACTGCACTCTAAGCGAATCGCTGGGGCCGTTGCGGTCATAGCCTGTGTAAGCAAAAGCGCTTACGGCAAAGCAGCTGAACGCTAACAAAACAGCCAAAACGAGGCATAGAGCTTTTTTGAATTGTTTCGCCATAAAAATCTCTCCTTTTCAACAAGTATGGGCGCATGTGAAAGTTCTCAAAAGTGTATACTATACGCACGCGTAATATACGCTGAAGGGCGTAGTACACCCGAGACTAATCTACTATACTCCTGTATTGTAGCACTTCGGGTATATAATGTCAATTAGAATAATATAAAAAGAGACTGGAAAATTTAACGAATTTTTGAACCGATTTTATACATTGTGTACAAGTTGTGTTTTTTGTCGCCATTTTGTTGTGCAAATAGTAGAAATTTTTGACACACGCTTGTGCTGTTTGCACAATTTAATGAGGCCGTTTTTTGACTTTTCATTCGACTTTTGTGCAACAAAACGCCTTAGTTTTTCCTCCGTAAAAAACAAAAAAGCGCCCCGCTTTCAGGCGCGAAACAAGACTCTCTGAGCGCTAAAAAATGCTGCATACACGGCAAAATTCGCGGAAACCGGGCAGTAAAAAACCTCGACAAAAGTCGAGGTTTTAGCTTGTAGACAAAGTCATTTGTCTACAAGCTGGCAGAGGTCGAGAAAGTGAGATAAAATTTGTCAATCTCTGCGCCGAGTCAGGGAATAAAAACAATCAAGGATAATGTGGTTTGGCTGATTTCTTTTTGTAACTACTGCAGTAAATATCTCGACAGGAGAAAGCCTGCCTTCGCTATTTACTTTGTATTTACAGAAAATTAACGCAGCCAAACTGCAAGCACCTAAAAGCATTT